>CAZPJD010000264.1:0-34802 GCA_964586775.1 uncultured bacterium | reverse complement strand
CCCGCCAGCGGCGGACCGATCCGGGCGATCCCTCCATCTGTCCGGTCTACACGCTGTGGAAGGCCTACGACACCGAGGAGAATCTGGAGTGGGTGCGCACCGGCTGCACCACCGCGGGCATCGGCTGCCTGCAGTGCAAGAAGCCGCTCATCGAACGCATCAACGCGCAGCTCGGGCCCATTCAGGCGCGGCGGCGCGAGTTCGAGGCCGACCCCGCCGCGCTCGACCGCATCATCGCGGCGGGCAACGACAAGGCGCGCGAGACGGCGTCGGCCACCATGACGGCGGTGCGTTCCGCCCTCGGACTGTAGAACGCGCCCGATGGACGAGTACCGCATTCGCATCGACAGCTTCGAGGGTCCACTGGACCTGCTGCTGCACCTCGTGCGCAAAAACGAGTATGAGATCTTCGACATCCCGATGGCCGAGATCACGCGGCAGTATCTGGAGTTTCTCGACCTGATGAAGGAACTCAACATCGACGTCGCGGGCGAGTATCTGGTCATGGCGGCGACGCTCGCCAAAATCAAGAGCGCCATGCTGCTGCCCCGGCCAGAACTCGAGGACGGCGAGCAGGGCCCCGACCCCCGCGAGGAGCTGGCGCGGCAACTGCTCGAATACGCCCGCTACCGCGAGGCCGCCGCCGAGATCGGCGACCGCCCCATGCTGGGCCGCGATGTGTTCGCCCGCAAATTCCCTTCGCCCGAACTCGAGGAGGCGCGCCAGTCGTCGGGTTACCTCGAGGTCGAGATGTCGGAACTGCTCGGCGCATTCCGCGAGGTGCTCAAACGGGTTCCCCTGGACCAGCGCATTCACTATATTGCGCCCGACCGCTGGTCGATCCGCGAACGGATGACGCAGCTCACCGAGCTTCTCGCGGCCAAGGGCTCGGTGATCTTCGAGCAGCTCTTCGACGAAAAGACGACGAAGAGCGAGATGATCACGACCTTTTTGGCGCTGCTGGAACTCATGAAACTGCGTCTCGTGCGCGTGTTTCAGGAGGACCGGCTGGCGTCGATTCACGTCATGGCGCGGGTGCAAACGGCCGAGGCGGGCGCGACGACCGACGACGCGGCGAACGAGGCGGCGACGGGCGAGAACGAAGCGCCCGATGCCGGCGAAACGAACGGGGGAGCGGCGGGCGATGACGACGGAAAATAGCCGGATCAAGTCGATCATCGAATCGCTCATCTTCGTGAGCGACGCGCCGCTGCCGCTCGCCAAGATCCGCGCGGTGCTCGACGACATGCCGACCCGCGAACTCAAGCAGATTCTCGACGAGATGAAGGACGAGTCGCGCACCGACGGACGCGGCATCTATCTGGACGAGGTCGCGTCGGGCTACCAATACCGCACGAACCCCGAAAACGCGGATTGGATCAAGCGACTCGTGGAGCAAAAACCCACGCGCCTGTCGAAGGCGGCGCTCGAGACGCTGGCGATCATCGCGTACAACCAGCCGATCACGAAGCCCGAGATCGAAAACATCCGCGGCGTGGACAGCACCAGCGCGGTGGGCATGCTCGTCGAGAAGAAGCTCGTGCGCATCCTGGGTCGCAAGGATGTGCCGGGAAAACCGCTGATCTATGGGACCACGCAGGAATTTCTCGAGATCTTCAACCTGATGAACCTCTCGTCACTGCCGACGCTCAAGGAGATCGAGTCCCTCGGCGAAGACGACACCGACGAGTTTCGCAAGGTCGGCGATCCCGCGCCCGATGGCGAAGACGAGCGGCAACTCGAGCTCATTCCCGACGCCGATCCCGAAAGCGGCGACGAACCGAGCGGGGGCGAGAGCGCCGAAAACGGAGATACGGTGGAGTCTTTGGACCCGGAGGAAGAACTCGAAGACGAAGACGAATTCGAGGACGACGACGAGTTCGAGGGCGACGAGGAAGACGACGAAGAAGACGACGACGAATCGGACGACGGCGATGCCGACGACGGGACGAAAGAGGACTGACGTGGGCATACGACTCGTGGTGTATCTGGCTCGCGCGGGGGTGGCCTCGCGCCGCAAGGCCGGCGATCTGGTCAAGGAGGGCCGCGTCCGCATCAACGGCACGGTCGTCTCCGAGCCCGGAGTGTCGGTCGATCCCGACCACGATCACGTGCGCGTCGACGACAAGCTCGTGCGCGGCGTCGCGCCGCCCGTGTACGTCATGCTCCACAAGCCCGCGGGTTATGTGACGACGCGCTCCGATCCCGAGAACCGCCCGACCGTGTTCGAACTGCTCGAAGGCGTGAAGGCGCGCGTCGAGGCCGTGGGGCGGCTCGACTTCGATACCGAAGGGCTGCTGCTCTTCACCAACGACGGCACGCTCGCCAACAAACTGATGCGCCCCGAGACGCACATCCCGCGCGTGTACGACGCGCTGGTGAAGGGCCGCGTCGAGCCGAGCGCGCTCGCGGCCCTGCGCGAGGGCGTCGTGGTCGAGGGCCGAAAGACAAAACCCGCCATCGTGCGCGTGCTCAAGAACCCTGGGCCGAACGACCGGCTCGTCATCATCGTGCACGAGGGACGCTATCACCTCGTCAAGCTCATGTGCGAGGCCATCCTCCATCCCGTGCGCAAACTGCGTCGCGTGGAGTTCGGCCCGCTGCAACTCGGGGACCTCGCGCGCGGCCAATACCGATACCTGAGCGACGACGAGGTCGCGTCGCTGCGCGCGGCGGTGTCCGGGGCGGCGCGCGGGGCGGTTCGTAGGGCGGTGCGGGCATGAAACGCGCCGTTGCCGCCATCCTGATCGCCGCGCTCGTGGCCATGACCGCGTGCGCGGGCGACGACACGCCCGAGGCCATTCCCGCCTCGGAGCAGGAGATCGACCTCACGCTCTTCCAGCAGCTCGCCATGGCCGCCGCCGTTCGCAAAAGCTTTCAGATCTATCCCGATTTCGAAAAGCTCATGGCGATGCCCAAAGAGGCGAATATCCCCGACCTCGGCAACCTGCCGGTCTTCGTGACGGTCTTTCACAAGGCCGCGCCGATGATCTGGGGCGTCGGGCTCGAAGGCGATACGCAAGAGCGCCTGCTGCGCGCCGCCGTGCAGGTCATGCGCCACCCGGCTTTCGCCAAAACCTATCTCGTCGATCGCGAACGCATCGCCATCAAGATCGATGTGATCCGCTCGCTCCAGCCGATCGAGGTGGACGCGAACGGCAAGGGCAGCGGCATCGAGCCGGGCGTTCACGGCCTGATGACGCAAAAGGGCGCGGAGTTCTTCTTTCAGCTTCCCACCGACTTCATCAATCTCGGGTGGGAGCGCGAATCGGGATCGGTGCGTTCGCGCAAGCTGAAGATGCTGGACGAGCTGGCGGTCGCCGCGGGGCTCGGCGCGGGCGGGTGGCGCGACCGTCCCGTCTATCGGTTCCGCACCGTCTCTTTCCTGCAGGAGCTGCCCGACTACGCGCCGGTGAAACTCTTTCGCGGGATGCCCGTTTCCAAAGGATTCGGCGGGCAGGACATCCAGGACGGCGCGCTGCGCGCGGGGCGGCACGTGCTGCAAAACATCCAGGACAGCCATCGGTTCCGCGACCGCTTCGACCCCTTCGAGAACGAAGCGGCGGGGTTCTTCGAATACAACCCCACGCAGCACGCGCAGGGGCTCTGGTCGCTCGCCGTGCTCTTCGCGTTTAGCAAGCGCATCGAGATCATCGACCAGACCAAACCCGCGCTGCTGTGGCTCGTGCAGCATATCGACGTGCCGCTGATGGAGCCCGAGGCGAGCCACATCGAGTTTTTCCAGAACGCCAAGACGTCCGCGACGGCCATGTCGCTGCTCGCGCTCACGGCCATGCCGCCAGTCGTGATCGACGAACTCGGCAAGGCGCGCGTCAATCGACTGGCGTATTACCTCACGATCGTGCAGGACGACGCGGGCGAGTTCTTCCCGACGTACTATCACAAGCTCTTCAACTGGCGGCCCGAGCGCCCGAACGCGGAACTCGGCGCGCTGCCGATCCTCGCGCTCGCGAAATACTACTCGGTGAACCCCAACGTCGATTGGCTCACGGCCGCCAAAGCCGCCGCCGATCGCGAGATCGCGCGCTTTGGGCTCACCGCCGAGGTTCCCGCCTGGGGCGCGGAGGCGATGACCGAATTGTGGCGCGTGACCGGCAACGACGCCTACGCCGACGCTGCCCTCGCCATGGCCGATTCGTGGCTTGGCCGCCAGTATGACGGCGAATCGACGCAGTATCCCGACTATGCCGGGGCGTTTCGCGGGTCGAAGCCGCCCAAGGTCGCGACGACCGGCCAGGGCATTCACGCGCTGCACTCCGCGATGACCGTTGCGAAGGAGCGGGGAGTTTCGACAAAACCCTACGAGGACGCGATTTTGCGCGCCGCCGCATTTTTGCTCGCGCAGCAGTTCGACAAGCAGAACTCGTACTTCCTGCCCTTCCCCGACGAAATCTACGGCGGCATCCGCACGAGCCCGGTGAGCAACGAGATCCGCCTCGACCCCATGTCGTTCGCGATCGTGGGGCTTTGCGACGCGTTCGACGTGCACGCCGAGCGCGTGCAGCGCAAGCTGGAGCAGCTCAAGGCCGAGGGCAAGATGCCCGGCGGCTGGAAGAAGCTGCCGCCCGAGGAACTCAAGAAGCTCGAAGAACTGAAGCAAAAGGCGAAAGACGCCGCGAAGGCCGAGCAGGCGAAGACGCCGTGACGGCCCGCGCGGCCCCGTGCGCCGGATGATAACGGGGGAACCGATGCGTCCCTTTCCGCTCGCCGAATACGCCGCGAAAGACGAGGAGAGCCTCGGCCGAGTTCACGACGAGTCGTTCAAGGACGACCGGCCGAACTTCGAGCGCGACCGCGATCGCATCATCCACTGTTCGGCGTTCCGGCGGCTCGAATACAAGACGCAGGTCTTCGTCAACCACGAGGGCGACTACTACCGCACCCGGCTCACGCACTCCATCGAGGTCGCCCAGATCGCGCGGGGGCTCGCGCGGCGGCTGCGGCTGCACATGGACCTCGCCGAGGCGCTGGCGCTGGCCCACGACCTGGGCCATACGCCCTTCGGCCACAGCGGCGAATACGCCGTGCGGGAATTGATGGCGGACGTGGGCGGATTCGAGCACAACCACCAGTCGCTGCGCGTCGTGACGCTCCTCGAGGACCGCTACCCCAACTTCCCCGGGCTCAACCTGTGCTTCGAGACGCGCGAGGGCATCATCAAACACTCGACGTGGTACGACCACCCGTCGGGTGATCCCGTCGCCGACTACCATCCCGAATGGCAGCCGACGCTGGAGGCGCAGCTCATCAACCACGCCGACGCCGTCGCGTACCTCAATCACGACATCGACGACGGGCTCGAAAGCGGCCTGCTCGACTGGGACGACCTGCGCACGGTCCAGATCTGGGACCGCGCGCTCGCGGCCGTGCGGCAGCGGTATGGCGACGTCGACCGCCGCTACCAAAAGGCCATGGCCATCAGCCACCTGATCGGCCACTTCATCATCGATCTCGTCGAAAACACGCGGCGCATCCTCACCCAGCGCGGCATCCGCACGTTGCGCGACGTGCGCGAGGCGGGCGGAATTCTGGTGGAGCATTCCGCGCCGGTGGCCGCGCTCGTCGAGGAGATCCGTCGTTATCAGTACGAGCGGCTCTACAAGCACCACCAGCTCGAGCGGCGGCGCTTCAACGCGCAGCGCGTCGTGAAGGCGCTCTTCGAGGCGTACCTGACCGAGCCGACGATGCTGCCGCCCCGGTACCACGAGCGCATCGCCGAGCACGGCGAGAAGCGCGTGATCTGCGATTACATCGCGGGGATGACCGACCGCTACGCCCTTCAGGAATACGCCCGGCTTTACGAATCGCCCAAGTCGTTCTGACGCGCGGCGCAGGCAGGCTGTTGAACAACGGCCTGCCTACCGAGCCATGGATGGCGAGGCATTTTTCGCGCGCGCGCAGGGGCGCGAAATTTGGAGGAAATCAAAAACCGCGTTTTTTGATTTCCGGGCGGAAAAAGTCCAGGAAGGACTTTTTCAGCGCACTGCTCGCACAAAGAAAAACGGCGGGGAGCCGTTTGTTTCGACTCGCCCGCCGGATTTTCGAGTGCGGAAGGGGGGACTCGAACCCCCACGTCCTTTCGGACACCAGCCCCTCAAGCTGGCGCGTCTACCAATTCCACCACTTCCGCGTTCGTGTTTCGGGGGGGACGATGCCCACCCGACCCTTGGAGTCGTTACTGCGGCGCGCTCTCACCCGCCGGGGCGGCCGGCGCGGCCTCGCTCGGTGCGGCCTCGGTCGGCGCGGGCGCGACCGGAGCCGCTTCCGCCGGCATCGCATCCGGGGCCGCCGGGGCCGCCGCGTTCGTCGCGCCGTCAACCGGAGCCGTCGCCGGTTCGGCCGGAGCGGCCGGTTCGGCGATCGGAGCCGTGTTTTGCAGCGTGCGCAACACCGCCGACTCCTCGTGGCCATAGATCCACGCGAGAGCCATGCAGGTGATCATGAACGTGATCGCGCCGGCGGTGGTCATCTTGGTCAGAAAACCGCCCGCGCCCGCCGAGCCGAACACCGTGTTCGATCCGCCGCCGCCGAACACCGCGCCCATGTCGGCGCCTTTGCCGGTCTGAAGAAGAATGACCAGCACGAGAAAAATGCACACCAGCACGTGAATGATGGTGATGAGCACCAAGGCCATCGCTTTTCGAGCCTCCGTAGGACCCCGCAGGGTGCGTTTTTTTACTTCAAGGCATTGGCGAATGCAAGGGGAGCACGAGCGCGATCCCGACCGCGCGCGTCGATTCCGCCGTTCGCCGGTGGGCGAAGCCCCGTTCCCAGCCCAATGAGGAAAATTTTTCAATCGCGCCCGAATTGATCCGCGCGACGCGACGGGTTATCATTCCGACTTGGGATATGTTTTACGCCTGAGTTTCCCGAGTCGCGGCACGCGCAGGTAAACATCCAGGGGGCCTCGGATGTCTGAAGACACCGGACTGAACGTCGGAACCGTCATCGGCAACATCGGCGCGGTCGACACGCTCGACAAGCAGGCCGACATCTTCTCGCGCGCCATGCTGACGGGCGGCATCAAGCCCGCCGTCGAGATGATCGGCCAGGTCATCGACAAGAGCCTCGACGACCTGGGCTACGCCCGGGTGTTCCTGCTCGTCATCGATCAGCCGCTGATGATGAAAAAGCTCGGCAATAAGGGCTGGGAACAGCTCCGCTTCACGATGAAGTCGTCCGAGAAGCTGCGCACGCTGGATGAGGTGCTCGATCAGATCAAGCACATGGACGCCACGTCGTTGATGCTCCTCAAGGCCAAGACGGCGATGACGATCCAGATCCTCTTCCTGCTGCGCGCGCGCATCCAGGACGAGGGCATGCCCGAGATGCGCACCACGCCGGTCGAGGTGGTGCGCCACATCCTCGAGCGCGAGGACCTCAAGGAACGCCACCTCGTCGTCGATCTGAATCATTACGGGCGCGGCTACTGGAACATCTTCGTCGAGATCCTGAAAGAGGCCGACTTCCGATCGGACGACAACGTCGTCTACACGACCGTGTTCTCCGACGACGCCGCCCGCGCGAGCGCCGATGGTCGCGATCTGGTGAGTTCGGGCAAGGCGGGACAGGGCGGAAAACTCTCCGAGGCCGTCATCGCCCGCATGGGCAACAACATCATCAAGCGACTGTCGTTGCTGCTGCGTTCGGTGAAGATGTACACGTCGGTCGATCACCCCTCGATCTCGCTGGGTATCGAATCGCTGCTATCCACCATCAACGACCTGCTCAAGGACCGCGAATCGTTGACCGTGTCGCGCATCGGTTCGGACCTGCTGGTCGAGGACGTGCGCATCAAGAAAAAGGCGAACTACCTCGACGACTTCGTCGTGCAGCTCGACGACCGCAACATGAACTCGCTCACATTCCGCAAGGGCATCTCGCTCGACGAGGTCCGCGCCTTCGTCATGATCTTCGCCGAGACCGCCGCCTCCATCAAAGGCCGCGGCGGCGTGAAGGGCATCCTCGACTCCAAGGGCGTCACGCACATCCTCGTCGACCAGTTCAAGTACGGCATCATCGCCGACGACGGCATCGTCGAGTCGAAGGACGACCTGCGCAGCGACGAGAAGGCCCTCGAAAACATCGTGTTCTCGGAGCTGGTGCAGAAGATCAAACAGGGCGGCGCGGTCGGCGACATCAGCGGCGAGGACGTGGCCAAGACCTTCGCGAGCCTCATCACCGGCTCGTATCGCAAGGATCAGAAATCGCGCGTCGCGCTGGCGCAGATGATTCTCACCCTCGACCCCTCCCTCGCCGATCAGGCGCTCTTTTCCAAGGGCGGCCTCAAGGACGCGATGAGCTGGTCCACCGCGCGAACGACCATCGAGCAACTGCTCGACGACATGGCGCGCGGCGGCCCCGAGGATCGCCTGCACGCCCTCGACAACCTGTCGAAGATGGTCGACCTGACGATCTCGAAGAACAAGGACACGACGCTCACCGAGATCATCGAGCGACTGTCGGCGCGCGTGTGGTTCAAGGAGCGCGATCTGGAGGTCTGCGCAAAACTGTTCGAGACGATGATCGACGTCTTCCGCGCCGTGGTCGTGGCGCACCGCACCGGCATGGCGCTGGGGGTCGCGCGGCAGTTCGACCGCGTGCGCAAGCAGGCCGAGAACCTGCCCGCCGACAAGCAGGACACGTACACCCGCGCGCTGCGCGAGTTGGCGGCTTCGGCGCTGGTGCAGGCCAGCGACAGCGAGACCGTCGGCGTGCTCGTGCGCGAACTCGACACCGAGACGATGAGCGTCGTGGACAACACGCAGAAGATTCTGGAGCTGCTGGGCACCGAGGAGGTCGTGCAGCAGCTTCTGGAAGGATTCAAGAATCCGTCGCGCTCGTTCCGCAACCGCTGCTTCCAGACCCTGCTGGGCATCGGCTCGCGCGCTTACGACATGTGCGTGTGGAAACTCAAGAACCTGCAGGATCCCGGCCAGTTCCAGCGCATGGGCGGCGACAACCGGCTGGTCGACGATTCGTTCTACCTCGCGCGCAACTGCGTGGACATCATGGCCAAACTCGGCGGCGTGAACGATGTCGCGCTCCTGCGCACCGTGGCGGAGGATCGCGATCCGCGCATCCGGCGCGAGGTCATCGTGGCGGCGGCGAAGCTTGATGCGGACGAGGCGGCGCGGCTCGCGGCGGATTTCCTGCTCGACGAATCGCGTGACGTGATCGAGGCGTCGATCACCACGCTCGGCACGCTGCAGGCGCAGCACGCGGTTCCCAAGCTCGTCGATCTCTTCTATTCCGAGGAATCGCTGCGGCCCACCATCGTCAACGCCATCGCGCGCATCGGCGGGCCCGAGGCCGAGGCGCTGCTGCTGCCGGCCACCAAATTCCGCTTCGGCAAACATCTGGGCGCGATCTATCGCCACGACATGAATCTGCGCGTCGCGGCGCTCAAGGGCATGGGGCTTCTGGGAAGCGAGAAGTCGTCGCAGGCGCTGCGGGCCATGGTGACGCGGCTTTCCAATCCGATCCTGCGCATCTTCTTTTTCCCGCTCAGCGGATTCTTCAGCCACGGAGACTTGGTGAAGGCCGCGCGCGACTCGCTGGGCCGGATCGAGTATCGGTTGAAGGCGGCGTGAAGCTCCGATTTCCAAGCGGGTCTTCGCGCGCGCGCGTTTCGGCGGTCGTGGCCGTCTCGGCCCTCTTGATGAGTCTCGCCGCCGTGGCGAGCGCGCAGGATGCCGCGTCGTTCCTCGCCCGCGGCGATGAGTTCTACGCCCGGCGCGGCGGGGATCTTGGCGCCGTGGCGAGTGCCATCGAGGTCTGGAAAAACGCCCAAAGCGCGTTCACATCGGACGTTCGATTCCCCGAGCGGATTCTCGCGGCGCACGCGTGGCTCGTCCGGTTCTCCCCCGACGCGAAGGTTCGAGCGCAGGCGCTGGCGGACGGCTCGCGGCTCGCCGAATCCGTCGTGAAGTCCTTTCCAAAATCGGCGGCCGGGCCCTACCACCGCGCGGTGTTTCGCTTCGAATCGCTGCGCTCGCGCGATGCGCTCGGGCAGCTCTCCGAACTCGGTGCGATCCGGGAAGATCTCGAACGTGCGAAAAAAAACGATCCCGCGATCGACTTCGCCGGACCCGATCGGCAGCTTGGCATCCTCGCCCTCGAAGCGCCCGTCCGCCGGCCCCAGGACGCCGCGCTGGCGCTGGAGAGTGCCCGGAAGCTGTCGCCGAACTTCAGCACGAATCTCGCGTGGCTCGCGCGGGCCTACGACGCACAGGATCGACGCGAGGAGGCCGACGCGCTGTGGACGGCCGTTCTCGCCATGACCGCGTCGACGGGGTTCGAGCGCGACCTCGCGGTGGATCAGGCGGCGGCGCGCGAACGGCTCGGGCTCACCGCGAAACCGCAGGCATCGCCGTGAGCGGCCCGCTCTTCGAACGATTCCCGGTGCTCGCGGCTCGCTTCGCGCGCGAGCGCATTCTCGACGGGCCGACGCCCATCGAAGCCGCGCCAGCGCTCGGCGACGAGATCGGCTATTCGTCCCTGTGGATCAAGCGCGACGACCAAAGCGCGACGCAGTACGGCGGTAACAAGCCGCGCAAGCTGGAGTACCTGCTCGCCCGGGCGCGTGCCGAGGGCGCGGCGGCCGTCGTGACGATGGGGGGGATCGGGACCAATCATGGCCTCGCGACGGCGGTATACGCGCGGCGGTTCGGCCTCGGGTGCCACCTCGTGCTCTTCGACCAACCGGTGACGAAAAACGTCCAGCGCAACCTCCGCCTCTTCGGCCACTTCGGCGCGATCTGCCATTACGCGGGCGGATATGCCAAGACGGCATGGCTGGTCGCGAAGGAACTCGCGGCATCGCGCCTTGGCGGCGATGCGCCGACGGCCCTCATCCCCGGCGGCGGATCGAACGCACTGGGCACGATCGGCTTCGTCGAAGCGGCGCTCGAGCTCGCCGCGCAGGTGGAAGCGGGCGTCCTTCCCGAGCCGCGATTCATATTCTGCGCGGTCGGCTCCTGCGGCACCTACGCGGGCCTCGTCGCGGGCATCAAGCTCACGCGACTGCGCACGCGCGTCGTCGGGATCCGCGTGGTCGATCGGTTGGTGGTGAATCAAGGTGCGATCGGGCGCATGGCGAACGGCGCGCTGGGCCTGCTGCGCGACGCGGGCGCGGACATCGGGTCCGTCCGCGTGACGGACGACGACCTCACGCTCTTGCACGACCACTTCGGCGGCGAATACGGGTGCGTGACCGACGAGGCGCGGGCGGCGGTGGACCTGTGCGCCCGGCACGGCGTCGGCATCGAAACCACCTACACGGGAAAGGCGTTCGCCGGGATGACGAAATTTTTACGCAACCACAGCGCGCGGCTCGGCCCCGCGGTTTTTTGGAACACCTACAACTCGGTCGATCTGTCCGCCATCGCCGACGCCGTGCGCGACGAGGATGTGGCCGCCGACCTGCGCCCCTTTCTCGCGGCCGAGCCCGTCCGATGATCTCGGATCGCCTGAAAGACGCCATCGCGCGCGGCGAGTACGACTTCGACGCGTGCGTCGAGATCATCCGGGCGCTGCGCGGCGAAAACGGCTGCCCGTGGGATAACGAACAGACGTACGCGAGCCTGCGCAAATATTTCCTCGAAGAGGTGTACGAGGCGCTCGACGCGGTGGATCGCGGCGACTTCGCCGGACTGCGCGAGGAACTGGGCGACGTTCTGTGGGAAGTGCTCTTTCTCGCGCGGCTCGCCGAGCAGGATGGGCACTTTTCCATGGACGCCGTCTCGCAGACGCTGGGCGAAAAGATGGTGCGTCGCCACCCGCACATCTTCGGCGAACGCGAGCACCTGACGCCGGACCAAGTGGTCACGCAGTGGTCCGAAATCAAAAAGGCCGAGGGGAAAACCGACCGTACGCACCACATTTTGTCGAAGGTCCCCGCGTCGCTGCCCGCGCTGCTGCGCGCGTTTCGCATCAGCGAACGTGCGGCCAAGGCGGGTTTCGACTGGGAGAACGCCGAGCAGGTGTACGACAAGGTGCGCGAGGAGATCGATGAACTCGAAGAAGCGCGCCGCGATGGCGACGCGGGGCGTATCGAGGAGGAGCTGGGCGATCTGTTTTTCGTGCTGGTGAACTACGGACGCCACCTCGGTGTCAGTGCGGAGGACGGGCTGCGCCGCGCCACGGCGAAGTTCGAACGGCGCTTCGCCGCGCTCGAGGATTTGCTCTCCGAGTCGGGCGCACGGTTCGAGGACAAGAGCGTGGCGGAGTTGGAGGAATTGTGGCAACGGATCAAACGCGAAACCGACCCGGGCTGAAACCCCCGGATCGTTACGAGGAAACACCGCGCGACCGCGCGCGCAAGGCGGCGATGCTTTCGGGGCTCGTGTGCCCCGGCCTCGGCCAGATCTATAACGGGCAGGTCGCCAAGGGCGCGGCCATCGTGGTGGGCGTTCTCGCGGGGCTCGGCTTTTTGTTCTACGGAATCTGGAGGGGTTTTTCGGCGTATTTCGCGATGATGGACGTGATCGCGGACCCGACGCTCGTGACGACGCCGCCTACGCCCGGTTTGTCGGGGTGGCTCTTTCGCGGCGTCCTGATCGGCGGCGGACCGGCGATCACGCTGTGGGTCTGGTCGGCGTGGGACGCGCACCGGGTGGCGCTGCGTCGCGGAGGTACGACCGCCGCGACGCCGACGCCCGGACCTATTCTTCCTCTTCGCTGATCTCGACGTCGTCTTCGTCCAGCGCGGTCACGTCGCCGAACTCGTCGAACTCCGTCCCGATTTCCGTCTCGACCTCGTCGTCGTCGATGGGAATCGGGGTTTCGCGCATGGCCGCGATCGAGGCTTTGGAAGTGCTCGGCACCGAAAACTTCGGGGCCGTGGCCTGGTCCGCGCCGCAACGGGGACACAGGGCCGCGGGTTTGCCCAGATCATAAAAGGCGCATCCGCAGGAATAACAGCGATGTCGTTTCCCGAGTTCGGGCTTCGCCATGTAAAAGAACCTCCGACGGGCCTTCGAGGGTTTATTCAAACGGCGCTTCCTATAACAAATGCCCATCGGCGGATCAAGCCGGGCGCCGGCAGGAGTTGGATGAATTTGCGAATCGCCCGTTTTGCGGCGATCTGCGTCGGCCTGATCGCCGCTTCGGCGGCGGTTTCGGCGGCCGGACCGTCGAGTTGGGCCGTCCTACCGCCCCTGCCCGAGCCCGTCAGCGCCTTCGCAGCGGCGGCCGATCCCCGAACGGGCGACGTCTACGTCTTCGGCGGTTCGACCCCCGGGGGGGCGCACTCCGAGGGAACATGGGTTTTTCGAGGTGGTACGTGGTCGCGTCTCGAAGGCGCATCGCCGGACGCGCGCGTCGGTCATGTGCTCGTCGCGACGCCGGGCGGCATCGTCCTCTTTGGCGGAATGAGCGAGGACGGCCGCTATTTGGGCGACACGTGGCTGCTGGGCCGGGACCGGTGGACGCGCGTCGAGTCCGCCACGGCCCCGCCACCCCGATCGAATGCGGCCGCCGCGTGGGACGCCGGCTCGAATGCGATGCTGCTCTTCGGCGGATTCAGCGCCACCACCGGCGACCTGAACGACACGTGGCTATGGCGCGAAGGCCGATGGCAGCGTGCGACGTCGCCCGACGCACCCTCGCCGCGCAGTTTGGCGACGATGGTCGCGCACGAAGGGGGCGTGCTGCTGGTGGGCGGGTTCGGGCCGGGCACCGGCGGCGAACTCGAGGACCTCGACGACATGTGGATCTGGCGCGGCGGCGCGTGGACGAAGCTCGAAGCGGACTCGCATCCGCCCCGACGCAGCAACGCCCGCGCCGCACGCGATCCCGCCGACGGCCGCGCGTACGTCTTCAGCGGATTCGGCGATGGCGCGGCGCGCGACGACCTGTGGTCCTTTGACGGCGCGAGCTTCGCTGCGGAATCTCCGCCCTCCCCCGTCTGGTCCTACGCGCAGATCGCCCTCGTCGAAAACGCGCGCGCGGGTGTGGTGCAGGTCGTGCGCTCGGGGAGCGACGACGCATCCGTGGACGACACGCCCTCGCGCGCCATGCGGGACGACGCATGGATCTTCGATGGCGACAAGTGGCGGGCCGTGAACGCGGAGCCGAGACCCTCGCCCCGTGCGTTCGCTTCGATGGCCTTCGATGTGGGCCGAGGCGTGTGGGTCCTCTTCGGCGGCGGCGACGAAACGCACCCCTTCGGCGACACGTGGGAGTTCGATGGCGAGCGCTGGACAAGGATCGACACGCCCGTCGCGCCCTCGCCGCGCGTCGATCACCGAATGGTCTACGACCCCGCCCGGCGCGGCGTCTGGCTGTTCGGCGGGTTCGGCAAAACGGGCAATCCCGACGAGCCCGACGCGTACCTCGCCGACGCGTGGCTCTATCGCGATGGCCGATGGGAGGCGCAGCCAGGCGCGACGCTCGACTCGCCCCGTTCGCGGCACGTCGCGTGGATTGCGCCAAGCAGCGCAAACGGCGGGCCGGTCGTCGCGTTCGGTCAGCGGCCCGAGGCGGGCGATCTGTCGGACGCCCGCCAATGGGTCGGCTCATCGTGGCGCGCGGTATCGGGCGGCGGTCCCGACGCGCGAAGCTCGGCGTCCGCAGGGGTCGCAGATGGACGCGCGTTCGTCTTCGGCGGCGCGTCGCGGGGCAAGAACCGCCCCTTCGGTGACACCTGGATTCGGGACGGCGAGGCATGGATCGAACATCGCGGCGCGCCCTCGCCCCCGGCGCGATTCGACGCCGCGATCGCGTCGCTCGCGGACGGCCGGGCGGCGCTCTTCGGCGGCTTCGACAACACGCGCGAAATGGGCGACACGTGGATCTTCGACAAAAACGCGTGGAAAGAAATCGCCGCGAATAGCGCGCCTTCCGCGCGGCGGGGCGCGGCGTTCGCCGGCGGTTCGCACGGCGCACTGCTCTTCGGCGGCATGGGCGTCGCCCAAGCCGGGGACAAGCCCGCCGAGCGCGCCGCGCTCGAAACGTGGGCATACAACGGCAATACGTGGCGGCGAATCCCCACGACCGCCGCGCCAAACGCCGTCATCGGCTTTGGCTGGTGCTACGACATGCGTCGCGACGTGGGTGTGCTCTTCGGCGGATTCAACGAAACGTCGGGGGATCTCGCCGAGACATGGGCTTTCGACGGCCGCGACTGGCGGCGCGTCGCGACCAAAACCACGCCCCCAGCGCGCACGAATCCGAATTTGGTCTGGGACCCGAAGGAACGCGCGATTCTGCTCTTCGGCGGGCACTCGCAGACGTCGGGGGCGCTGCGTGATATGTGGCGCTTCGACGGCGATGACTGGACGCGCGTGCCCGGCTCGGGGCCGCCCGCGCCGTTCACCGGCGGGACGAACATGATCCACAGCGACGACGCGCGCGAATTCTGGCTCTTTGGCGTGAGGCCCGCCGCGAAGTGACATCGCGGCCGGGAATCAGACCGTCACGACCTCGAAGCCGGCGCCTCGCCACGCGGCCAGATCCACCATGTGGAAGGGATCGAGCAGCCGCCGCGCGCGCATCAGGCCACCCACACGGTCGGGCGCGAGGTACTTGAAGTCGCTGTGAGCGGACAGGATCGCCGCGGCGTCGGCCCCGGCGAGCGCCTGTTCGAGCGTGACGAGATCCTTGCGGTAAATCTTCACGTGCGGGTCGTAGACCGCCACGTCGATCCCGAATTTTTCGAGCGCGTCGATGGCGATGTCGGCGGGCGTGTCGCGCACATCGTCCACGTCGCCCTTGTAGCTGACGCCCAGAATCGCGACTTTGGGGTTGCGGACGCGGCCCACGAGCTTTTTCAGGATCTTCGCCATCACGACCGGGCGATCGTCGTTGACGCGGCGCGCGGCCTTGAGCAGCGCGGTCGAGCCCGGCGCGGCTTCGACCAGAAACCACGGATCGATGGGGATGCAGTGGCCGCCCACGCCCGGGCCGGGTTTCAGGATGTTCACGCGCGGGTGCATGTTGGCGAAGCGGATGACCTGATCGCTGTCGATGCCCAGCTCGAGGGCGATATTGCTGACCGTATTGGCGAAGGCGACGTTGACGTCGCGGAACGAGTTCTCGACCAGCTTCACGGTTTCCGCGGTACGCAGGTCGCATATCGCGATGTTTCCCTGCACGAAGCTGCCGTAGACCTCGGCGGCGCGCTTGGCGCACGCGGGGGTCAGACCGCCGATGACGCGGTCGTTTTCGACCAGTTCCTTCAGGATGCTGCCCGGCAGCACGCGCTCGGGGCAGTGCGCGACGTGGTAGTCCTTGCCCGGCTCCAGCTTCGTCTTCTCGAGCTCGGGCAGCACGACCTTTTCCGTCGCGCCCGGCGGAATCGTGGACTCGACGACGAGCAGGTTTCCCTTTTTCAGTACCGGCGCGACCGACTTCGCGGCCTCGACCAGAAACGTCAGGTCGGCCTTGTGACCCGTCTCGGGCGTCGGCACGCACAGGATGAAGACGTCCGCCGCGACGGGCTTGCGGCTCGCGGTCAGGTTGCCCGAACGCACCGCCGCGCCGAAGAGCGTCTTGAGGCCCTTTTCCTCGATGTGGATCTGCCCGTGGTTGATGAGTTCCACCACGCGCGCGTTGACATCGACGCCGACCACCTCGTGCCCCGCCGTGGCGAGCACGCTCGCGGTGGGCAGACCGATGTATCCGAGACCAAGGACGCAGATCTTCATGCGACGTGCTCCGTGGGCGCGCGCGCCCGTTGCGTCCGGCGCGAGGAAGCGCCGAAACAGCGCTTCTTTAGCCGCACGGGGGGTGAAATTCAAGCGCGCTGAATGCCCCGCGCGGACGCGACGCGGGCAATTTGCCCGGATCGGCACGTGTTGTCGACGAGATTATTCGGGTCTTTGCGGCGGATCGTTCTCGGTCGGATCGCCCTTGCCGCCCGGGCCGCCCGGACCGCCGTGCATGAACCGACGCATCCGGCGGTCGTGGCGGCGCTTGAGATCCGACATGAAGCCCTGCACCTCGTCGTGGAAACGCACCTCGAAGAGCATGTAGCGGGCCATCTGGCGTGCGTCGAGCAGCTTTTCCATCTGATCGTAGTGCGCGCGGCGCACGCCCATCATGCCGTTTTCGATCTCCAGAATTTTCTTGATGTTCGCGCGCACCGCCGCCGCGTCGGGTTTCGCGCCGGTCTTCCCCTGCTCTTCCAACTCGCGCAGGATCGCGTCGCGTTCGCCCATCTTGGTGCGCTGCGCCTCGGCGTAAGCCTTCACCACGGGAATGAGCTTGGCGAGCTGTTCGTCGCTGGGCTCCAGCACCTCGGTGAGCTTGAGGATCCGCATCGTCTCCATCTGCTTCCAGACGCGGTCACGCTCGCCCGGGTCGTCCTGCGCCGACGACGGCGCGACCAGCATCAGCACCGCGATTCCCGCGATCCCCATTGCCGCCAACTTCAGTCCCGTTCTCATCGTCGTCTCCCCGTCATTCCTTCGTCGTCCGTCAGATTTTCAGCGAATCCAGCGCCTCGCCGAGCCGCTCGCGCAGCTCCGTCAGTTCCTCGTCGCTGAGCGCCGCGCCCGACACATCCGCCACCGGGACATAGGGCGGCGCGATGCCCTGGGCCGACACGTCCATGTCATCGAAGTCCACCGTGATCTCGATCGCCGAGTCGTCGGACTCTGCGCCCAGATCGGTCGCCGCCGACGACTCCAATTCGCTCGGCACCATCAGCGTTCGCGCGGGATTCAGACGCTTCGCTTCGCGCTCGATGGCGGCCGCGTCGAGGGTTTCCCAATCAAGACCCGGAATCCGGGACGTGGGGCGCAGGATCAGCACAGCGATCATCGCGACGGCGACCGCCGCGGGAATCCCGATCGCCACGGGCCGGATGCGCAGCGCCTCGGCGAAGCCCTTCCACCACGGGGTCCGTTCGGCGAGCGACGCGTTCGTCGCGTCCTCCTCGGCGATGCGCCGCAACACGCGATCTCCGAGCGACGCGAAATACGCCTCGCCGGGATCGGGGAGCACATCCGGCGCGAGATCGGCGACGAGCGCCCGATCGGCGTCGTCGAGCCCGTCGAGATCCCGTTCGTCGCCGGGCGCGTTTCGATTTTCGTCCATTCGATTCGCCATGACTTCGTCCCGAATTCAATCGCCCTCGGCGAGTTTTCGCCGAAGGGCCTTGACGGCATGATGAAAGTTCACCTTGGCCGTGTTGACGCTGCACCCCAGCACCTCGGCGACCTCGGCGAACGGCAGTTCGTGCTCGATCCGCAGCTCCACCACCTCGCGCTGGCGCGGCGGCAGCGTTTCGACCGCGCGCCGCACGCGCTGACGTTGCTGCTCGGCCTCGATGCGTTCAGGCGCCCCGGCCGACGCGTCCGCGTGGCGATCGACCAGCTCGTCGCCCTCGCGGCGCGACCGATCCCGCACCTGATTCTTGGCCGTATTGATCGCGATGCGAAAGATCCACGTCTTCAGCGCGCTCGCGTGCTCGAATCGGTGCAGGTTGCGGTACACCGAAATGAACGCCTTTTGCGCCGCCTCGTCGGCGTCGTGGTGCGTCCCCGTGACGCGAAGCGCCGCGAAATACACCATGCGCCGGTGGCGCTTCATGATCTCCTCGAACGCGGCGACCTCGCCCCGGGCGAAAGCCCGCACCAGCTCCCGGTCGTCCAAATTTTCCCAGTCGCCCGTCCGGGCCGGCCGGACCATGGCGTCGTCCCGCGTTTTGATCCCGAACTTGGACACCGGCTCCCCGATATCGGTTAAATCCGATCGCGCCTTCCGGACCGGCCCCCGGCGTGGCTTGACCGTCGTCCCGACCGGGGGCTAAGTATCATGCTGGTTTATTTCAGCGTCGTTCGACGGGAGACCACCATGTTCAAACGGCTCATGCGATGGCTGCGCGCCACCTTCGGCGGCGCCGTCGATTCGCTCGAGGATCCCGAGAAGATTCTGCAACAAAATATCCGGGATCTGAACGACCAGATCCCCGCCATGAACGAAAATATCGCCATGGTCAAAGCCAACGTCGTCCTCGCGCAGAAGCAGCGCGATTCGCTGGTCGAGCAGGAGAAGCAGCTCAAGGCCAAGATCAAGGCGGCGCTGCTGGGGGATAAGCGCGACATGGCGCTCAATTTCGCCACGACGCTCGAACAGGTGCAGAAGGATCTCGTCTCCGCGAACTCCAACATGGAGATTTCGGAGAAGGCATTCGACAAGGCGCAGCGCGTCAAGAACGCGTTCATGGCCGAGCGCGACCGCAAGATCAAGGACGCCCTGCGCGCGATCAGTGTCGCCAAGCAGACCGAATGGCAAAACCGCGTGGCGCACACGATGCAGACCTTCGAGGTCGGCAGCATCGACCAGACGCACGACGAGATGATCCGCAAGATCGAGGAACGCGCCGCGCAGTCCCAGGCGCGGCTCGAACTCGCGCTCGACCACGTCGGGGCGGAAGAATTCGAGCTGGAGAAGGAAGCGGAGAAATTGCAGGCCAACGAGACCCTGCGTCAGTTCGAGATCGAGCTGGGTCTCGTGAAGCCCGAGGCCGTCGCGGCGGAAAAGACGCTGGGGCCGGGCGAGACCGCCACGGTCGCCGAGGCGAACGCCGCGCCCGAAGCCGCCAAGACCATGGGCCGGGAGTCCATCACGCAGGGTTCGTAGTATCGAGGGAGGTCGAGTGGCCGATCGCGACGACGCGCTGGACGAACTGATCTGGTCCGTTTCGCGCACCGTCGCGGCGAGGCTCGATACGTCTTTGCGCATCGAGCGCGCGTCGCGCGGCCTGGCCGAACTGGCGGGAAGTCGGGTCGAGGATTTGAACGGTCGATCCGTCCTGGAATTTGTGCCGTCGATCAAACCCGACGAGATCGAGACCGTGCGTGCCGAGCGCTCGCTGGAGCGCGGGGTTCACACCTGGAGAGCGCCCGGGCACGAGTCGCGCATCATGGCGGTGCTCGTGCCGACGCCCGATGGCGCGCTTTTTTTCGCCGAGCCCATCGGCGCGGGGGGCGCCGGTATTCCCACGTCCGTCGCCGCGGACGACGCGCGGCGCGAGATCGACGACCTTCGCGCGCAGGTGGACTACCTCGGCGCTCTCAACAGACGCATCCGCGCGGAGCACGTGCTCACGACCGGGACGGGCATTTTTATCCGCAAGATGCTCGACATCTTCGTCGACGCCGAGATCGGCCGGTCGATCCGCACCGGCAGGCCGTTCGCGCTGCTGGTGTGCGGCGTGGATCGCGCGCAAGCCCTCGATCAGATGGCGGGAGAGGACACGCGCCTGAAGGTCGTGAGTGTCGTCGCCAAGGTGCTAGCGACTCGCAAGCGCGTTTACGACCTGCTGGGGCAGTTTTCGCCCGGCGAGTTTTTCATCCTCCAGCCCGAGAACACATCCTCGGACGCGCGCGAATACGCCGAACGCATCCGCGCGACGATCGAAGGGCGCAAGGTGAAGGTGGGGGAGATCGAGTTCCGCATCTCGCTGTCGTTCGGCATCGCGCATTTCCATCCGAGCGACAACCACTACCGGGACCGGGCGGAGCTCGTCTCGCAGGCCGAGGCGGCGCTGTTCGCCGCGGCGTCGTCGGGCGGGAACCGAATCGTGATCGCCCCGCCCGCCAAGGCGCTGGCCGATCACCTCGCCGCGCTGAATCGCACCTGATCGTATTCAGCGAGCGCCGAGCGACGCCCCGCCGACGGCCGTGTATCGCGCGCCCGCCGGATCGAGTTCCGAACGGTAAAGCACGATTTCCCGCACCGGCAATTCGCCGAAGGTCCGCGTCGCCACGGTTTCGATCCGTTTGCGAAGCAGTCCGAGCTGCTTGGGCGCCTTGACGCGCGCGAGCGTAAGGTGCGCCGTGAACGGACGCTCTTCGCGCGCGATGCCCGCCGCGGCCGCCACGTCCTCCACATCCCGCGCCAGCAAACCCAGGCGATCGATCGGGCCCGCCAGATCCGCGAAGATCACGCGGGGATCGTCGCGCGGCGGCAGCGTGCGCACGCCCTCGACACGCAGGTCGAACGCGGCGTGACGCGCCGCGACCGCGTGCAGCCCCCGCTCGACGGCGTGCAGCGTCTCGCGCTCGATTTCGCCAAGAAACTTGAGCGTGACGTGAATGTTGCGGGCGTTCACCGGGCGTACGTGCGTGAGATCGCCTAGGGTTTCGGTGCAGACGACGGCGAGACGATGGCGGACCTCTTCGGGGACCGGAACCGCAACGAAAGCGCGAATGAGCGACTCGGCCATGGTCAGTACAACTGATCGATCTCGTGCGCGAAACGGACTTCGACCGCCTTTCGGCGCACCTTGAAGGTCGGCGTCAGCATGCCGTTGTCGAGCGCGAACTCGAAATCGGCGACGATGAACTTGCGCACGGCCTCGGACGGCGATAGCTGCGCGTTGACGCGATCCACCGCGGCCTGAATCAGCGTTTCCACACCCGCATGACGCACGAGGTCGCGGTCGCGCGAGAACGCGAGCCCCTGCGTCTTCGCCCACGAGCGCAGCTCGGCGAAGTCGGGCACGATCACCGCCGTCAGAAACGGTCGCCGGTCACCGACCACGCACACCTGCTTGATGTTCGGTTCCATCTCCAGCAGCGTTTCGATGCACTGCGGGGCGACGTTCTTTCCGCCCGACGTGATGATGATGTCTTTCAGTCGCCCCGTGATGCGCAAATAGCCCTCGGCGTCGAGTTCGCCGATGTCGCCCGTGTACAGCCACCCGCCGCGCACCACCTGCGCCGTCTCCATCGGCAGCTTGTAATAACCCTTCATCACGTTCGGGCCTCGCACGAGGATCTCGCCGTTCTCTTCGATGCGCACCTCGACGCCGGGGATCGGCCGTCCCACGGTGCCGAGTTTCACCGCGCCGGGGCAGTTGGCGCACACCACGGGGCTCGCCTCGGTCAAACCGTAGCCCTCATAAAGCGGCATGCCGAGCGCAAAGAAAAACTCCGCGATCTCGACCGCGAGCGGCGCGCCGCCCGAGATCACAAAGCGCAGTCGCCCCCCGAAACCGGCTTTGACCCGGCGAAAGATCAGGCGTTCGGCGAGCTGCGCCTGCAAATCGAGATAGGCCGGCAATCGCCGCCCACGCAGGCGAAACCTCGTCGACTCGCGGCCGATCCGCTGCGCGTGGCGAAACGCCTGACGGATCGCCCAGGGCTGGTCCTCGAACGTCTTCCCGATGCGGTTCTTCATCTTTTCGTAGATGCGCGGCACGCCGACGAGCACCGTGGGACGCACCTGCCGCAGTTCGGCGTCGAAGTGATCCATTCCCTCGGAGTACGCGACGGTTCCGCCCGAGAGCAGCATCGCGAAGTGCCCGGCGGTGCGCTCCAGCGAATGCGACAGCGGCAGCAGCGAGAGCGCGACGTCGGTCGGCCTCAGATGAAAGAGGCTTTGCGACACGCGCACGTTCGACAGCAGATTGCCGTGCGTGAGCATCACGCCCTTGGGGTTTCCGGTCGTCCCCGAGGTGTAGATGATCGTCGCGGTTTGTTCGGCGCGAATGTCGCGCACGCGACGGTCGAGCTCGGCCGGGTCGTCGTATCCCTTGCCGCGATTCACGACGTCGTCGAAGGTCACCACCCGCGAATCGCCCTGAATCAGATCGGCGATGGGATCGATGATGACGATCGTCTTCGCGTGCCGCTGAACCTCGCGCGATTCCAGACATTTGCGAAGCTGGAAATAGTTCGAGACGATGAGGATGCGGCTCTCGGAATCGTCGACGATGTAGCCGATCTGTTTGTTCGTGCTGGAGGGGAATACGGTGACCAGCACACCGCCGGCGGCGAGCGTCGCGAGGTCGGCGACGCCCCACTCCGGGCGGTTTTCGCAGACGAGCGCCACGCGATCGAGCGGCGCGAGACCGAGCGAAATCAGCCCGAGCGCGAAATGGCGGACTCGGTCGTCCACGTCTTTATAGGTGTGCGTGGCCCACTCGCCGTCGCGGACGAACCGGTGGCACGGTTTGTCGCCGAAGCGCCAGACCGAATTGCTCCACATGACGGCGAGATTTTGTTCGAGGCTGTGTGGCATGGGCACCTCCCGGCGCGCGGCTCGGAAGCGGTCGCGAAGCTACGACGATTCCGGCGCATTGGCAATCCGGCGTCGTCGGGGTGCGCCTTCAATTGGCGAAATACTTGACTTCGTCCTTTGCGCGACGCTCACTACCGAAGGAGACTTCCTTCCCGTCGGGGCGTTCATGGCGCGAAATCACGATCCCGAGGCGACGCGCGCGGCGATCCTCGACGCCGCGGAGCGGCTGTTCGCCGAGGGCGGGTTTTCGGCGACGTCGATGGCCGACATCGCCGATGCGTCTGGCGTAACCAAGAGCCTCATCCACCACCACTTTCAGTCGAAGCGAAAGCTGTGGCAGGACGTGAAGTATCGGCGGTTCAGCCACGACTACGCCGGCGTACAGTTGGATCTGCTGACGAATCCGCCGGGCGGCGACACGGTCGGAATGATGCGCGCGTCGATCGGAGAATACTTCCGGTTCCTGCGACACAACCCGCGATTCGTGCGGCTGATTTCGTGGATCATCATGGAAGGTCGCGCAGAGCTGGAGCAGGAGCGCGGTCCCGACGAGGAGCTGATGCGCATCGGTGCCGAGCGTATTCTCGAAGCGCAGAAGCGGGGCGAGATCCGGGCCGACATCGAGCCGCAACTCGTCATCACGGCGATGCTGGCGCTGTGCCTTCACTGGTTCGAGAGCGAGTCGTTCTTCCGGGGCCAGATCGACTACGGCGACGAGACGAACCTGCACGAGCGCTATCTGGATCACATTCAAAAAATTCTCTTCGAGGGCATCCTGCCGCGCGGATGACCTGCCGCGCGGATGACCTGCCGCGCACGACGCCGTAACGGAGCTGCCATGGACCGCCGTAACGATCGCGCCGACGCTTGGCGCGCCAAGATCGTCGAACCGCGCGAGGTGCTCGAGCGCATCGAGCCCGGGATGAGCATCTTTCTTTCGACCGGCGTCGCCGAGCCGCGGCTCGTGCTGCGCGCCCTGCTCGAATCGCGCGCGTCCAACCTGCAGGATCTGGAACTGGTACAGATCGCCAGCTTCGGCGAGGCGCTTCGGCCGAGCCCGACGCCGTGGACCAAGTTCCGCCTCAAGACGTTTTTCGCGGGATGGGTGGCGAGCGAGGCGATCACCACGGGCCGCGTCGATCTCGTGCCGAGTCCGTTTTCCCGCATCCCCCGCCTGATTCGCAACGGCATGATGCACGTGGACATGGCCGTCATCCAGATCTCGACGCCCGATGACGACGGCTACGCGAGCCTCGGCGTCTCGGTCGATGCCGCGCGCGAGGCCATGAGCGCCGCGCGCATCCGCATCGGCGAGGTGTCTGGCCGCGTGCCGCGCACCCTGGGCGACACCTTCGTGCACGTGCGCGATTTCGATGCGCTCGTCGTCTCGAACGAGGAGCCCATCACCTGGGGCCGGTGGGAGGTCGACGAGGCGATGGAAAAAGTCGCCGTCAACGTGGCCGCGCTCATCGACGACGGCTCGTGCGTCGCGTTCTCGCTCGGCCCGCTCTTCGAAGCGCTCTCGCGCCAGCTCGTGCGCAAGTCCGATCTCGGCGTCCACTCGCCCCTGTTCACCGACGCGCTCATGGATCTGGTGCAAAGCGGCGCGGTGACCAACCGGCGCAAGGCGACCTTTCGCGGCAAATGTCTGACGAGCTATGCGATGGGCTCACGCGCGCTGATGGACTGGCTCGACGGCAACCCGTTGGTGGAGTTCCAGAGCGTCGAGGTGGTGACCGCGCCCGAGCAGATCGCGCAAAACGACGGATTCGTGGCGGTGCTCTCGGCGCGAAAGATCGACCTGACCGGCCGGGTGGCGCTGCACTTCGGCAAGAGCAACGTGGCCCTCGGGCCGGTCGAGGCGCTGGAGCTGTTCACCGGCGCGTCGCTCTCGCGTAACGGCCGGACGGTCTTCGGCTTGCCGAGCCGAAACCTGCGGGGCGAATCGAATATCGTGCTGTCGGTCGAGGAGCTGCCCAACCCCTTCCCCTACCGCGAATTGATCGACGACATCGCGACCGAGTGGGGCATCGCGTCGCTCACGGGACGCACGGTGCGCGAGCGGGCGCAGGCCATCATCGACATCGCGCACCCCGACGACCGGGAGAGGCTCGTCCAGATCGCCAAGGACGCGCATCTGCTCTACCCCGATCAGATTTTTCTGGCCGACGCGGGCCAACTCTACCCGTCGGACCTCTCCTGCACGCACACCTTCAAGGGCGGCGTGCGCGTCGCGTTCCGGGCGATCAAGCCGTCGGACGAAGAGGAGATGCGTCGCCTGTTCTACCGATTCTCGGATCAGGCCGTGTACTATCGCTACTTCAGCCCGATCACGACGATGCCGCATACGAAGATGCAGACCTACGTCAACGTCGATTACCGGCGCACGATGTCGATCGTGGGTGTGCAGGACGATGGCAGCGGCCGCATCATCGCCGAGGGCCGCTACGTGCACGGCAAGACGCGCCCGTTCCCCGACGTGGCGTTCGTCGTGGACGAAGAGTATCAGGGGCGCGGAATCGCGACGTTTCTGTTCTACCTGCTGGTGCAGGCGGCGCGGGAGCGGGGCGCGCGGGGGTTCTCGGCGGACGTGCTGGCCACGAACAAGGCCATGATCAAGGTCTTCGAGCGCTCGCCGTTTCCCATCGAGGCGCGTGTCGAGGCCGGGGTTTACGAGCTGACGATCCCATTCGACGACCCGAAAACCGGGGCTTCGGCGGGCGGAATTCGGTTCGTCCGGGCGTAACGGCGGCCGCCCGCGCCCCCGGCGAACACGCTTCTTTTGCCGCTCTCAGGCCAGCAATGCGACGAGTTTTTCGAGAACCACGTTCATCGCGGTTTCAATGTCCCAGGAATACTCGGGGCGTAGGAGCGGTTTCACGTCATCGCGGAAGTCGGGATCGGTTCTCTTCCCGACAAGGTTTTCCTCGATCTGCGCCCGCGTCACCGTGCGGCCTTCCTCCGAGAGGTATCGTCGAAAGCAGGATACGAGCACCGGAGGATCCACCCGATCGAGGTCCAGCGCACGCCAGAGATCGAAGAGATCGCGCCCCTTCTTCCTCTGGTAGAGCGCGCGGAGTTTGGTGCCCAGCAATTCATCGAGCGCATATGTCGTCACGTCCGCAGCTCCGGCAAACCACGGGTTTTCGACGCGATACGGAATGCGCAGGACGCCGAGCTCGGCAAAGTGCTCGCGAGTGTTGATCTCGACCTTGAGTCGCAACCTCAGCGGCGGCGCGTCCTCGGAATCGAATCGGTACACCAGGTTCACGCGACCTTCCTTGACAAGACGCTTGGGAACGCCGAGCCAAGGATCGAGCACCGCTCGGGCCCGATCGAGCGTGTCGCCGATCGGCTCGGCGCGGACCTGCACCAGATCGATGTCCTCGGAGTACCGGGCCGGCGGATCCAGATGGAGTTTGTAGAGCGCCGTTCCGCCACGGAAGGCGAGCGCGTCCGCGATCTCGGGAACCCGAAACAGCTCGACGATCGCGCGGCTGATGACGAGATCCTGTTCGACCTGCGCATCGAGCGGCCACGGCGCATTTGCCCGCCAAGCGGTGATTTGCGCTTTCGGAATCATTCGTCGGGTTCGACCTCGGCGTTGACGATCAATTTCCATCTGGCGTCGCGTTTTGCCGACACGACGGCCGCCGCGCGCCGAAGCGGCGTGTAGCTGCGCGCCCGAACCCGAACGAACGACTCGAGAGCATTGGCGAGACCCTCGCGGCCCGCTCTTTCGAGAAGATAACCGAGCCGCTGCGACCAGCCGACCGGCGACAACCGCGCGACGGCGAGCAGCTTGCGTGCCGAGATGGTCTCGGCCAACTCGCCGAGGATCGTCGCGACGTTGCCCAAGCCACCGGCCCGGTTGGGATAGCCGACGAGTTCGAGCGCGGTCACCTCGGGCGTCGCGTAGCGGAGGACGCCGCGGGGCGTGTTGAACGTGACGAAGGGCATCTTCGCGAGGTCCGCCCGGGCGATGAACTCGACGCGCACCGCGCCGCACGAAATCATCGGTCGGTTCTTGCGCACGATCACCTGACAGGACTGCGGTCGCTGATGGGCGGCCCCGTGTCGCTCAGCCGCGGACAGCAGCCCGAGATAGTAAGGCTCGCCCCAACGGTCCATGAGTTGATCGACGAATTGCTCTGGAGGTGCGCAGCCGAGGCGGCGGTACTCGGGCGGGACGATCACGTGGAAACCCCGCACCGGCTCGGCGATGAGACCCTGCTCTTTCAGTCGGCGGAGTTGGGCACGCACGGCGACAAGGCTGCCGCCGATTGCCGCGAGGGCATCGTCGGTGCCGAAGTGGTAACGCCCGTTCGACGCCAACTCTTCGATGTATTTGCGGGCTCGCATCGTGTTGAGTCCCTCTGGGCCGACCCGACTGTCGCCGGTCGCGAAGACCGCCGGACTACGTTTCTCATGAAATATAACGATTTTCGTTATATTTGTCGAGTATCGTATCGCGAACGGCAATGTCGCGACCACCTCGATCTCATCGCCGGATGAAAGTGACCGGAAACTCGGAGCTCGCCACGGGGCCCCGCATCGCTTGGGTTCGTCCGTGAGTGAGCAAAACCCCCGTCGTTGCTTGACGGTCAGGGGAAATTTCGTTATGAGTCACGTCGATTTGATCACGTCCAGGCTCCCTCGCGTGGCGGATTTCGTTGGAGCGTGCTGTTGAATACCCGGCTGGGTGCCTTTTTTCTCTCCCTGCTGCTTCTGGCCGGCGCCGGAACCGCGCACGCGGAGATCACCGTCACCATCACGGGCATCGTTCCGGTCGACGGACACGTCGGTTCGGGCGAGACCGCAACCATCGCTTGGAAGATCGAGGGCGGCAGCACCTCGGGCACCTATGAGGTGGTGGTCGGCGGCGACGGAACGCCCGACACCGGCGATGCCGTGGCTGACGACAACGGCAGCGGATCGTTCACCGGCACCGCCACCGGCACTACGCAGATCTCCGCCGATCAGGATTTGGGCGCGGACGGCGAATACGTCATTTATGTCGTCGCGGTGAACAGCTCGGACGAAACCGATTACGGCTCGGCCAGCACGACGATCACCTACGACACGCCGCCCGAATCCGTCACCGGCGTTTCCGCCGGCGCCGGCGACCAGCGCGTCTTCGTCACGTGGGCCGCTCATGAGGACGAGGACATCGACCACTACGTCGTCTACTACGGCAACAGCTCCGGCTCCGACAAAGAGGACTACGTCGGCGCCGACGCCTCCGAGGGCACAAGCCCGATCGACGTGGGCAACGTGACCGAGGCGCTGCTGTCGGGCCTGTCGAACAACGTCAAGTACTACGCGCGCGTTTCGGCGGTGGACACCGGAGGTACGGAAAGCCCCCTGTCCGTCGAAGTCTCCGCGACGCCAACCGACGCTCAGGGCTCGGCCGATCTGTCGGGCGATACCGACGGGTGCTTTATCGCGACCGCGGCATTCGGCTCCTACGATCACGCCCGCGTAAAAACGCTGCGCGCGTTTCGCGACGATGTCCTCAGGCAATCGGCATGGGGCCGCGCGTTCGTCGCAGCCTACTACCGCGTGAGCCCGCCCATCGCCGAACATGTCGCCGCGTGCCCCGCGGCGCGTTTCGCGGTGCGTATCGCCCTCGTTCCGGTCGCGTTCGCCGCGGACATCGTCATGTCCGGCCGAGCTTCGATCCTCACGGCGGCGTTCGGTCTCGTCGCGCTTGGCGCGTTCATCCGGTTCCGTTCGAACCGACGGGGGGACCGCGCATGAACATCCGCATCGCACTCTTCGCCGCGCTCATCGTCGGCGTCGCGGGAATCGCGTCGGCCCAGGACACGCGCCCGCAGGACGACCCGCACTGGTACGAAACCCCGCGCAATTTCGAGTTCGGTTTCAACTTCGGTATGGTCATTCCCTTCGACGAGGACATCCAAGATGTCTACGGCGACAAGGGAGACGCCATCTACACGCTGCAGGCCGGGTGGCGGATGGTGCACGAGCTGACGCTGCACGCCGAAATGTCTTACTACTTCTTCGAGGGCAACGGCGTCTCGACCACGGGCGATTCGACCAGCGAGAAATACAAGCTCCACGTCGCGCCCGCGGAACTCGGTCTTCTCTACCGATTCGCCTTCGTCCCCGATCAGGTGATCGTGCCCTTTCTCGGTGCGGCGGGCAGCTATACGTACTGGTTCGAGGAGCGGCTGGATTCGTCGGTGAAGAACCGCGGCCTGCTGGGCGGACTCACCGGTCAGGCGGGATTGATGTTCCTGCTCGACGGCGTCGAGCCGCGCACGTCGGGCCGACTCGAAGGCGAGTGGGGCATCAACAACACGTACTTCTTCTATCAGTTCAAGTACTACTGGCTGAACGACTTCGGCGACGACACCGAGAAGCTCGACCTGTCCGCGCAGGGGCACACGCTCGGCGTCCTGTTCCAGTTCTAGCGCCGGCCGCCCGGCCGATGCCCAATTACCTGCTGATCCTCTCTTTTGACGGAACCGATTTTCACGGCTGGCAGTCCCAGCCGTCCGATCGCACCGTGCAGGACGTGCTGGAAATCGCTCTCGCCAAGCTCTTCGAGCCCGGTATCCGCGCCACGGCCGCGGGGCGCACCGATGCCGGTGTTCACGCCCTCGCCCTGCCGGTCAGCTTCCGCGCGGAGCGTGGGCGCGAACCCGATCTCGTGCGTCGCGCCCTTTCGGCCCTACTGCCGCCCGATGTCGAGGTGCGTTCATGCCATGTCGTGCCCGACGACTTTTCGGCGCGATTCTCGGCCAAATCACGGACTTACCTATACCGCCTTGAGACGGGCCGGTTCCGCGACCCGATCAACCGCCGTTACGTGTGGCAGGTCCCCATTGAACTAGACGCCGACGCCATGCAGAATGCGCTCCCGTTTTTGGTCGGGGAGCACGATTTCGGATCGTTCCGATCGGCGGGATGCGTGGCCAAGTCGCCCGTGCGGACGATGCTGCGTGCCGATTTGACGCGGCGGGCGCCCGGGAAACTGGATTTGGAATTCGAGGCCACGGGGTTTCTTCGCGGCATGGTGCGAGCCCTCGTGGGCACGCTCGTGGACGTGGGGCTGGGCAACCGGCCCGCGGACGAGATCGCCCAGCTTCTGCGCCGGCCGGACAGGGCGCGCGCGGGAAGATCGGCGCCCGCGTGCGGGCTCTTTTTTGCCGGCGCCACATATGCGGACATGGATGCAGAGGTGATGGAATGCGTCTGAGAATGATCGTTTTCGCGGCGGCGCTCGTCGTCGCGTCGCTGTTCACGCACGCCGTCGCACCGGTCGTTGCGCACGCCGAGCCGAAGGTCATCATCCTGGGCTTCGACGGCATGGACCCCATGCTCACGCAGAAGTTCATGGACGAGGGGCTCATGCCCAACGCGGCCAAGCTTGCGGCGCAGGGACATTACTCCAAGCTCGCCACGTCGAACCCCAGCGCGTCGCCGGTCGCGTGGTCGTCGTTCGCGGTGGGCGGCAACGCCGCGCGGCACGGCATCTACGATTTTCTGCGTCGTATGCCCGGCAGCTACTACCCCGAATTCGCGATGGTCACGCCGTCCGAAAAGGCGCTGCTGCCCAGTCAAGGCGCGCGTTACGGCATCGGCATCGGCGCGGGCGTTCTGGTGTTCTTCGTCATCTTCATCCTCCTGCGTCTCGTCGCGAAGAGCATACCGATCCGGCTCGGCGTCGCGCTGGTCATCGGCGGCGCGGCGGGCGGCTTCGCCACGTTCGCCATCCTCACGTGGGTGCCGAAGTCCATGCCGATCCCGATCTTCAACCGGCTCGGCAACGCGTTTTGGGAAATCGCGGGCGAGGCGGGCGTGAAAACGACCGCGATCCGCATGCCCAACACCTTCCCGTCGAAAGAAACGCCGAACGTCAAGCTGCTCGCGGGTCTCGGCATCCCCGACGTGCGTCAGACGAACGGAACGTACACGATGTATTCGTCGGAGAAAGAGGCGACGGGCGACACCGAAATGGGCGGCCGTCTCGTGCCGGTTTCGGTGCTCGGCGATCGCGTGGAATCGAAGATCCTCGGCCCCAAAAACTTCACGATGAAGGACAAGCCGGGCGTGAAGTCGCTGCCCGACACGGCCGCGCCGTTCACGGTCAAGATCGACCGCGCGACGAAGTCCGCGCAGATCACCGTTCAGGGCGTCACGCAGCGCGTGGAGATGGGCAAGTTCAGCGACTTTTTCGTCGTCGAATTCACGCTCAACCCGCTGCTGAAGCTGCAGGGCATCGCCAAATTCGCGCTGATCGCCATCGAGCCCGAGTTCCGACTCTACCTCACGCCGGTCAACTTCAACCCCGCCAAGATGCCGCCGAATGTGCGTATCTCAAATCCCGCGAATTTTTCGGCGCAGCTCGCCGGGACCGGCGGGCTCTATAAGACACTCGGCTGGCAGGAAGAGACGTGGGCGCTCAACGAATTGCAGATCACCGAGGAACTGTTCCTCGACGACCTGTACCGCGTGATGGGCAGCATCGAAAAGATCATCATTTCCGAGCTGGAAAAGAAGGACTCGCGGCTCTTTGTCGGCGTCTTCGAGGGCACCGACCGGCTCCAGCACATGTTCTGGCGTTATTGGGACGCCAAGCACCCGCTCTACGACAGCACCGACGCGCAGGCGCATCTGGGCGAATTCTCGAAGATGTACCGCGAGGTGGACCGCATCATCGGCGTTGTCATGAATCGCTTCGTCGATGACGACACGCTCTTCATGGTCGTGTCGGACCACGGATTCCAGTCGTTCCGCAAGGCGGTGAACATCAACACTTGGCTCGTCGAGAACGGCTACATGACGCTCAAAGGTCAGGAGAACGTGCGCGACCGGAATCTCGACGACCTGTTCGGCCAGGGCGAGTTCTGGCCCAACGTCGATTGGTCGCGGACGAAGGCGTACCACCTCGGCCTCGGACAGATGTACATCAACCTATTCGACCGCGAACCCGAGGGCTCGGTCATGAAGACCGATTACGAGGCGCTGCAAAACGAGTTGCGTGAAAAGATGCTCGCGTTCCGCGACCCCGAGGACGGCACGCCGGTCTTCAAGGACGTGTATCGCCGCCAGGACATCTACAAAGGTCCCGCCTACGACTTCGCGCCCGACATCATCCTCGGGTTCAACGAGGGCTACCGCGTTTCGTGGCAAAGCTCGCTGGGCGGGATCCCCAAGGGCCTGATCGCCCCCAACGACCGCAAATGGAGCGGCGACCACTGCTCGGTCGATCCCACGCTGACGGCGGGAATCCTGTTTGCCAACCGCAAGGTGACCAAGGCCGACCCGTCGATTTACGACATCGCGCCGACCGTGCTTCAGGCGTTTTCGCTCAAGGCCGGCGACGACATCGACGGCAAGCCGTTGTTCTAAAAAAAGGGCGATTTCGCGCGTTCCACGCTCGCCCGAAAGGCCGTTCAAACTTGACACCCCCGGGCAAACCGGATATGAGCCAGATCGTTCCGAGCCCGGCTCTTTTCGACACGGCGGCGTAGCCAAGTGGTAAGGCAGAGGTCTGCAAAACCTTTATTCACCGGTTCGATTCCGGTCGCCGCCTTCACCCGCAAATTGTGGATCCTGACGACGTTCGCGGCGATCGCGATCCTCGCCGGCGGCGCTTTCGCGGCGAATCAAAAACCGTCCCTCGTCACCCTCGACAAGCTCATCTGCACGCTCGGCAACTCGGCCGTGACGCTCGAACAGATCGAGGTCGAGAAGACGCTGCTCCCGCACTCCCGCGATTCGCTGCTCTTCCCGGGGCGCGAGGAATCGCTCGGCGTCGAGGAGATTTTCCTCGAGCTCTTCACGCGCAGCCTGCTGCGCTTTCAAACGGTGCGCATGGGCTTCACCGAGGTGGACCCGGCGGCCGTCGACGCGGCGGTCGACGCGACGCGGAAGTCCTTCGGCGGCGATGCCGCTTACCGCAAGTTCCTCATCAAGTATCAACTCAACGACGAATCCATCGAGGGCTTGGTGCCGAACGGCGAGGTCTTCGCCGACATCCGAGGACGGTTTCGCACCACGGTCATGGTTCGCCAATTCGTCGACAAAAAGCTCGACCTGCAGGTCCGCCTCGCCACGCAGGACGCCCTCGTCCAGCAGGGTTTCGATCCGGCGACGACCGATCCCGCGTCCGACGATGAGGCCGTCAAGACCGTCCGCGAAAAGATCCGCCAGGACAAGCTGCGCGAATGGATCCGCGATCTCGCGTCGCGCACCACCATCACGATCACCGACGAAAACTACCGCCCGGCCATCAACGCCTTTCTCTCCGGACGATAGCTTTCTTGATTAGGAATCCATTGTAAATTCGCATCACCCAACTTGGTGAATTCGTGACGGATTTTGTCGCGCGACGTCGCGACGTTTCGCTTGCCTCCATCAGCCTGTCTGCCGATAATCCATTGAATTTCCATCATGTACGCGCGAGACACCGAACAAATAGCGAACACAGTGCGACCCCGTATGTCGCTTTCAATAGAGAAGATGCGAGATGGGAATACCCGGCCAAACCAGATGCGAGTAATTTTTGCCAAACAAAATGCGAGTAGCTACCTCAAAATAACTTGGGTTTTTGAATCGAAACGCGCATTTTCTCTACCGGGGGCGCTGGACTGACCCGGGGCCCCAATCGATGGCTTCCGCCGCGCGCGATCGACGATGGGGGCAACCCGCCTTCCGAGTTCGCGCGCAACCGTCGCCACGTCAGACCTCCTCGATGCTGATCGCCGTGTCGCCCTCGATGTCGGCGTCATCCGCTTCGTTGTGCCAGACCTCGACGTAAAGGTAGTCGTCGGTGTCGAGCTTCACCAGCGTCGTCCCGGCAATAACCGCGTCATCGGAAGCGACCGCCGGATCCGCAACGGCATGCGATTTTGCCAGCAGGTAGGTCCGCGTCGTCGCAGCCGAATCGTCGTAGTGGCGAAGCCGAAGGTAAAGACGTTCATCCGCAGCCCAATATCCGCCGCCGCCGCCGCCGCCGGCTACCGCGAACAAATCCACGATCGCGCTGACCCGCAGGATCTGCGTGCGGCTCGCCGTGTACTTCCAGCTCGCGCCGGTGCCGGTCACCGCGCCGGGCAGGGTGTTCCACTCCGAGTCGTCGAAATCGACGCGGGTCCAGGCTTCCTTGGTGGCGGTCTGCGACGCGCCCGTCACGCCGATGCGCGCGCTCGGCCGGTGGCCGAGCTGCGTGTGGCCGATGCCGGCGGACGCGACCATCAGCACGTCACCGGCAAGGCCGAGCGTCGCGTTGTCGGGGTTGACGGCGAGCGCGCTGCCCCCGCCGCCGACCAGCCCCGCGCCTGCGACGGCGGCGTTCAGATGCGCGGGCATGATGCCCGTCGACTTCACCCGCACCTCGTCGGTCACAATCTCGATCGACGAGTTGTCGGGGTTGACGGCCAAGGCGCTGCCACCGCCCCCGGTCAAACCGCTGCCGGCCACGCTGGTGGCGATCTTCGCGGCGGTCACCGCGTTGTCGGCGATCTGGGCCGTGCCGACCCCTAACGCCTTGATGTGCAGATCGGTCGTCCACTCCAGCGTCGCGTCATCGACGCGGGGCGATCCGTCCGCCTTGTGCGCCGTCGAAAACGGCCACCCCACGCCGCCCGATCCCGTTGGCCCACCGGCGCTGACCGTGCCGGGCGTCCGGATGTCCTCGAGCTGGCATTCCCAAGTCACCCACGTCACGTTTCCCGCCTCGGCTTGAAAATGATTCACCCGCGCCCCGGCCGAGTAACCGCCGTCTTTGAGCGCATCGGTCATCGACCCCTCGGTGCGGCAGTTGTCGAGCA
>CAZPJD010000263.1:0-1807 GCA_964586775.1 uncultured bacterium | reverse complement strand
CGACCCAGCGAGGAGGTCGAGTCATCACGCGTGACCGTATTGTGGGGGAATTCGGATCACCGGTGGCTCATGTGAAATTGTTCACAAGGCAGAAGCAGGGTCAAAAATGTCATATGGTTGCGGTTGAAGCAAGAGACTGGGTTAGGCGTGGGGGGCGGGCGACGGGTGAGGGGCGAACTCGCGACGGGTGAGGGGCGACGGAATGGTGACGCGTGACGGGTGACGGGTGAGGAGTGACTCGTGAGGCGTGACGGGTGACGCGTGGGGCGGCGGAGATCACTCCGCGGCTTCGGCCGAGTCGCCTTTGGCCTGCTTGCGTACGCGCTCGATGGTGCGGAGCACCTCGAAGCACATCGAGCGCATCATCTTGAGTTCGCGGGAATCGGGCTGCGCGCGCGCGGCCAGCGAGCGGACCGACCGCATCACGTGCATTTGGTTGCGGGTCCGGAAGAAATCGAGCGCGTCGAGCGCGCGGGCCGCTTCGACGTGGAATCGCTCCCATTCCTCGTGGGTCGCGGGACCTTCTTCCTTCTTGGGCGGCGCGAGCGTGCGCGTGGCGTCGCCAGCCGTGACGTGCAGTTCGTACAACGCGACGAGCACGGCCTGCGCCAGGTTGAGTGACGAGTGCTCGGTCGTCGGGATGTGCACGACGATGTGCGCCTGGTCGAGCGACTCGGCCTCGAGTCCATGGTCTTCCTGGCCGAACACGATCGCGACGGGACCATCCGCCGCGGCGTCGAGGAGCAGGGGCGCGAGTTCGCGCGGCGTGGCGAGCGGCCACTTCACCGCCCTGCGCTTGCCCGCGAACGCGGCGACTTTCACGCAATCGGCGACCGCCTCGGCGAGCGAGCCGAAATGCCGGATTCGCGAGACGCCGTCGCGAGTGCCGTGCGCCACGCCTTCAATGCGCCACGGATCGTAAGGACAGGGCTGCACGAGGCGGAGCGTGTGCACGCCCATGTTCTTCATCGCGCGCACCGTGGCACCGATGTTGATCGGGTCCTGGGGCTTGTGGAGGACGACGATGACGTGGTCGAGGATCGACGACAAGGCGAGGGGGGCGGGCGACGGGTAAGGGGCGAACTGGCAAGCGGCGAGCGGCGACGGCACGGGCATCAGACCGGGCGACTCCGACGTCCACGCGACGCCCAGCGGCCGCAACTGCGAACAAACTTAGCGCACGAGTGTCGCTCCGCGGTGCGCCGACGCAGATTCTGCGCGTGGCGACGCTGACCGAAATGTTCGACGCGACCCTCGTGGGCCGCGCACCGCAACCGGCGCTGGAATTCGAACGCGCGGACGGATCGCGCGCGACGCTGACGTTCGGCGACGTGGACGCGCGCGCGCGCCGGATGGCTTCCCTGCTCGCCGCACGCGGCGTTCGTGCGGGCGATCGCTGCGTGGTCCACCTCGCCAACGCGCCCGAGTTCATCGATCTGTTCCTCGCGTGCCTCTCGCTCGGTGCGCTGTTCGTGCCGGTGAACGTCCTGTACCGCGGCAAGGAACTCGGCCACATCGTCGCCGATGCCGAACCGGAACTGATCGTGACGTCGGCGGCGCACCGGGCGCTGTTCGACGACGACGCGCCGGTGGTGCTGATCGAGGACCTCGCGGATACGACCGGCGTCGCCGCACCCTCGACGGCCGAGGGACGAATCGCGTGGGACGACAACACCCCGGCCGTGATCATCTACACGTCCGGCACGACGGGACGCGCGAAAGGCGCCGTACTCACGCGCGGGAATCTCGCGGCGAACGCACGGCACCTGGTCGGCGCGTGGAAGATCGACTCGAACGACCGCTACCT
>CAZPJD010000262.1:0-24836 GCA_964586775.1 uncultured bacterium | reverse complement strand
GGGCGGCCCTGACGGCCGCACAACAGAGCCGAAACGGATAACACCGGCGATGAAACGCAAGCCGACGCCGACACGATAGCGAAAATGGTGCCAAAAGCGCCGAGCTGACCTGCACGCCGAATCTCAATCGCGGAATTTGGGACCAACCCTTCTCTTGACAGAGCTTGTAAAGAGGCGTTCCGGGAAAGGGCGCAAAAATCATCGCCTTCGGCCCCGTGCCGACAGCCGGTGAAAAGACCATCTGACGACGATGGATTTCCTGGTTGATCCGAACCGTCTCTTCAAAATCGTCCGGCGTCTCATAAGGGCTTCCGACCATGTTGGACACGATCGCCTTCATGCCATGGCGATTCAAAGTACGACAGACGTCCACCAATTGATCGGACCTCGTTTTTTTGTTCAGGACGCCGTTTCGGATGTGGTCGCTCCCCGCATCCAGACCCAGAAAAACGTACTGGCAGCGTGCGCGTTTGAGTGCGCGAATGCTTTCCTCGTCCAACGTGTCCGAGCGACTGAAACAGTCGAACGGATACGTCAGATGCGCGGCATAAGCCTCGCAAAATTCCAGCAGCCAAGACCGGTTCCAACTCAGATTGTCATCGCGGAACCAGATGTGGCGGAATCGATACCGGCGCGACAGCTCGGTGAGCTCTCCGATCACGTTTGCGACGCTTCGATTGCGAACCCAGGGTCCCGACGAGACTCGTTTGAGATCGCCGTTGCAACAAAACGTGCATTCGCCCAGACAGCCCCGACCAACGATCGTGGTTAAAACGCCGTTGCTAAGGTCGATGGTGCGTTGAAAATCGATAATCGTCCGATCGGGATACGGCAGGGAATCCAGGTCTCGACGATAGGGCCGCGTTGGGTTGCGACGGATTCCACCGTCGCTTTTGATCCACAGGTTCGGAATCGCATCAGGCGAAGCGCCCGTCTCGACGGCACGCAGGTACTCCACAAACGGATCCTCGCCTTCGCCACGGCAAAGCGCGTCGACATGGGGCTCCTCGATCACCATTTCCGGCGCGAGGGACGCGTGAATGCCGCCGACAATCACGGGGACGCTCGGTCGCCACCGTTTTGCCGCCGCGGCGAATTTCGGAATCGTCCAAGCCTCGGGGAACAATGCGCTGATCCCCACGACATCGGGACGAAAATCCTGAAGGGCCTCTCGAATCTGACGATCGTTCCAACGCCGCTCGACGTGGCAGACGCGAACATCGACGTCGTTTTTTTTCAGATAGGCGCTTAGCGCCGCGGCCGCGAATGGAAGTACCGACGGAAGTCCCCCACTGAAATTCGAGCTGAAAATCAGGGTTCTCAATCCCGGCCTCGTCCAAAGAGAGCGCGAATGAAAAATATCGACGGCCTCATTGCGAAATACCGACCCTCATGTGTCGTGTCAAGGAAATACGACAATCTCGTGACGGTCCCGCCAGACGGAATCGTCGTGTCCGCCGCCATCATCTTTTCAGCAGTCGGCGAGGCTGACGGCGAGGCCGCCCTCGCCCGTTTCCTTGTACTTGCTCGACATGTCGCGCCCCGTTTCGCGCATCGCGGCGATCACTCGGTCGAGATCGACCTTGTGCCCCTGCGGGCGCTCGTGCCCCGCGAGCAGATACGCATTGTACGCCTTCACCGCGCCCATGGCGTTTCGTTCGACGCACGGGATCTGCACGAAGCCGCCGACCGGGTCGCAGGTCATACCCAAGTGGTGTTCCAGCGCGATCTCGGCCGCGTTCGACGCGATGGTGAATGGGAAACCGCGCGCGGTGGCGAGCATTGCCGCGGCCATTGCCGACGCCACACCAACCTCGCCCTGACAGCCGACCTCGGCCCCTGCGATGCTGGCATTGTGTTTCGCGACAAATCCGACCGCCGCCGCCGCAAGCAGGCCACGACGAACCGCCGCGCGATCGAAGCCCAGATCCTTTTGCATCGCGTAGGCCACTCCGGGGATGAGTCCCGCCGCGCCTGACGTGGGCGCGGTGACGACGAGATGCCCGGCGGCGTTTTCCTCGGATACGGCCAGCGCGTAGGCGGACAGGCGCATCAAGAACCGGTCCACGACATTCACCACGCGCGACGAACGCTCGAAGATCACACCCGCTTTGCGCAAAAGACCCACGGGTCCCGGCAGCGTGCCCGACGCACGCAGGCCGCGCTCCACCGCTTCGTCCATCACGCGCATCACGCGATCGAGCCGGTCGAGGATGTTGCTTTCGGACGATCCCGTGATCGCCGCCTCGTTTTCGATAACGAGGCGGTCGATGCCGATCCGAAACTGCGCAAGAAGCTCCTTCAGCCCCTCGGCGTTTTCGTAGGGATACACGGGCTCAACGCGCGGAAGTTCCGCGCGACCCGCGCACTGAATGAACCCACCGCCGATGGAGTAATACACGCGCTCGAACAGCATCGCGTCGCCCGCGAACAGGCGAAACACCAGCGTGTTGCTGAACGGGAATTCGTGACGCACCCGATCGAAGACGAGATCGCCGCCGCGGAACACGACGGACGCACCGCCCAGATCGACCACGATACCGGCCGCGAGGCGTTCATCCAGCGACGCCATGAACTCGGGTGCGCACTCCTCCGGCGCGCGGCCGAGCAGCCCCGCGACAATCGCGCGGTCGGTGCCGTGCCCCCGGCCCGTCGCCGACAGCGAACCGAAGAGGCGCACCTCGATGCGATCCGCCCGTGCACGCGCGGCCGAATCGAGCGAGCGACACTCGCGCAAGAAGTCGAGCGCCGCGCGAATCGGCCCGATTGTGTGCGAGCTCGACGGCCCGGGGCCGATCTTGAACAGCTCGAAGATGGAAGTGCGGATCGCTTCGCTCACGCCGTTCTCCGCGTCATGTCGCGCGGATTCAGGTTAGGAAGAATTGCCCCGCGCGTCCACGCGCGCACAATTCGATTATGAGACGAACGTCTTCGCGCGAAACGAACTGGTGATGACCGTGATGGAACTCGCCGGCATCATCAGCGCGGCGATGAGGGGGTTGAGCACGCCCGTCACGGCCAGCGTGACGCCGAGCAGGTTGTAGCCAAGCGAAAAGAGCAGATTTCGTCGGATGACGCGCACGGTCTTTCGCGAGCCCTCGACGAGCGCGACGATCGGCTCGATCCCTTCGCGCGTGAGGAAGACGTCGGCCGCGGCCAGTCCCGCCTCCGCGCCGCCGTGAACCGCGACCCCGACGGACGCCGCCGAGAGCGCCGCCGCGTCGTTTACGCCGTCGCCCACCATCACCACCGTGCCTTTTCGCAGCGATTCCTCGACACGGTGCAGCTTGTCTTCGGGGCTCGCGCCGCCGATCAGCGCGTCGGGCGCGATATCGAGCCGCCGACCCACCGCGTTCACGATGACCGGGTGATCGCCCGAGAGCAGTCCCACGTGCCAGCCGCGCTCGCGCAGGCGCACGATCGTGCGCGCGGCGTCGTCGCGCAGAGGATCGCCGAAACCCATCACTGCCGTGAGCGTTCCGTCGACCGCGACATGAACCGGCGTGTGCGCCGCGTCGAGTTCGCGCGCTGTCGCTTCGCGCGCCCATTCGGGGACCTCGCCCACGAGCTTCGCGACGAAATCCGGCGAGCCGACGGCGACGCGCCGCCCACCGACGACGCCCTCGATGCCGCCGCCGATCGTCTGCCGCGCAGGTTCGTCGGGCGTCATCTGGGCGCCGAACGCCGCGACGCACGCCCGCGCGACCGGGTGCGTGGATTGGACCTCGAGCGCGCCGACGAGCGGCTTGACCGACTCGTCTCCCGCGAAGCCGACGAGCTCCGTCCGCCCGCGCGTGACCGTGCCCGTCTTGTCGAGCCAGAGCGTGCCGGGGTGCGCGAGCTGCTCGATCGCGTCGCCGCCCTTGACGAGGATGCCCACGCGCGCGGCCTTGCCGATCGCCGCGGACACCGCGAGCGGCGTGGCCAGGCCGAGGGCGCAGGGGCACGTGACGATCAGCAGCGCCATCGTGTGCTCGATGGCGAGATCGAGATCGACGAAGGACCAACCGACGAACGTGATCGCCGCGACGGAGAGAATCGCCGCGACGAACCAGCCCGAGATGCGATCGGCCATGCGCACGATCGGCGCGCGCCGCCGCGCGTGCTCCTCGACGAGCGCCATGAGCCGCCCCACGCGCGTGTTCTCGCCCGTCGATTCGACGCGGATCACGACGCGCGATGCGAGGTTCGTGGTGCCCGAGTGCACGCGGTCGGCCGCGCGCACCGCGACGGGTCGCGACTCGCCGGTGAGCAGCGAGAGGTCGAGTTCCGAGCGCCCCTCCTCGACCATGCCGTCGGCGGGGATCGTCTCGCCCGCGCGCACCTCGACGAGATCGCCCGCGCGCAGGGCTTCGAGCGGAACGACCGTGACCTTGCCGTTTTCGATGCGCCTCGCGCTCGTGGGCGCGAGCGAAAACAGCAGCTCCGCCGCATCCGCCGCGTGCCGTTGTTGGCGCGTCTGCAACCAACGTCCGACGAGCAGCAGAAAGATCAGGACGGTGACCGAATCGAAATACACCTCACCCACGCCGCGCACCGTATTGAGTGCGCCGCCGAAGAAGCCCGCCGCAAGGCCGATGGCGATGGGCAGATCCATGTGCAGCGTGCGCGTTCGCAGCGCCGCCCACGCGCCGGTGAAGAACACCGAGCCCGACCACAGCACCGCGGGAATCGTCAGGCCGAGGCTCGTCCAGCGAAAGAGCGATTTCAGCTCGGGATCCATGTCGGTAAACATCGCGCCATACAACGCGAACGCAATGAACATGACGTTGCCCGCCGCCGCCGCCGCGACGCCGATGCGAATCAGCATCGTGCGGTCTTCGCGACGCCGGATCTCGCGGACCTTCACGCCGCGAAACGGATGCGCGGGATATCCAAGCGAGTCCAGAAACCGCGCGATCTCCGAGAGTTTTTGCTTCGCCGGGTCCCACACGACGCGCGCGAGCGATTTGCCGAAATCGAGCCGCGCCTCGACAACGCCGGGAATGGCGACCGGGACCTTTTCGACCAGCCACACGCACGCCGCGCAGTGAACGCCTTCGAGATAAAGCTCGATGATGCGAAGGCCGTCGTCGAGATCGCGGGCGTAAAGATTCTGAAACGCGGGATCGTCGAATTCCTCGAAACCGCGTCCCGTCACCTTCGCGGTCTGGGGGCGGCCGGTCTGCGTGTCGACGAAATCGTAGTAGCGGTCGAGGCCGTGATCGTGCAGGACGGCGTAGACCGTGCGGCAGCCGTTGCAGCAAAACTGCCGCTCGGCGCCCGGCTCCACCAGCGCGGGCGGAACCGGCAGGCCGCAGTGCGTGCAGTCGATGTGATCGGAAGCGCTCAATGCTTCTTGCAGCAGGACTCGCCCTCGCCGGTCGAGGCCGAGGGGTCGGTGATCGAAACGGCCTTGACGCTGCCGACCGTCGCCGCGCGCTCGAAGGGAATCGCCGAGCGGTCCAAGACCGACAGCACGCCGACGACAACCAGCACGATCGCCATCAGCACGGGGACGTGGCGGCGGATCGGCTCGGCGACGATCTGAACGCTGACCCCGAGCGCCGCCATCCACGGCAGCGTGCCAAGCCAAAACGCCGCCATGACCGCCATGCCCGTGTACGAGTGTCCCGTACCCGCCGCGACGATGGCGAATGCGTAGAGCCAGCCGCAGGGGAGAAATGTCGAGAACAAGCCGAGGGCGAGCGCGCGAATGGCCGGCGGCTTGCCGCGCAATTCGCCATACACCTTCGAGGCCCAGCGCGTGACAAAGGCCGGGGCGGGCACACTCGGTAGCTTCGCGCCCAATGCCTGCGCCAGCGCGTACACGCCCCAAAAGATCATGAGCGCCCCGGCGACGATCCCCGCGACGCGCGCGTATCCGGCGCGCGATCCCGCGAGATCGACGACCGAACCGAACGCGCCCGCCACCGCGCCGAGCAGCACGTAGGTGAAAAGCCTTCCGCCGTTGTAGGCGACGTGGCTCGCGAATCGCCGTACGCCGACGCTGGCGTCGCTACCCGCGTAGAACGTCACCAACCCGCCGCACATGCCCACGCAATGCAAACTGCCCAAAACGCTCGCGGTCAGCACCGTCAACAGAAGCGCGGTCATGAGGGACCTCTGAAACGGAGGATACGCGTCGCGCGTATCGATGAAAAGGAATGTCGTCGGCCGTGGCCGCGTTCACGCAATTCGTGCATGATCGCGAGCGTGAAGGCGCTTCGAAAGGATTGACCCGGGTGATTTCGTCCGCGCTCATCAAGTTCCGCGATGCGTGGGACATCGTGCGGCACGTGCGTCCGTCGCGTCTCGCTTTCCGGGGCTTGCTTCCCGCGAGCCTGCGGCAACCGTGCGTGCTCAACGATGGACCGACCGGCGAACACGGCGACGACGTCCTCTTGCAACTCGCCCGGATTCGCCTCGCGTTGAAAACGACCGCGATCGACGCGGGAGGAAACGTATCTTACGACGCCCTGCGAGACTCCGAAGCCTACCGGCAACTCACCCTGACCGCGCCCGCGCTCGCGCAAGTCGACCCGGGCGCACTTCGCGGCGATGCCGAGCGCCTCGCGTTCTGGATCAACCTCTACAACGTGCTCGCGATCCACGGCGTGCTGGCACTCGGCATCCGCGGCTCCGTCATGGAAATCCCCGGATTCTTCGGCCTCGTCGCGTACCGGATCGGCGGCCACGTGCTGACGCTCGACGACATCGAAAACGGCGCCATCCGCGCCAACTCGCCCCATCCCGCGCTCGGTCGCGCGCCGTTTCGCTCCGGCGATCCGCGCCGTGCGTGGGCCATGTCCCGCGTCGATCCCCGCGTGCACGCCGCGCTCGTTTGCGCATCCGAGAGCTGCCCCGCCGTCGGGTTCTACGACGCCGATTTGCTCGACGCGCAACTCGACTCCGCCGCGGCGAACTGGGTGAACGGCGACGTCCGCGTGAATGCGGCGAAAGGGCGCATCGAGCTGCCGATCACGTTTCGCTACTTCGCGGCGGATTTCGGCGGCGAGGCCGGCATCCGCGAGTTTGCGGAACACCACTCTGAGGGGGGTTTGCGCACCCGGCTGCGCGATGCGAACGCCCAGGGTCTGGCGCTGCATTTCATTCGATACGACTGGTCGCTCAACCGCGTCGCATGACGGGCGACGGGGGCGCATCAGGGCGCCCACGATTCGCGGATCGTCTTCGTGAATCGTTGCTCGCCCTTTTCCACGCGGAATCGAAGCTCCCACAGACCCGGACGCATCGCGGGCCACCTCACCTCGTACCGACCGGGCGACTCCTCGGACAGCGTGACGTTTCGCTCGGCCGCCGATCGGGCGACGTGAAACGCCTCGAGCGCCACATTCGCCCCGTCCACGGGCGCGCCCTCGCGATCCGCGACGGTTGCGACCACGCGAATGCCCCCTTCCGCCGACTCGAGCGACACGGCGATGGACCAGCCCAGCGCGTCGCTGGCGACGTCCCGCGCGCGTTTTTGGTCCCAGTCGAGGGCCTTCTGGTAGTAGTCTTTCTCGACGGCAAAGGACGGATCGCGCGTGGCGACGTAGAGCATCACTCCGTTCATGAGGAGCAACGCGCCCAGCAGGGCGAGCACGAGCACGGGCCAATACCACCCGCGCTTTTTCGATTCCGACGATTCGACCACGATCAGTCCTGCGGCCCGAGGAGCCGGTATCCGGTTTCCTGTACGTATCGATCGCCGTCGCCGATGCGGAACTTCACCGCCCGTTCGCCGGCTTTGAACACCGAACGCGGCGCGGTGACAAAGACGCTCGTCTCGACGGACTTGCCCGCGGGGACGGGCAGCGGGTTCTGCGGCGCGATCATCGTCGCCTCGGGCAAGTCCAACAGCTCGATTCGATACTCGCGAACCGACGAGGCGCGGTTGACGATCTTGATGCGGATCTGATTCGAGATCCGCTCCGGCGTCAACTCGGTATAGGGCGCTCCGAGACCGCGGAGCATCGTCAGGTCGGTGTCGCTCTTCGACGCGAGCGCCCAGGTCAACGCCGAGAGGACGGCGACCATCACGAGCGGATACGCGATCGTTCGCGGACGCCACACGCGTTTCGGCTCGCCCTCGAGTTCGCTCTTGGTGGTGTAGCGAATCAGGCCGAGCGGCTTGCCGAGCCGCGCCATGATGTCGTCGCAGGCGTCGATGCACTGCGTGCAATGCACGCACTCCATCTGCAGGCCCTTTCGGATGTCGATGCCCGTCGGGCAGGTCACGACGCATGCGCCGCAATCGACGCAGTCGCCGAATGCCGCTCCCTCGCCCGCCTTCTTGCGCGGACCCATCTTGGCGCGCGGTTCGCCGCGGTTGGGATCGTAGCCCACGATGAGCGAAAACCTGTCGAGCAGCACGGACTGAAAACGCCCGTAGGGGCAAGCGACGAGGCAGGTTTGCTCGCGGAACCACGAGAAGTTGAACACCATCAGCGCGGTCGTGAGCGCCATGATGAGAAATGACGCCGGGTGTTCCACGGGAGAGCGCGTCATCCAGTGGCGAAGCTGATCGACACCGACGAAATACGCCAGGAAGGTGTGCGCAAGGAACAGGGATATGAGCAGGTAGACGACGTACTTGAGCAGGCGCTTTGCCGAGATCCCCTGTGCGTCGAGTTGCTTCTGCGCCGATGGTGATCCTTCGAACAGGCGCTCGATCGGGCGGTAGACGAACTCCATATACACGGTCTGCGGGCACGCCCACCCGCACCACACGCGACCAAAGAGCGCGCTTAACAAAAACACGCCCACCAGCAGCGCCACCATGAAGAGCATCAGCAACACGGTGTCGGTGGAAAAGAACGTGGTTCCGAAAAACGTGAACTGGCGCGCCGGCAGGTCGAGCAGAACGATCGGTTTGCCGCTCATGCGAATCCACGGGATCGCCGTGAAGACGACGATCAGCACCCACGCGACGACAAGGCGGGTTCGGTAGAAGCGGCCGGTTGCGAGTTTGGGCCGCAGCCAGCGGCGCGATCCGTCGGCATTGAGGGTGGGAAGAACAGGTTCGTCGGGAATGGGGGCGATGACATGACTCATGACAAAATCCTTCGCGCGCGGCTCAATAATCCGCCGCATGCGCCGACCAACGCGGGGCACGGCACGCGCCGACCCCGCTCAATTCTCAAGATTTCCGCGACCGATTCACCACGGATCGATCGCGATGTTGCTCAGCCCTGCCCTGGTGCGGGAGCCGCGGGCGGCGCGCCCTCGGTCGGAACAGGAGCCGCGGGTGCGGCGGGCGCGGGGGGAGCCGCCGCCGCTTCGGCCGGCGCAGCCGTGCCGGTCTTCTCGGCCTTGATGCCGTCGATGGCCCACAGGTCGCCCTGCGGCGCCTTGGGATTCGCGGGCTTGGTGCCGCGAAGCGTCCGGATGTAGGCGGCGAGCTGCATGATCTCTTTGTCGCTGAGCTGCCCCTTCCACGGGATCATACCCTTGGCGGGAACGCCCTCGGTGATCGTCTTCACCATGTCGGTGAGTTTCGCGCCGTGGATCCAGTAGTCGTCGGTGAAGTTCGGGCCAATGAGTCCACCGCCGTCCGGGGCGTGGCACGCAAGGCACTTGGCCATGTAAATCTCTTTCGTCGCGGTCATGAGCGCCGCGTCGCCCGTCATCGCGAAGATGGCCTCCTCGCTGATCTCGGTCTTCGGCGCGGCCTTGGCGAGCTCGGCCTTCTTTTCTTCGTCGGCCTTCACCGAAGCCGCGTAGACGTCCAGTTCCGATTTGCCCCCGCCGCCCATGTGATAGAAGATCCAGTACCCCACCGAAAACACGATGGTCGCGATGAAAATCCAGTTCCACCAACCCGGCTGCGGGTTGTCGTACTCCTGAATCCCGTCGTAGCTGTGATCCGACAGGTTTTCGCGATCGTCCGCCATGGTCAATCCTTCCTCAGCCGTTTCGGCCGTTCAAATTCGTGGGTTGCGTATCGTCGTCCAGCGGAAGGGACCGGGCCCGGTCCCACTCCGGCTTGTTCCGACGGGCGAAGACGTACACCGTCACGCCCGCGAAGATGACGAGGAACATCACGAGGGCGATCTGCGCCCAGTGGCTCAGGTTCATGTGCCCCATGATGTCCGACAGGCTCATCTCGACCTCGCGATGCCGCGATCACGGCTGCGCCGCGGCGACGGCCGGCGGCGCTTTCCTGATGTCCGTGCCAAGACGCTGCAGGTACGCGACGAGCGCGACGATCTGCTTGTCCCCCAGATCCTTCGGACCGTCCGCCGCCGCCACGTCGGCCGCGATGTCGGCCGCCTGCTTCTTCGCAGACTCCACCGCCTGCGCGATCGCCGCGTCGTCATACGGCACGCCGACCGTGCGCAGCGCCTTCATGCGCGCCGGGATCGAATCGAAATCGGCGGACTTGGTGAGCAGCCATGGATAAGGCGGCATGATCGATTTTGGAGTCGTCGAGGTCGGGTCCATCATGTGACGCACGTGCCACAGATTGGGATACTTGCCGCCGACGCGGTGCAAATCCAGGCCGATGCGGCGCGACCCCCACAGGAAGGGGTGGTCGTAAACGAATTCGCCGGGCTTGCTGTATTCGCCGTAGCGTTCGGTTTCGGAGCGGATCGGGCGCACCATCTGCGAGTGGCAGTTCACGCACCCTTCCGAGATATACACATCTCGCCCCAGCACCTCGAGGGGCGAGTACGGCGTGACGGTCGCGATGGTCGGGATGTTGCTCTTGATGAGGAACGTGGGGACGATCTCGAACAGCGACGCGACGATCACCGCGACGGCGGTCATGACCGAGAACGTGAGCGGCAGCCGCTCCCAGCGACGGTGCCAACCCAGCCCCATGAAACGCCGGAACGCGAGACCGGGACCCGATGCCGGCGCACCCGATTCCGGGAGCTTCGATTTCGAAGGAGCATCCGCGTAGTCCTTGGCGAGCGCGGGGGCTTCGACGACCTGCTCGTCGTAGGTCGCGGGGCGCATTTTCCATGTCATCAGGATGTTGATGAACGCCAACACGACGCCGACGAAGTAAAGCAGGCCGCCGAGGATGCGCACCCAGTACATCGGAATCAAACGCACGACCGTCTCGACGAAGTCGGGATACGCCAGGCGACCCGCGTCGTCGAAGGCGCGCCACATGAGGCCCTGCGTGATGCCGGCGAAGTAGATGGCCACGATGTAGAACAGGATGCCGACGGTGCCGATCCAAAAGTGGTACTCGGCCATCTTGCGGCTGTAGAGTTCCTTGGTCTGGAACAGACGCGGCGCGAGCCAATACACCATGCCGAAGGTCATGAATCCGACCCAGCCCAGCGCCCCCGCGTGCACGTGCGCGATGGTCCAGTCGGTGTAGTGCGACAGCGCGTTCACGCCCTTGATCGACAGCAGCGGGCCTTCAAACGTGGACATGCCGTAAAAGGTGATGCCAACGACGAAGAACTTGAGGATCGGGTCCTCGGCCACGCGGTTCCACGCGCCGCGCAGCGTCAGCAGGCCGTTGATCATGCCGCCCCACGAGGGCATCCAGAGCATGACCGAAAAGAGCATGCCGAGCGTCGAGGCCCAGGCGGGCAGCGCGGTGTAGTGCAGGTGATGCGGGCCCGCCCAGATGTAGAGGAAGACCAGCGACCAGAAGTGCAGGATCGAGAGGCGGTACGAAAAGACCGGTCGGTTCGCGGCCTTGGGCAGGAAGTAGTACATGAGACCCAGGAACGGCGTCGTCAGGAAGAACGCGACGGCGTTGTGCCCGTACCACCACTGCATGAAGGCGTCCTGAACGCCCGCGTAGATTGGATAGCTCTTCAGCCAGCCGGCGGGGACCTCGAGGCTGTTGAAGACGTGCAGCACCGTGATCGCGATCAGCGTGGCGACGTAGAACCAGATCGCCACGTACATGTGTCGCTCGCGGCGCTTGGCGAGCGTGCCGAAGAAATTGACGCCGAAGGCCACCCACACAACCGCGATGCCGAGGTCGATCGGCCACTCGAGCTCGGCGTATTCCTTGGCCGTCGTGACGCCCGAAACCAGCGTGAGCGCGGCGGCGACGATGATCGCCTGCCAGCCCCAGAAGTGGAATCGCGACAGACCGTCGGAAAACATCCGCGCCTTGAGCAGACGCTGCGTCGAGTAGTAGATCGCCGTGAAGACCGCGTTGCCCGCGAACGCGAAGATGACCGCGTTCGTGTGCAACGGGCGCAGACGCCCGAAGGTCAGGAACGAGAGCTTGAAGTTGAAGATCGGGTTCGTGAGCTGCAGCGCGACCACGAGGCCGACGAGCATGCCCACGACGCCCCAGAAGACCGTTGCGAACAGGAACTTGCGAACGATATCGTCGTCGTAACTGAACCTCTCCACCCGCTCCATCGCACACCTCCTCACACCGCGGCGCTGACGCCCAACACGACCCCGCGCGGGGTCGCCAGTTCAGAATACATTGAGGTCCGGAATCGTCCGGAACGAATGTATAGCGATTTCCCTACGCTCTGGGAAGGGGGAGCATGACCGTAATCAGTAATGAAATTTACAATTTCGCGCGTTGGTGCCCGGAAGCGCCGTCTCTCGGGCAGCCGTGTTCGATCGTCAACCGCAGAAGCCGGAGCTTCCCCCGTCGTCATCGTCGTCGTCGCCCGAGAGGTCGGACACCACGCTGACACCGCAGCTTTGCGTCATGCAGGCGCGGAAGGTCTCGCAGTCGTTCACCGCCACGTGATTGGAGCACGAGAAAATGCACTCCCACGGTCCTTGCCCGGCCTCGCACATGTCGTACGCATTCTGGGCGTCGATCGTCTCCGAACCGTTCACGATCTCGAAATCGCACGCGCCATAAAGGACGTTGAGCAGATCGGCGCACGATCCGACGTTGCCGAGATCGTCCTCGTCGTCGTCCGACGCGCCGTCATCGTCGTCATCGTCGTCATCGTCGTCATCGTCATCATCATCGTCGTCCCCGTCGTCGTCATCCGGGAACCAATCGTCGTCGTCGCCGCTGTCGTCGTCATCGTCATCGCCGCTGTCGTCGTCATCGTCGTCGCCGCTGTCGTCGTCATCGTCGTCGGCGTCGTCGTCCTGCGAAGAGCCCGAGCCATAGATGTAAATGATGCCATTCTCGTCGTCGGGCTCCAGAGAGCGTTTGTTGGTCTCGCCCGCGCCGGCGTAGCCATACATCGTCTTCTGGGAGTCCGATCCGCTGTAGAGGTCGAGCAGCACGAGGAAATGGCCCAGTTCGTGTGTGGCGATGTTCTGCGTATCCATCTGCCAGCCGCCGGGATTGCCCGACGACGACCAGTCATAGCTGTTCAGGAACGCCAGGTCGCACTCCATCACATCGTTGCCCGCCCCCCAGATGGCCGTGTAGGCGATCGCGTTGCCTTCAACGTCGTTCGACCACATCACCTCGTTCTGGTAGTTCTGCGTCACCTGAGTGCGGGTGTTTGTACCCGAGTCGATGAACTTGAAATTCGCCGGAACCGCGTTCCACGTGGAGAACGCCTCGCGCACGGCGTTGCCCTCGCCCGATCCGTCGGGATCATTCTCGTTGATCGAAACGTCCACGCTGTCTTCGTACCAGTGAAGACCGTCGTACCCGAAGCGCTCGCCCGTCTTCGTCACGTATGCTTCAAGCGTGCTGACCGGATGGAATCCGGCTACGGGATCGACGAACGGCTCGCTCCCCGCCGCGATGAGGCGGATGGACTCGAGATAATCCTCGACCTCCACGCCGCTCTCGAAGACGAATCCCTCGCGGATCGTCGACTTGCCCTGCAAACCGCCATGGATCGCCCGGCCCGTTACGTCGAGGAACACCACCACGTCTTCGCCGATCTCGAAATTCGGCTGGCCGGTGACGATGTTGAACGCGTCGCCGATCACGCCGCCGCGAATCGCAACGTCGACGTCATTCGATCCCCCGCCAACGATGTCATCGGTGACCATCAGACGGAACGTCGTCGTGAAAAGACCCGTCTCGTCGTTCACCGTCACGGTTTGGCCCGCAACCCGGGCGCGAACCACGCGATCCGCGCCGTTCACGAGATCGTCGCCCGTCTGCGCAACGATCGACGCCGCACTGGCCGCCGTGGATAGCCCAATAAGGAAAATGGCGACCGTCGTCGCCACGACCGAACCGCGAAATTCGAGCTTCATGAAATCCTGCTTCCTCGCCCCGGGGGAAATGCCGCGCCGGACGGAAATCATCGCGGACCATCGCGCCCGCGAAATCGGCTCACTTATCGGGAATAACGACTGAAAACGCAAGGGATGCGAAGTGGACCGGAACGGGTTCGCGAAACCTCACCCGCTAATGACGACGATCACACCGAGCGCGAGCGAGACGACAAACAGGGCCGAAACCCAGACGTACATGGAGATCCGCCCGCTTCGAAAACCGCGCTCCAACACGAGCGCCCGACCGCGTACGACCCGCGTCGTCATGCCGCACCCCCATTTTGGCGTCCATGGCGATGCTGACGCACCGCCGCCCAAGAAACGCGGACGCACCCCGTCAAGCGCCCATGTCGGTGCGCATGATAACCGATTTCTAGCGAATGTCCAGAGCGAAATGAGGATATAGAAGCAAGAGGGCTTTTCAGGTGTTTTCGAGATCTTGAACGCACCGAAATCCGATCAACGGGCTCTTTTCGTCGGGGGATGTCCGCAATCTTGTCACGATCGTTACGAGAGTCACGTCATCGAGATAACAACCGCCTTTGAGAAGCGGTTCGGCGCGGTCGGGATCGACCGTCCATTCGCACGCGTTGCCCATCAGGTCTTCGCACCCGACTGGCGAAGCGCCGTTGGGATGGGCGTCGACGTGATCGAGGCAACCGCGTTCGCCATCGAAGTGCCCCCGTGCCGCGTCGGGTTCGTCGCCCCAGGGGTAACGCCGGGGCGAATCGCCGCACGCGGCTTTTTCCCATTCCAGCGCGGTGGGGAGCCGTTTTCCGGCCCACCTCGCAAATGCCTGCGCCTGCGCAAAGGTCACCATGGCCACGGGATATCGCCCCGCCCCATGGATGTGGCGCCCCTCGATCCAATCGGGAGGCGGCTCGATTCGGGTCGCCGCAACGAATCGCCGATACATATCGTTTGTCACGGGAAAACGATCAATCCGGAACGGGCGCAGCAAGGTCGCGCGCCCGTTGGCGTTAACGGGAAACAGGCCGCCGGCCACGGGAATCGTCTCGACGGACGCGACCTCGGTCCTTCCCGCGCCGAACTCGATGGCGTCGAGCGAGGTGTACTCCGGCGCGGCGGGGAGCGGAACGAGTCCCGGGACTCCCTCCAGGTCCACCTCGTCGATCTCGACATCGAGGAAGGCGTTTTTCTTGGGATCGAACTCGGGCACCTCGTCGTCGAGAGGAATCGGTCCACCGACGCGGGCACCTTCGAGAACTTGAGGTTTCTCTTTTTCCGCATCCGGTGCGCGCGTCCGCGGCGCGGGGATGTCCGGCGCGGGCTCGGGGGTCGATTTCGACGGTTCCGGCTCCCGCTCCACCTCTTCAGGGACCGACTTGACCGCGGCCGGTCGAGGGCGCGGCGGGGGCGTCGGCGTATCGTCGACGTTCGGCGCGGCGGCGGCGGGCGGCGGCGTCCGCACGGGACGCGGCGGCACGGGCGAGGGTTCGGGTGGAGCGGACTCGACCGGTTGCGCGGTCGAGGTCGGCCGGGGCGCGGTGGCACGCGGTTTTGGCGGCACTCCCGGCGACTCGGCCGCGGGTGACTTCGGTCCCGGCTTCGCCGCCGCTTGGGGAGCGGTCGGTTTCGCCGGTGGGACCGCCGCGGGTTTCGGCACCGCCTTGGGAACGGGCTTTTCGCGCTCGACCGGTGGTGGTTCGGCGACGACGGGTTGCGGCGCAATTGGAACCGGATCGAAAACGTAGCCACAGTAGATGCAAAACAGCGCGGCGTCGTCGATCTTGTGAAAACACTCGGGGCACTTCTTGAGTGTGCGATTCACCCGATTCACCGGCAACACGACCGGTTCGTCCTTTTTTTTCTTCTCCGGCTGCCCGGATTTCACGAGCGGCTTTTTGTAAATATCCGTGTCGATCTTGATGTCGAGGATCGACCCGCAGTGCGTGCAAAACGACGAGCCGGGCGTGCGCGGCTGGCCGCACTCGGAGCAAAGATTCGACAAATCCTTGCGGCAACGACGGCAGACCTTCGCGGTCGCGAAATTCGGATGTCCGCAGTAGGGGCACGTGAGCGCCATGAGGGGAAACGCTCCCACAAGGTTATTTCCACGTTGTTTATAGGCAAGGATGCGCCCGGCGACAAGACTGGGTCGCGAGACTTCGTCACAAGGCTCTATTTCGAGGGGCTCGCGCCGACATCCGCGTGGGCGAGCGTCAAGCCGCCGCGCAGATGATGCAGGTTCGCGCCGATCAGCTCCGCCATCCGCCGAAACATCCTCGGCGACGGCTCGGCCTCGGCGACATGCATCTCGCCAAGCGCGTCCGCGATATTGCGCGCGACGATCTCGCGTCCGGACCACGCCATCCAGAACTCCCCGTCCCAACGGGTGCTGAGGTATTCGCACGAGACGATCTGGCCGCGCCACGCATCGCGCACCGCCGCCGCCGCGGCGCGGTAATCGCGCGCGAACAGCAACGAGTCCAGATCCGCCAGCCGCCCCTGCGCCGCTTCGAGACGCCGACGGCATTCGCCAAGGCTTTCCACCGATTCAATGGCCATGCCGTCTCATACTATATATAGACGGGTCCGGTCAATTTGTGGACAACATATGGTAGACCTGTGGATAGCGAACGTCGGCTGTGGACAGATCGCGCCGGGCCGCGAAGATGGACGTCATGAACGACCCAGACCGAAGCGACGACCTCGCCGTCTACGTCCACATCCCGTGGTGCGCGAGCAAGTGCTGGTACTGCGACTTCAACAGCCACGCCCACGCCGAGCCGCCGGAGCGCGCTTACACCGACGCGCTCGTCGCCGAATGGCGCTCCCGACTCGCCGAGTCGACGGGGCGCGTCACGTCCATCTACTTCGGCGGCGGGACGCCGTCCCTGTTTTCGCCGGACTCCATCGCCGCCGTGATACGCGCGATACGCACCGATGCCGATGTGGCGGTGGACGCGGAGATCACGCTGGAGGCCAATCCCGGAACGGTCGAGTCCTCACGCATCGCCCGGTTCGTCGACGCGGGCGTGAACCGTATTTCGCTCGGAGTGCAGAGCCTCGACCCCGACGTGCTGGCCAAGCTCGGGCGACGGCATTCGCCGGACGACGTCGTGCGCGCTGTCGAGTCCGTGCGCGCGGCTCGGGTCGCGAATTTCAATCTCGATCTGATGTTCGGCATTCCCGAGCGCCCCGCGGGACGCCTCGAGCGCGACCTCGGCGAACTGCTGGCCTTCGATTCGCCCCACGTCTCGGCGTATTGCCTGACGATCTATGACGACACGCATCTGGGTCGCGAGCGGCGGCGCGGTCGGCGCACGGAGATGGGCGAGGACGACGCATCGGATGAGTTTGCCGAGGTGTGCGAGCGGATCGAGGCGGCCGGACTCGCCCAGTACGAGATCGCGAACTTCGCACGACCGGGATTCGAGTCGCGGCACAACACGCACTACTGGCGTCGCGGGCGCTACGTCGGCCTCGGCGCGGGGGCTTATTCGTTTACGCGCGCGCCCGGCGACATGGGAGGAATGCGTTTCGAGAATGAAGAGTCGCCGGACGGCTACATGAAACGCGTGCGCGAATCGGGGACCGCCCCCGTGTGGGAAGAACGACTCACCATCGATCAGGCGCTCGGCGAGGCGATGTTTTTGGGCTTGCGTCGCACAGCGGGAATCGCCCCCGCCGAGATCGCCCGGACTTACGGAATCGATCCACGGGAGCGATTTCGAGCCGAGTTGGCCGAGCTTCGCGAACGCGGGTGGATCGCGGACGACGGCGCGTCCATCCGCCTCACGCGCGAAGGGCTCTTCGTTTCGGACGAGGTCTTCTGCCGATTCGTCTGACCAGAAGGAAGGGGTCCTTCACCTTTGCCCTTCGCGTTCGCTCGGGCGCCCCTCTCCCGTCATGACGGGAGAGGGGACGGGGGTGAGGGCACTTCGCCTACGGCGCCTTCGGGCGACACGACTTGACCTGCTCCGCCAGGCGATGCGCGCGATTCGCGTGCCCGAGCGCCGCCTGATCGTCCCTTCGCTGAAAAGCTTCACGCATCAGACGCAGTTCGTCCTCGGCCTCGCGGCCGAGATCGGGGCAGTGAACGAGCGTGGCCGAGAAGCGCAGGTCGTTCACGGCCTGCGTGGCCGAAGCCATGGCCGCGTCGGGGCGCGCCGTGGCGCAGCCTCCGACGAGCGCGGCCAGCAAAAGGGCGCAAATGCAAATCCCCGCGCGGGTCGTCATCCTGAACTCCTCACGGTCCGCTCCGATCAGTGTACGCCGTGCATCCACTTGCGCAGCGGCTTCACCAGCCCGAAGAGCAGCAGCGCCGCGCAGCCCGATGTGGCGACGGGGATCATGAAGAAGGTCGCCTTGTTCATGGCGTCGTAGTTGCCCGCGAGCAGTCCGCCGGTGAGATTGGCGAGGAAGCTCGACACGAACCACGTGCCCATGAGCAGCGAGCCGAAACGCGCGGGCGAGAGCTTGGTGACGAGCGACAGGCCGATCGGCGACAGGCACAGCTCGCCGACCGTGGCGAAGAAGTAGCTGCCGAGCAGCCACAGCAGGCCGACGCGCCCCATCGTTTTGTCGACGATGAGCCCGGCAAAAACCATAATTACGAAGCTGATCGCCAGAAACGCGAGACCCCACGCCATCTTCATCGGCGTGGACGGTTCGATGTTCGCTTTGGCCATGCGCACCCAGATCATGGAGAAGAGCGGCGCCATGACGAAGATGAGGAAGGGATTGACCGACTGGAACCAGCTCGTCGGAAACTCCCAGCCCAGCAGGGGGATCATGCGGTCGGTGGAGTGCTCGGCGAAGAGCGTGAGCGAGCTGCCCGCCTGCTCGAACGACATCCAGAAGAAGAGCACGAAGAACACGAGGATGAAGATCACCGCCACGCGGTGTTTCTCCTCGGTGGTCAGCGGCGTCTGCGGGTGGTCTTTGGTCGGTTGATACTCGGGGCGCAGTCCCGCGTCGCCCAGGTAGCGCTTTTGGCCCCACATGTAGAGCAGCAGGCCCGCGACCATTCCCACGCCCGCGGCGGCGAAGCCGAAGTGCCAGCCCACGCGCTCGCCCAGCGTGCCGCAGACGAGCGGCGAAAAGAACGCGCCGAGGTTGATGCCCATGTAGAAGATCGTGAATCCGCCGTCGCGGCGCGGGTCGTCCCGGTCGTAGAGCTTGCCGACGGTGGTCGAGATGTTCGGCTTGAAAAACCCGTTGCCGAAGATCAGCAGCGTCAGCGCCGCGTAGAAAAAGAACATCGACGAAAACGCCATCGAGAAGTGCCCGAGCGCCATGAGGGTGCCGCCGATGAGGATGCTCTTTCGCGCGCCCAGATAGCGGTCGGCCATGTAGCCGCCCAGCAGCGGCGTCAGATAGACGAGACCCGTGTACCAGCCGTAGACCGTGCCCGCCTTTTCGGTGCTGAACATCAGCTCCTTCGTCATGTAGAGCACCAGCAGCGCCCGCATGCCGTAATACGAAAAGCGCTCCCACATCTCGACGAAGAACAGCAGGTACAGGCCCTTGGGATGGCCGTTGCGGGCGACGGCGACGGACGACATGGGCGGCCCCTTTCGAAAAAGCGAAATGTCGAATGGAAAGGCATGTCGGACGGGGTGTTCGCCCCGCGCTTCGGCCTGTTTAGAGGGATTCGCCCCCGCGCGCAAGGACGACAGGGTTGCTCACCCCTGCAGATACCACCACGCGGCGGCGCAAAGCACGGCGGCACCGACAACGACGATCGCCCAGACCCAGCCACGACCGGCTCCGTGATCGCCCGTCTCGTCGTCGCCCTCGCCCGCGTTGAGCGACGCGACGCCCCGGCGCGAGCCGCGGAAGTCCTGATACTTCAGGCGCGAGTTGCCAAGCACCAGCACATCCTTGTGACGCAGCGTCGCGCCGGTCACGAGCCGGTTGTTGAGGATACTGCCGTTGGTGGAGCCGAGGTCGGTGAAGCGGGCGTGCTTCTCGTCCACCTCGATCTTGGCGTGACGCGACGACATTTTTTCGTCGTCCACGCGGATGTTGTTGCCCTTGTCGCGGCCGATCTGATAAGCGCCCGGCGGCAAAAGAAACTTCGCGCCGCGGTTCGCGCCGTAAATGACCTCGAGCGACGGAAACTGCGCGAGCGACAGCTTCTTGCCGTAGATATCCGCGATCATGCTGGTCGGCGAGCTGATGGCGGTGCGGTCTCCGACGTGCGCCTCGCCCGGTTCGTCGCCCTCGGCCGGATGCTTCAGAAATCCCTGGTCCACCTCGCGGAGTTGGTCGAGGGTCCGAAACGCGGTCATGTCGGCGGATTTCGCGTCGCCCTCCTGCAGCGCGATGTGGAACATGTTGCTGCCGATGATGATCTCGTCGCCGGTGCGCACGACCGTCATGCCCTCGATGCGCTGGTTGTTGACGAAGGTGCCGTTGCGCGAGCCCATGTCCTTGATCTCGAGCTTGTCCTCCATCACGTAGATCTTGGCGTGCTGGCGCGAGACGTTGGCGTCGGGTAGCACGATGTCGCAGCCCGGATCGCGGCCGATGCTGGTGCGCACCTTGGCCAAGGGCAGGACGACCTTGCGCCCCAAATCGTCGGTCGAGACGAGTGCGTACATGCGCGGCTCCGCGGAGGGAATCGACGCATTTCAACCCGACCGTTCGCGGGGTGTCAACCGAAGCGCTTTTTCGAAAAAGCCCAGTGATGCAGCGGGGGGATATTTTGATTCGGCTTCCGGACGGGGACACGCGAGCGTGACCACCCCGCGTCAGGTCGTTTTGGATCTCCGAACGACTTTGGCAATTCATTGCGACTCCGAGACTTCGCGCAAGGCGCGCGAGGTGCTGGACGCCTAGCAGGTGTTGAAAAGCAGCGTGCGAACCGAGCCATAGATGGCGAGGCATTTTCCGAGCACGCGCAAGGGCGCGGAAAATGGAGGAATTCAAAAACCGCGCTTTTTGATTTCCGGGTGGAAAAAGTCCACGACGGACTTTTTCAACGCCCTGCCAGAAATTGTATCCTGGGAAAAAGTTCGAGCCCCGTTTCTTTCAAAACGGGGCTCGAATGCAGATTCGTCCCTCCTGCCGGTCCTACCCTCCAAGCGTCTCTTTTAGGATGCCCAGCAGTTCGGCGATCTCTTCCAGTTCCGGATCACCGAGCGTCTCGGCCGCGGTAACGACCTTCTCCCGCGCGGCCTCGCAGATCGCGATGGCATCCTGCGGATCGTCCTTCGATGAGGTGTCGATCTGTTTCAGCGCCTCAGCGTAAGTGACGATCGCGTCGCCCTTGAGCAACTGATTCGCCGAGATCGCGAGGAGTTCGTCGATCGTGAAACTCCGCTCCTCCGACTTTTCGACTAGCGAGAAGGGGTCGGTGTACGTGACGCCGAATTCAATTTCGTCCGCGCCGTTCACCAATTCTTCGTCGCAAGCCACGAGATACTGGTGATAGATCATCGCGTCGTTCGGTCCCAGATGCTGTGGATCCACCTCGTCCGGATTCTCGGAGTACTCCTCGCCGTGGAACTCGTGCATGAGCAGATACCACGGCAGGGTCATGCTCGCGCGAACGTCGAGCGCGGCCACGTCCATGTTTTCGTTGAACCGTGCTCCGAATTGCAGTCCGGCTTCGTCGGCGTTGTCGATGAACACGTACGCGCCTTTCCCCGCGTCCGTCACTTCGTCCATGAGCGTATCGTAGAAATAGTTGTATGGGTCGCCGACGCCGACGCCGACGAGGTAGACGCCTTCTTGCTCCGTGTCATTGGCCGCGTCCGCGATGATGTTGATGTCCGTAACGCCGGTATTCGCCTGGCCATCGCTGATGAGCACCACGCGGTTGAGCCGTTCGGGGTCGTAGTTTTCGAAGGCGAGTTGATAGGCGCGAACGAGTCCCCCGTGGAGATCCGTCGAACCACCCGCCGACAAATTCTCGATCGCCTCCAACACCACGGGGTCGTTGGGTCCGGTCACGACGCGGGATTCAAGCGGAACGCCGATGACGTTGTCCCACTCGACGATGGATACGACGTCGCCTTCCTGAAGCTGTCCGACGATCTTCCTCGCAGTCTCCTTGAGAAGGGAGATCGGCTCGCCGCCCATGGATCCCGAGGTGTCCATCGAGAACGTGATGTTCATTGGACGACGTGCGTTCTGCGCGTGGCTCTGAACGCCGATCTGCAGCGTGTATTCGAGCGCATATTCCGAATCCTCCCGCACGCGCATCTGCGGGAACAGACCCAGCCGACCCTGCGTCGGATGGGGATAATCGATCTGGTAGTAGTTGGTGAATTCGTACGTGCGCACCTTCGATGCCGGCATGATCTGCCCGGATCGGATGATCGCACGCGCTACGACCGGCGATGCCTGGGAGTTCGAATCGTCCGCCGAAAGATAAAGCGTTACCGGAGACGTGTCTTCGGGGCATTCGATCTGGGGCTCGTCGTCGTCCTGCGGCTGGTCGTCGTCGCCCCACCAATCGTCGTCGCCCCACGCGTCGTCGTCGGACGCGTCGTCATCGTACCACCCGTCGTCGTCACTGGAGTCGTCGTCACTCCAGTACCCTCCGTCGTCGTCCGCGGAGTCGTCATCGAACGACGCTTCGTCGGCGCCGTCCGAATCGTCGTCGTCGTCCGAACTTCCTCCCGAGCATCCCGGGATCAGCAACAGCGCCGCGCCGAGTGCGTACACGGCCAGCCACACGGATCGTGCCGCGATCTTCATCTTCAAACCTCCAGATTGTCGATTTCGTCGATGGCCAAATCACGCAAGCGGCAGCGCTGCCGACCGTGAGTCATGCAATTGTGGTGCCCGACACGTCGCCCGGAAATTTCCCAGCATTTTCAGCGGTCCGCGGTGTTCACACTCGCGACATCTTCGGATGTATGTGTCAGATTTATGAAACGAGTCTCAGATTCTTGAAAAACAGATGGTTTAGCCGTTCTCGGCGGTATCGCGTCGCCGGTGGAGGCGGTCGAGCCAGATGTAGAAGATCGGCGTGACGTACGGCGTGACAAGCTGCGAGAACGCGAAGCCGCCGACGACCGCGAGGCCGAGCGCCCGACGCCCCGCGTCGTTTTCGACTTCCCCCGACTGCGGGAACGGGATTAGAATGGCGGTGTCAATCCCGCCACGATCGGGAAGTTGATCGCGACCCGCCCCGGACGCACGGTCCGCGTCGGCGAATCGCGGGAGGATCGGTTTTTGGTTCAAGCGGTGAAAAAGGACGATCCGGACGAGTCTCGCCCGGAGTCGATGGCCAAGCCGAGGCGCTTTTCGCGGTTCCTGCGCGGGACATATCATCACTACTCGGCCATCCTGCGACCGCCCTTCGGGTTCATCGTCCGCTGGATCTGCCGATTTCTCTTTGCCGCGTGGCGGCTTTCCGATACCGACGCGCAGCTCGTCCGCGACGCGGCGAGGCGCGGCCCGGTGCTCTACGTCTCGCGCGACAAGAGCCGACTGGAATACCTCGCCCTCGCGTGGTCGCTCGCCCGTCAGGATCTCCCTCCGCCGCAGTTCGCCCATTACGTTTCGATGTACCCGTTTCTTCAGATCACCCCGTCGCTGCGCCGGCTCGTCGCGGTGACCGCGCACTGGCTCGAATTCCGCTCCTATCCCAATCCGTATCGAAACGGATTCCTCGACGAACTGCTCGCGAAGGGGACCCCGAGCCTGCTATGCGTCACGCAGTTCGAGTCGATGCCCAAGCGATTTTCGCGCGACGGAACCGACACCCTCGCCGAAATCCTGCGCGTCTCCCGCGATCTGCTGCGCCCCATTCAGATCGTGCCCGTCGCGGTCATCTATGGACGCTCGCCCGACCAGTCGACCGAGTCGATCTACGACCTGCTCTTCGGTCCCACGTCCAACCCGGGCGCGCTGCGTCGTCTGTGGCTGGCCGTGCGGTATCGACGCAGCATCTCCCTGCGCGTCGGCGAGGTCGAATCGCTCGAAACGATGGCCGCCCGCGTGACGCGGCGGAGCGTTCCGGCCGCGCCGCTGCCGGCCGACGAACTCGCGTATCATCTGCGTCGCGAGCTCATCGCCCGGCTCGACGACGAGCGCCGCGTGGTGCTCGGCCCCATCCGCAAATCGCGACCCGAGATCGTCGAGGCGGCGCTGCACAACGCGGGCCTCGTGTCGTTCCTTCAGGAATACTGCAAGGCGACGAACCAGAGTTATGTCGAGACGCGCAAGCGGGCGAAACGCTATCTCGAGGAGATGTCGGCCGATTACGACCCCGGCGTCGTCGCGATCATGTCGGGACTCCTGCGCACGTGGCTGCGTCGGCGGCAGGGCGAGCTGGTGGTGGGCAAGGACGGGCTGGAAAAAGTGCGCAAGACCGTTCGCCAGATGCCCATCGTCTACGTCCCCTGCCACAAGAGCCATCTGGACTATCTGCTCGTCAGCTACGTGCTCTACCGAAATCGCCTGTCTCTGCCCCGCATTCTCTCCGGGATCAATCTCGACTTCTGGCCTGTCGGCGGCTTCTTTCGAAGCAGCGGCGCGTTTTTTCTGCGCCGCGTCTTCAAGGGCAAGCGCGTCTACTCCAAGTGCGTCGCGGTATACGTCGAGACGCTTCTGCGCGAGCGGCTGAATCTCGAATTTTTCATCGAGGGCGGACGTAGCCGCGTGGGCAAGGTCATTCCGCCCAAGCTCGGATTCATCTCGATTCTCCTCGACGCCTTCCGCAAGAGCGGCCTGCACGACCTGAGCTTCGTGCCGGTGCTGATCGACTACGAGCGCGTGTTCGA
>CAZPJD010000261.1:0-18848 GCA_964586775.1 uncultured bacterium | reverse complement strand
CTCCGGCGTCGTCGAGGCCGGATGCAAAACCGTCATCGGACAGCGCCTCAAGCAATCCGGAATGGAATGGTCCGTTCGCGGCGCCAACGACATCATCGCCCTGCGTTGCGCCATGCTCTCCGGACGACTCGAAGACTACTGCGAATCCCGACGCGCGTCGTGAAAACCCGGTTCCAGGACGCAGGCCCGTGACGCACACCACACCCCAACGCCCCGAAACTCGCCGGTTCGTAAGGGTTCCTTCGGCGTTTGCCGGGCATTCCGCAATCCCAAACGCGCGGAACGGGCGGAGAAATCACAATTTTCGCGCTTTCGCGGAGCCCGAGGAGCGGTCGAAACACACGAACCAGAAATAACTTGACGTGACCGCTACGGAGTATGGAATATCGGACCCATGATCGGGCCGTCACGCGACGGAACGGGGGATTTCGATGGATATGCGATGGGTCTTGGCGGCGGCGATTTTTGCGTTCGCGTTTTGCGGGTTGGGGTGCGAGGACGGTGACGATGGCGGCGGCGAATCGGAGTCCGCCGACGACGCGGACGACGACGAGCCGTTCGTCCCCGAGATCGAGTGGCAACCCTGCTCGCTGGAGGAGGACGCGGACGACGGCCTGGCCGAGTGCGGCACGGCGCAGGTACCGCTCTTTTGGGAGAATCCCGAGGACGAACGCACGATCGATGTCGCGGCCAAGCGCTGGCTCGCGGACGCCAAGGCTTCGGGGGGCAAGAGCACCGCAGCGGGGCAGATCTGGCTGATTCAGGGCGGTCCCGGTGCGTCGGGGATGATGACCTTCGCGCCGATGATGCAAACGTTGCGCGAGGTGCTGCCCGAGTTCGACCTCTACACGATCGACCACCGCGGCGTCGGCTACTCCAGCCCGCTCGCGTGCCCCGACGAGGAGGCCGAGGACAGTGAGGGCGGCGCGTACATCGCGAACATGGCCGAATGGGAGGGGTGCGTCGATTGGCTGGGCGCAAACCTCGGCGACGAGTTGGACGCCTATTCCACGCGCAACGCGGCCCACGATCTGGCGGGGTTTATCGACGCGACGCACGTGGAAGGGCAGGACGTTTTCGTATGGGGCGGTTCTTACGGCACCTACTTCGTCCAGCGCTACCTGCTGCTGCACCCCGATCAGGTGACCGGCGCGGTGGTCGATGCGATTCATTCGTCGGCCAATTCGGTGCGCGATTTCTATTCGAGCTATGACGCCAACGGCAAACGCCTGATGGACCTGTGCGGCGCTGACGAATTCTGCGCCGAAAAGCTCGGCGACGACCCGTGGGCGACGCTGTCCGCGCTCTACGACAAACTGGAGGACGGCCACTGCGCCGACCTGCGGATCGACCGCTACACGCTCTCGTACCTGCTCGGCTGGCTCGCGTGGTACAGCCCTTACAACGCCGCCGCGCCCGCGCTCATCTATCGCCTCGATCGCTGCGATTTCGCCGACATGGAGGCGATCGTTTACATGTTCTACAACCCCTTCAACGGAAACGGCGACCTGCTCGGCATCACCGGCGGATGGTTCTCGCAGGTCCTCGGAACGCACGTCGGCATGTCCGATCAATACCCCGATCCGGCCTGGGACGGCGTGGACATGCAGGATTTCACCGACGAGATGCTGTCCGGGATGATGTTCGGTTCCATGCCGACGATCGAGGAATACGAGTTGTTCCAAATGTGGCCGCGCTACGACGAACCCCAAGCGCGCGAGATGCCGACGACCGATATGCCCGTGCTGATGCTCCAGGGCGATCTCGACGGCGCGACACCGCTCGAGGTCGCGACGGCCCTGCCCACGTCGCTCGAAGGCGAGCACCACTACTGGATGCAATTCCCGTATTCGGCGCACGGCGTGATGAGTGATTCGTGGATCGGCGAGTACGGCGGGGAGCCGACGTGCGGGATGCAGGTGTTCGTCGACTTCGTGCGCGATCCGCTCACGCGGCCTGACGATTCGTGCATCGCCCAGACCGCGCCGACGGATTTCGCGGGGGTGCCGGGCCTCGCCGAGTACATGTTCGACACCGCCGACCTGTGGGAAAACGACGAGGCGAAGTCTTCACCAACGGCGATCCGACCCGTGCAGCTCGCGCCGATGTGGCGCGTGAGGCCGTGAGACGGTTTGTCATTCGTTGGCGAACAACTCCCTGAGATTTCGATGTGCGGTCACAAGAACATCGGCCGATACGTGACCTAGGGATCCGACGAAAACCGACTCGTTGAGCGTTGCCAGACGACCGAGGCGAACCAGTGACGCGACCTTAAGACCTGTTTGGGGAAATCCGTCGTCATCCGGATGAATGAGGATGTCGAATCCATCAATCCGCTGATGAATCCGTGACGAGATCATGCAGGCCACGTAGTCGCGAAATGGTCCCGGGACGCGGGCGAGAATCAGGATGGGACGATGTTTGCCCGCCTTGGCTTCCGCCGTCGGAAACGGCACGAGGCAGATCTCGCCCTCGATCATCGGTGGAAAACTTCGCGGGCGTCGGACAGGGCGTAGTCGATTTCGTCAGGATGGTCGGCATCGCGGAAAAGGGCGTGAAGCGCTTCATAGTTCCAGTGGTCATCGTCGCTCGCGACCGTCCCGCCGCCGCCGACTCGGCGATCGGCGAGCAAACGGGCGATCTGACCGAGAAGGCGTTTGTCGTCCTCTGTCAGTCCGTCCACAAGGGATTCGAGCTGAAAATCCGTGCCCATCTCGGCGATCCTCGATGATCTGAAACGAGTGTAGGGTTCGCGCCTCGCGTTAGCAAGCCGGCGTGAGTTTCTTCGCTCGGTTCAATGCGAACCGCCTCACACCGCCATGGCGGCGATCAGCGCGGCGCGGTCGAAGTAGACCTCATTGCGCGTGATGCGTCCGCTTGCGATCTCGACGATGTCGAGGCCCTGCTCCACCAACTCGCCTTTCGGCGTGGGGATTCGCGCCTCCCACTTGAGCGTGAAGCCGCCCGTCGTCGGCATGATCTTCACCGCGCGCCAAACCCACGCGGGATTCGCGGCGAGCAGCTTGCCGAAATACGTTTCCAGAGCGGTGCGTCCACGCAATCCCTTGGACCGGGCGGGATCGCGATACACCGCCTCGTCGGCGTAGAACTCGAGCAGCGCCTCGGGCCGATTGCCGGTCCATGCCGGCAGCCATGCGTCGCAGAACCGCTTTGCGTCATCGATGTCCATTGGGTCTCCGGATGAGGGACAGTCGCCAATTTTCCCTCGAATTCGTAACGGCGTAAATGGGGAGATTTGGGATGTCACCCCTATTCGAGGGACGCGGTACGCAATGACCGGGGTCGCATAGCCCACGGTCGTCGATCGTCGTCACGCGCGCCGTCGCAGTCCGCTCGCTCGCGTCCATCGCGCAGGCGCAACGTTCACCGTTTCCGTCGTCCCATCCCCCGCGAAGACCTCCTGCGCCCGCAACCCCGGCCAAATCGGCCTAAAAACGGGTTTTTCGGTCAGCCGCGAATACGGGCGTTTTCTTGACAATCCCGGGGCGCGCGGCTACAAGTTGACAACTTGCGCTCCCCGGGGTCCGTCCCAAAACCATTGAGGGTAACGGTATGAAGGTCCTGATTCGCGTGTGGGTCGTCGCACTGGCCGTGCTGCTCGTCGCGGGGAGCGCGTTCGCCGACGGCGATCCGAAGAGTTCGGGAGTGGTGCTGTGGCTCGTGCCGGAGATCCACGTCTTCGACATCCAGTCCGATTTCGAGTGGGAAGACGACCGGGGCAACGCCACCGACACCATCGAAGATACGTTTCGCATCAACCAGACCGCGGGTCTGGGGCTCGCGCTCACCTACATCACCTCGAGCCCCTTCACGGTGACGCTCGAGGGCGCGCACCACGTCTATCTGTACAAGTCCGACCGCGACATCTTCGACGGCACGGGCCTCGACGGCGACATCCCGCGCGACGAAACGGAACTCGACTTCCGGCTGATCGATTCGCGCGTGGGCGGCCTCGTCGGCGTCTACCTGCTCGACTCTCCGGCCCGCGTTTACGTGCAGGCGGGCGGCGCGGCGCATTTCGAGAAGTTCACCGGCTTCGGTCGCGACCTCGACGCCATGGCGTTCTCCGCCGCCGGCGCGCTGGGCGTCGACTACTTCGTGTCGTCGCACTTCGTCGTGGGCACGGGCCTGCGCGTCGACTACATGCTCGCCGAGGAGTTCTCGGGCGAGTTCACGAAGTTCAGCCAGGATCACGACACCACCGTCACGCTGACCCGCATGCCGATGAATTGGCAGCTCAAGTTCGGCTACATGTTCTAGTCCCCACCATTCGCAAGACCCACGGGGCGCGGGAAACCGCGCCCTTTTTCGTGATCTCGTAGCGCACCGTTTCGCGAGGACCTAGATGATCGACGCCCGACATCCGCTCTACCCGCACCTGCTCGAACCGCTCGACCTGGGCTTCACCACCCTGCGTAACCGGGTGCTGATGGGCTCGATGCACACGGGCCTCGAGGAAGCGCCGGAGGGCTTCGCACGCATGGCGGCGTACTTCGCCGAGCGCGCGGCGGGCGGCGTCGGGCTCATCGTCACCGGCGGATTCGCGCCCAACGACGAGGGCTGCGGTTACCCCGGCGCGGCGAAGCTCACGAACCGCGAGGAGGCCGACCGCCACGTCGCCATCACGCGTGCGGTGCACGACCCCGGCGGCAAGATCGCCTTGCAGATTCTGCACACGGGCCGCTACGGCTTTCATCCGCAGAGCGTCGCCCCGTCACCCGTCAAGGCGCCCATCAACTTCTTCACGCCGCACGAGCTGACGCACGAGCAGATCGTGAAGACCATCGACGACTACGCGGCCTGCGCCGCCCTCGCGCGCAGCGCGGGTTACGACGGCGTCGAGATCATGGCGTCCGAGGGCTATCTGCTCAACGAGTTCATCGCGGCGCGCACCAACCGGCGCAACGACGAATGGGGCGGCGATTTCGCCGGGCGCATCCGCATGCCGGTCGAGGTCGTCCGACGCACCCGCGAACGCGTGGGCCCGGACTTCATCATCGTCTTCCGCCTCTCGATGCTCGATCTGGTCGAGGGCGGCAGCGAGTGGCGCGAGGTGGTGCGTCTCGCGAAAGAGGTCGAGGCCGCGGGGGCGACGATCATCAACACCGGCATCGGGTGGCACGAGGCCCGCGTGCCGACCATCGCCATGAAGGTCCCGCGCCTCGCATACACCTGGGTGACAAAAAAAATGCGCGGCGAGGTGAAGATCCCCCTCGTCGCCACGAACCGCATCAACAATCCCGCCGACGCCGAGCGCGTAATCGCCGAGGGCCACGCCGACATGGTGTCGATGGCGCGTCCGCTGCTCGCCGACGCGGATTTCGTCGCCAAGGCCGCCGCCGGTCGCGCCGACGAGATCAACACGTGCGTCGCGTGCAATCAGGCGTGCCTCGACCACATCTTCGAGTTGAAGATCGCGAGCTGTCTGGTGAACCCGCGCGCGTGTCACGAGACCGAGCTCGTCATCTCGCCCGCCGCCGCGCGAAAGAAGATCGCCGTCGTGGGCGCGGGGCCCGCGGGGCTCGCCTTCGCCGCGACCGCCGCCGAGCGCGGTCACGCGGTCACGCTCTACGAGGCCGACGATCGCATCGGCGGCCAGCTCAACCTCGCGGTGCGCGTGCCCGGCAAGGACGAGTTCCACGAGACGATGCGCTACTTCGACCGAATGCTAAAGAAATTCGACGTGACGGTGCGCCTCGGCCACCGCGCGCGGCCCGACGAACTGGCCGCCGGCGGTTACGACGACGTCGTGCTCGCCACCGGCGTCACCCCGCGCAACGTGGAGCTTCCCGGTCTCGATCACCGCATGGTGCTCGGCTATCTCGACGTGCTGCGCGACAAAAAGCCCGTCGGCAAGCGCGTGGCGATCATGGGCGCGGGCGGCATCGGCCACGACGTGGCGGAGTATCTGGCGCACGCGGGCGACGAGGGCGAATTCCTCGCGCGCTGGGGCGTCGATCGCGACATCGCAGCGCCCGGTGGCCTGCTGCCCGACGAGTCCGGCGCGCCGCTGCCGTCGGCCCGCGAGATCTGGCTGTGCCAGCGCAAGGCCACCAAGGTCGGCGAGGGACTGGGCAAGACGACGGGCTGGATCCACCGCACGGAGCTCAAGCGCCGTGGCGTGCACATGCTGGCGGGCGTGACCTACGTGCGCGTGGACGACGACGGCCTGCACATCGAGGTCGACGGCAAGTCGCGCCTTTTGGCCGTGGATAACGTGATCGTCTGCGCGGGCCAGGAACCGCGCCGCGACCTGTTCGACGCGCTCGAAAAGTCCGGCGTGCGCGTGCATCTGATCGGCGGGGCGGACGTGGCGGCGGAACTCGACGCCAAGCGCGCCATCCGCCAGGGCACGGAGCTGGCCGCGGCGATGTGAGGGCCGATCAGCAGCCGAGCGATTCCATCATGAGCACGACCGGGTCGTCGCCGGTCAGGTCGATCGTCTGTTCCGTCTCGCAGCGAAGTTCGGAATCCGAGCCGTCCTGCTCCAGCTCCCGGTAGATCAGCGAATACACGCCCGCCTGCGCGCCGGGGATGCGATAGATGTAGTCGTAGGCGCACATGCACCCGGCCTGCGCGCCCTGCCAGACGAAGCCCTCCACGATCCGGATCGATTCGCCGACAATTTCGCCGGTGATGAGCGGGTCCCAGGCGCAGCCCCGGTATTCTGCGGTGTGCGCGACGACCAATTCACCGCCGAGAATCTCCAGCGAGAGCGTCTCGACCGGTCCGAATTTTTCGTTGCCGCAGCCGTACATTTCGACATCGAGCGCCGCGCTCTCGTCCTGTTCGTATGTCGCACTTGAAGCCGCGCCGCCCGATCCGTCGGCGCACGAAAACACGGCGAGCGCGGCGAGGATCGTGAACACCGCTTTGCTTTTTCCCGAACGATCGAACATCGCAAACCTCCGGCCAAGTTTCGCGAGGATGATAACACAATGGATTTTTCGGGCGCGAAGTTATTTGGTTTGGCGAAGGAAAGGGGGAAGGGAAAAGGCGGGGAGTCACATCGGCGGATGAACGCGGGCGGATTTCGTCCGGCGTCGCGCACGGCTGTAGCTCGCAGGCGGGGGGTCGGCGAGGCCCGCGTCCGCGAGAGCCGAGTGCTGTGTCCGCGCGCTCTTGGCGTCGATTTCGCCGCGCTCCACGAGATCCGCGACGCGCGAAGCCGCCATCGCGGGATCGAGGCCGCTACGATGGGCCAGCTCGCGCGCCGCTTCGACCGTCGTCTTCGCGCGCACGCGGCCCGACGCGGCGAGGTGCAGCGCGATCTGCAGGGCGTCGCGGCACGGCACCAGCGCCGCGCCGAAGCTCTCGAACGACGCGGCATCCCCGGTGGCGAGCAGGATGTAGATCGTCTCGACGCGCCCTGAATGCGCGGGCACGGCGGCCAGCGCCTCGCGCACGAAATCGCGTTCGTCGCGGTCGCATCCGTGACGCGTCAGGATGCGCGTCAGTTCGTCCGGCGCGACGCGCCCGGCGATGAGGTCGGCGTAGAGCGCGTAGGCGTCGGCGTCGCTCTCGACGTCGTCGCCGATCAGGATCTCGCGCGCGGCCACGGGCAGGCGCGCGCGCTGATGCAGCAGGCCGCACAGCTTGTAGGCGATTTGTCGGCGCAGCCACGCGGGACGGCGGTGCGTGGCGAGCACGCGCCGCCAGTTCTTGCACGTCATGCCGTCGGCCTCGACGCCGTCGATCAGCATCTTGCGAAACAGCACGCGCGAAAGCTGCGGCGGGCTCGCGGTCAAAAAATACAGCGGCGTCTGCGCGCTCCGTTCGCCGCCCCCGAAACGCAATTCGCGCAGCACCGTCGCCATGCCTGGCACCGTGCGTTTATCCACCGCGAATTCGAGCGGGATGCGCGCGAGGGCGAACGCGCCGTGGAAATCCGTGTCGAGCCACGTCTTGTCCACGTCGCACGTGACGACGATGCCCGCGAAATCGGCGGGCAGCTCGCGTTCGTCGATGCGGATCAGGGGAAACATGCGACGCGATTTCGACCCTGTCCCGCGACGTGGTCGCTCATGTGAAACACGCCCCACGCTCGTCGAGGTTTGATCGGTCGGCTGTTCAGCGCAACGTGCTTTCGGCTCGCGATTCGGCTGCCACGCCTCGCCGTGACGGAGTCTTGTTCGCCTTGCCGCGACGGGGTGACTTGTTGGCGGCTCGTTCCTCGATTGCGGACGCTTGCAGCCACAGCGAGTGGGCGCATAGCTCCGCGTCCGTATCGGGCCATCGAACGCACCCTCCGTCACGTGACCGACGAACCGAACGAAATCTTCGCGGGTCGGCGAGAGGTGCGGCGACGCCGCCCTTTGCAACGAAATCGGAAACGTCGATGCATGCTGATCTTCCGTCGTCGAAGACGATGTCCAACGAAAACGCTTCGCCAGCAGTCACGTGTTTCACCCGGTGTAGCATCTTCTCTCCAAAAGCAAACCACTTCCCGCTTCACGCTTTACCGCGACCGCCCTGCGGTGCGCGGGCGCGTCCGCGGATCTCGACGCGGCCGGGATCGACGGCGTCGGCGCCCTTTACGGCGCGCGCGCCCACCAGCGCCGCGGCGTCTCCGGGCTTTGCGCGATGGTCCGCCATGGCTCGGGCAACGATGCCCAGCACCGGCATGTCGATGCCCGCCGCGCCCGCGGCGGACGCGACCACGCCCGCCGTGCAGACGGCCTCGCGCACGCGCACGTCGTCGCTCGCAACGCCGGAATCGGACCTTTTCGCGGACGGTTTCGCGGCGAGGAACCGGCCGAACATGAACGGCGGCGACGATTCGCCAGCGACGAGCGTGAACAGATCGCCGAGACCCGACAGGCCGGGAAAGGTCTGCGTCTTGCCGTCGCGCGATGAACCGAACGCCGCCATCTCGGCGAGCGAGCGGGCGAGCAGCGCCGCGCGAGCCGCCACGCCGTATCCGCCGCCCGCCGCAATGCCCGCGGCGATCGCGTAGATGGGCGCGAGGGCCGATGCGATCTCGACGCCTGCGAGGTCGTCGGAGCGAAAGACCGTGGCCGACGTACCGTCGAAGATATCGCGGACCGCTGCGAGGACCTCCGCGAAGCCCGACGCCGCCACCAGCGCCGCCGGTTCGCCCGCCATGGCTTCCTCGGCCAGGAATGGCCCGGCGAGCGCGCCGATCTTGCGCACGGCGCTCTCGCGGGCGATCACTTGGGACGCGCGGATCGGCTCGCCGCCCTCGTCGAGCAGCCCCCGCGCCGCGTGCACCACGTACTGATCGGGACGCAGTCGGTCGCCGATCGCCGTCAGCAGTTCGCCCACACGGGCCGCGCCCGTCGCCACGATCACGAGCGGGGCGGCCAGGGCGTCGCGGTCGATGGATTCGCGGATGCGCACCTCGCGCGGCACGCGCATTCCGCGAAAGGCGTTCGCGCCGCCGCCCTCGGTCGTTCCGGGACACAGGCAGGCATCGGCCCCGCCGCGCGCGGCGAGGGAGGCCAGCGTCGCGGCCATGCGGCCGCGGCCGATCACGCACACGCGGTCCTTACGCGGTGCCATCGTTCGCTCCGAAGCGCACCTCGCGTTCGAGCCCGTAACCGAAGAGGCGATTGCGATAGTAGTAAAGCAGATTCATGTCGGTGGGGAACAGGCGGTCGCCGTGGCGCGTGAGCACGGGTTTGGCGTGATAACACGAGAACAGGCGGAGCGCCCGCTGCACCACGCGCTCGGGTTCGTCCTGAGCGATGGCGTCCGAGATACGCATTCGCCCGCGCGAGGACATCGCCCGCAGGGCGTCCATGGTTCGGGCCAGGTCCGCGAAGACGTCGGTCATGGGCAGCGCGATGTCATAGGCGGCCGCGCGCAGAAAACGGTAGAAGTCGGGGTCGGGGCACAGCGCGCGCAGGCGCTCGAAGACGGTCCACGCCAGGGCGTGCGTGGAGAAAATGACCGAATCGGCCATGAAGGAACCGACCACGCGCTCGCCCACGAGCCGCGTGAACTGCGTATTGCGATCGGCGTCGTCCACGAGCTCGCCGCGCCGTTTCAGATAGCCCTCGATGTCGATCTCCCGCCCGTGCGCGTCGCGAGATACGCCCTCGTCGTCCACGTCGTTGCCGAAGGGATCGATCGGGCGTCCGATCGTGATGTGAATGCGTTCGTCGAGCGCTACGAAGTTGCGCAGGAACGTGTAGATGCGGGACGGCATCGAGAACTCGTCGTCCACGATGATGTAGCGCGACTTGCCCGCTTCCTTCAGGTGGTCCTCGATCAGCGACGCGGCCTCGAGCACGAGCTGGTAGTTGATGGTGCACGGCACGATGAAAACGCGTGGCTTGTCTTTGCGGCGGCGAAGGTTGTTGTAATACGCTTGCACGCCCGACCCCATCAGGCCGAGCTTGAGCTTGTGCTCCACCGCGCCCGAACGGCTGCGCGTGCCGCCGGGGAAGAACAGGTTGTGATAGCCCATCTCGATCGTGACCGTGGCGTATTCCTTGAGCACGTCCTTGTAGAGCGAGTGGCGCTTGAGCCGGTCGACCTTGTACGCGCCGAGCCGCTGCATGAACCAGCCGAGGAAGCGGTGCTCGAAGAGGTTGAGCCCCGCGCCGTAGGTGAAAGGCGGAAGGCCGAGCATGAAGATCGCGTAACCGATCACCGGCGAGTCCATGTTCGACTGATGCGTGGGCGCGAGGATCAGCGTGCCGAGCTTTTCGAGCTTTCGCATCCGCTCGATCTCGCCTTGCAGCACCACGCTGCTCGCGACGTCGGGCAGGTTCGGGAATTCGCGCATGAGTCGAAGCGGCGACCACGGCTGAAGGATCATGCCCAGCCCGCGCGGCAGTACGCTCGTGGACAGGTCGTACACCGGCTCGCTGAAGTGGCCCATGATCTCGTGGGCATGGCGCTCCACGATATCGACGAGCAGGCGCTTCTTCTCGATCTCGCTCGCGTGCGAAAAGCGGCGGCGGATCGCGCCGAGCCATGCGCGGTCCTCGTCGCGACGCACCGTGTGGCGATCGGTGCGGACGCGCTCGTCTTCGAAGTAGATCGTCTCGTGAATCAGATGGTCGAGGTACGCCTCGTCGCTCGCGGCGGCGCGCGCGAGATGACGTTCCTTCACCCGGCTGATCACCTCGATCAGCACCTTCGACTTGTCGGCGGGGCGCATGCGTCGATGATAGGCGAGCGGGCGCTCGGCGCAAGCCGATGGCTTCTCGCCTGCGCACGGCGGAACTGCGATCGGAGATCATGCCGCCCTCGGCCTGTCGGGGCGTCGTTCCCGGAATTCCCCGAAACGCCCGCTGAGAATGCGGAAGCGGGGTGACTCGATTGCGCATTCCCGCGCCACCCTCGTCTCGCCCGCCTTGAAATTCATCCGGGCAACGGCGTCGCCGCCCGGCTCCGGCCCCTCGGAAGGGGAACGCCCTGTCGGCCCGCGGGGCCGACAGGGTTTCTACTTCCGCAACGGACAACATCGTTCGCGCGCGACGCCGCTCTCAGCACTCCCACGTGTTCTCGAAGCACAGGTCGTCGCTGCCATCGCACCCGAAGTCCATTGCGCTGGACATCTGCAAGTCGCCGTCCCACACAAGCGTCCCGCACCAGTCCTCGACGCTCGGCCCGTTGCAGAACACGTCCACGGTGTAGGCGATCGGGTGATTGTCCTCGTTGAAGGTCGTCGTCGAGCAGTCGTCCACCGTGCCGTCGCAGCCGGTATCGGTGTCGTAAGCGATTTCGTTGCCGTTTTCGTCGTAGGTCGAGGTGTGGCACCGGTCGTCGGTGCCGTCGCAACCCTCGTCCGCTCGTCTCTCCTCGACAAGACCGTCGGCGTTGTAGATGAACACGCCGCACTCGTCGTCCGTGCCGTCGCAATCGGTGTCCGAGGTGTAGCTGATTTCCCGATTCTGCGCGTCGAATGTCGATTCGGCACAATACTCCACGCTGCCGTCGCAGTCGGTGTCGTACTGATACGTGATCTCGTTGCCATTCCCGTCGTAGGTCATCTCGTAGCAGACGTCGTCCGCGCCGTCGCAGTCGTCGTCGCGCGTGCGGGCGGTGTTGTTGCCGTCGGCGTCATATGCGTACGCGTAGCAGGTGTCGCCCGCGTTCGGCCCGTCGCAGCCGATGTCGATCGCTTCCGTGAGCAGATTTCCGTCATCGTCGTAGGTGAAAGTCTGGCATTCGTCGGTGGAATCGTTGCAGTCGTAATCGAGGTCGGTTTCGGTGTTCAGACACTCGCCTTCGGCGTCGTCATCCAGATCGTCGTCGCTGTCGTCATCCGCGTCGTCGTCATCATCGTCCGTGTCGTCGTCCGCGCCGCCGCCCGAGTCGTCGTCATCGTCGTCATCGCAGTCGCAACCTGCGATGAGAGTCGCCAGAGCGAACAGAATCGCGAGCGTTTGGCAGAGGTGGAGGTTCCGCATGGCCGCGCCCTTTCCCGAGTGTGATGTCGGAAACAGCTTACGCCTCGCCGCGACCAAAGACAAAATCGGATTTCACCGCCAAACTTGCCCGCGCGCGGGCCGCTCCCTACAATGCGCCCTTCCCACAAGAGGCGGTGCGCGCATGGTCGTCGGAAGCATTCGCGAAAAGACGCAGGTCGCCGTCATCGGCGCCGGACCCGGCGGCTACGTCGCGGCGCTGCGCGCGGCGGATCTGGGCAAGGAGGTCGCCCTTGTCGAGCTGCGCGAGCGCCCCGGCGGCGTGTGCCTGATCGAGGGGTGTATCCCGTCGAAGACGCTCATCCACGCGGTCGAGGTGGTGCAGGCCGCGCGCGATGCCGCCGCGTTCGGCGTGAAAATTTCGGGGCTCACCATCGACCCGGTGGCGCTGCGCAAACACACGGCGTCGGTTGTCGAAGGGCTCACGAGTGGCGTGCGTCAACTGCTCAAGGCGCGGGGCGTTGAGATCGTCCATGGGCGCGCGAGCTTCGCGAGCCCCACGTCGATCAAGATCACCGGCGACGACGACTCGTCGCCCGAGGTCTCGGCGATCGATTTCGACCAGTGCGTGATCGCGACCGGCTCGCGACCGGTTGTGCCGCCCTTCGCCGAGGGCGTGCCCGTGTGGCAGGCGGCGGACGCGCTCGCCGTGCCGTCGGTGCCCAAGTCGCTGCTGGTCGTGGGCGGCGGCTACATCGGCCTCGAGCTCGGGTTCGTGTACGCGGGGCTCGGCTCGAAGGTCACGGTCGTCGAACTCACGCCGAATCTGCTGCCGGGCACCGAGCCCGATCTCGCCCGCGTGGTGGCGAAGAATGCGGGCAAGACCTTCGAGGCGGTTCTGCTCTCAGCGAAGGTCGTCGCGCTCAAGAAGTCGAAAACCGGATTCGCCGCCGAGATCGAAACGGGTGGCAAGATCTCGAAACGCACGTTCGACCAGGTCTTCGTCGCGGTCGGGCGGCGGCCGAATACCGACGGGCTCGGCCTCGACGCGGCGGGCGTCGCGACCGATGAGCGCGGGCTGATCGCCATCGACGAGCAATGCCGCACGAACGTGGCGCACATCTACGCGATCGGCGACGTGACACCCGGGCCGATGCTGGCGCACAAGGCGAGCCGGCAGGGCAAGGTCGCGGCGGAAGTTATCGCCGGGCTGCCCTCGGCGTACGACAACCGCGCCGTGCCCGCGGTGGTCTACACGAACCCCGAGATCGCGACGGCGGGCCTGACCGAGGCCGAGGCCAAGGCCGACGGGCGCGACGTGGTGGTCGGGCGATTCCCGCTCACCGCGCTCGGCCGCGCGCGCACGATGGGCACGACGGAGGGCTTTGCGAAAATCATCGCCGACAAAGCCAGCGGGCTCATTCTGGGCGCGGGAATCGTCGGGCCGCACGCGTCGGAGCTGATCGCCGAGGTCGCGCTGGCGATCGAGATGGGCGCGACGCTCGAGGATCTGACGGCGACGATCCATCCGCACCCGACGCTCTCGGAAGCGGTGATGGAGGCGGCGGAGGTCGCCGCCGGCGCGCCGATTCATATTTCGAAGAAGTGACGGGTATGCGGACCGCGCTGTTGATCCTGCTGTTGGTTCTCGCGTCCGCCTGCGCGTTCGACACGAACGAGGGCGACGACGCCGCCGATCCGACCCCGTTCGAAAACGTGGTCCCGGACGACGACGACGCGCCCGACCTGAACGGCATCTGGCCGCCGGACGACGGGCGGCTCTACGCGGCGGCGGGTGCCGCGGTCATCTCGCCGAACGCGGCGAATCATCCCGAACCCGTGTACCTGGGCGGCATCTGGCCAGCGCGCGCGGGCGAGGGCGTTCACGACGACCTAGAGGCCCGCGCGATTGCGTTGGCCAAGGGCCGCGAGCACGTCGTGTATGTCGCCCTCGACGTCACCGGCTTCACGCTCTCGCGCATCCGCGAGATTCGCGACGCGCTCGGCGAATTCGGCCTCGATCCCGACCGCGTGCTCATCGCTTCCACGCACACGCACGAAGCGCCCGATCTGGTGGGCGTGTACGGCCCGAGCCTGCTGGATAGTGGCGTCTCGCCCACCTACATGCGCTTTTTGCAGGACACCGTGATCGATCTGGTGATCGACACGTGGTCGCGGCTCGAACCGGTGACGATGCGCGCGGCGAGCGCGGAGGTTTACGATCCCCTCTCGAACGAGCCCACCCTCATCGCCGACATTCGCGAGCCCGACGTGACGATGCCATCGCTCGCGGTTGCGTCGTTCGTCGGCGAGGGCGGCGGGGCGGTCGCCACGCTCGTCAACTGGCATTCGCATCCCGAGGTGATGATCGGGCAGAACATGGTGTCCGCGGATTTTCCGCGTTGGACCCGCGAGCGGATCGAGTCGCGCCTCGGCGGCGTCGCGATCTATGTCACCGGCGCGGTGGGCGGGCTTTCGACACCCACGGGCGTTGCGGTGCCCGCGCGCGACGAAAACGGCGACCCGGTGCTGGACGGCGGCGAGCCGACGTATTGGCAGGAACCCGGCTGGGACAAGGCGCGCAGCCTAGGCTACGTCATCGCGGATATCGCGGCGGACGCGATCGAGTCAGCGAGCCTCGACGCGAGCCCCGATTTTTCGGTGCGTGTCGAGCCCCTCGCGATTCCCGTGCGAAATCCCATCATGATGGCCGCCTTCGTGGCCGGGCTCGTCGAGTACGACTGGGCCGATCTGGTGCGCGGCGACCGCGCGTTCTGCGGGCCGCTGGGTTGCGCCGACGAGCGGCTGGCCCTGGTGCGCGTGGGGCCGGTCGCCATGATCTCGTCGCCGGGCGAGACGTTTCCCGAAACGGTGATCGGCCGCGAGGCGAGCGTCGTCGACTTCGGCGAGGAGTGGGGCGAAACCGGGTTCCACGCGATGGAGGGATTCGCGCACCTCGCGCCCGATCCGGTCCTCATGCATCTGGGCCTGTGCGGCGACGCGATCGGCTACATGGTGCCCGCGGCGGATCGGCATCCGATGGGGCACCCCGATCATTACGAGGAAGACCTCGACTTCTCGCTCGATACGGAGCAGATTTACGCATCCGCCGTGCGGGCGATCCTGCAATAACCGCCGAATTCCGGGGGATTCCATGCCGCGTCGTTGCACCGTCTTGTGGGCGTGCGTCGCTGTTCTCGCAATGGTCTTCGCGTCGCTTGTCACCGCGTGCGCAAGCGTGCCGCGCAAAGAGGCGCAGGCGCCCGCGGCGGACACGGGCGTCGACTACCGCGGCGGCGTCGATCTGACCACGTCGCTGTTCGCGAGCGACAAGGCCGTCATCTCGGGCGAAGACATCGCGGCCATCCTCGGCGCGACCATCGCGCTGCCCGAGAGCGCGCGGATCTCCGTGGTGAAGTTTCAGCAGCGGCCCGAGTATGGGTATTGGTCGGAGGAATTCGCGGCGCTCGACCGCCAGTGGACCGAGCGGTTCCTCGCGGCGCTCAAGACCGCGCCGCGCGTGAACGACGCGCGGATGATGCCGTCGATGCTGGTGCCACGCGACATGTCGATCCCGCTACTGCGCGAGGCGGCGGCGCGCTTTCAGTCGGAACTCCTGCTCGTCTACCGCAGCGCGAACTGGACGTATACGAGCCAGAAGAAGTTCGCGGCCAGCGAGTCCCGCTCGTATTGCAATGTCGAGGCCGTGCTGCTGCACGTGCGCACGGGCGTCGTGGTCTGGTCGGGCGTGTTCAGCGAGGACTACCTGACGCGCACCACGTCGTCCGACGCGAATTCGTACGAGACGGTGCGCCGCGCCGAGCACGCCGCTTTCGAGAAGGCGATGATGCGACTCGCCGCCGACGTGACGGCCTTTCTGCAATAGCCCCGACGACCCCCAGATGTTTCTCTTGTGCTGTGCCGCGCATGGAGTAATATCCTATCCAGGAGGATAGGATATGGGCAAAGGACAGCACAAAAAACGCGAGTCGGTGGCCAAGCGCCTCGCGCGCATCGCCGGGCACGTCGAGTCGATCCGCCGCATGGTGGACGAGGACCGCTCCTGCGCCGAACTGCTCCAGCAGATGTCCGCCGTGATGAAGGCGCTCGAGGCGGCGCGCAAGGAACTGCTGGAGGACCACCTGGAGCACTGCATCATCGACGCGGTGAAGGACGGTCGGACCAAGCGCGCCGTGGCCGAGCTGCAGGACACGCTGCGGCTCGTGCTGCGATAAGAGGGGGCGAACATGCGCCACGAGCACAAGCCCCTCGACGCGCTGCGCGCCGGCGGCGGCCATCACGACGAAGTCCATCATGACGATCACGGTCATCATCATGACCACGATCACGGCCACGATCACGATCATCACGGCGATCATTCCCACGGCCACTCCCACGGCGTGACACATCGGCCCGAGGAACGTCGGCGCCTGCGCATCGCGGTGGCGATCACGGCAACGACGATGGCGGTCGAGATCGTCGGCGGCCTGTGGACCGGCAGCCTCGCGCTCATCTCCGACGCGGGGCACATGTTCACGCACGCCTTTGCGCTCGGCCTCAGTCTCATCGCGATCGCGGTCGCGTCGCGCCCCACCACACCCGAGCGCAGCTTCGGCCTCTATCGCGTCGAGGTGCTCGCCGCGCTCTTCAACGCCGTCACGCTGGCTCTGATCACGGGCTTCATCGCCCGCGAGGCATACGACCGCCTGATGCACCCGCAGCCGATCCTTGCCGGGCAGATGCTCGTCGTCGCGCTGGTCGGCCTCGCGGTGAACGTGCTTACCGCGTTCGTCCTCTCGGGGGTCGGACACGACGACTTGAACTTTCGCTCGGCCTTTCTGCACATGCTCGGCGACACCATTTCGTCGCTGGCCATCGTGGGTGGCGCACTCGTGATTCGTGCGACCGGCTGGGTGTGGATCGATCCGATTCTGTCGGTGCTGATCTGCGTCGTGATTCTGATCTGGGCGTGGGGGCTCACGCGCGATTCCGTGCGCATTTTGCTCGAAGAAGCCCCGCGCGACGTAAAGACGGAGGCCGTGGTGGCGCGCGTGCGCGCGGCCTTCGCCGAGATCGCCGACATCGACGACGTTCACGTGTGGACGATCACCTCGGGCATGCACTCGATGACGGCCTACGTGGAGCTTGCACGCGAGCTGCCCCTCGCCGAGCAGAGCGAGCTGGCGCATCGGCTGCGTCACTTCGTCGCCGACGAATTCTCCATCGCGCACGCCGTGTTTCAGTTCGAGCCGCGAAGCGGGGGCTGAATCGGCGGATTTTCGCCCTTGTCGCGGTTTCAGGAGCCCCAACAAATTCCGGGGTGAAAGAACGGTTACATAAAATAACCTGCAAGTGGACGTGAATTTTCCTCATCGAGTTCACCCGTCTCCCCGATAGCCGTGTGGGAAATGGGTCCTTGCGACCCGAATTCAAATGGCGGTGCGCGTTTCTTTTTCCGGGCGGTTTGCCCGGCTCTTGGGGAGTGACATGTTCCATTTCAGCGACTGGATGCTGGCAAGGAAGATCAAGGTGGGATTCGGTGTTGTTTTGGCGCTCGTGGTGGTCGTCGCCGGCGTCGGAGGATGGGGACTGACCAAAGCGGGAGGCGGATTCGATGAGTATCGGCAGACGGCCCAGATTCGCAACACTCTGGCGCGAATCGATGCCGACCTCCTGACGGCGCGCCTTGCGCTCATGGAGTTCGACGATACGGGCGACGCGGCCTTTCAAAAGGTATTCGAGGAGCACTTTGCGGAGGTTGGCAAGGATCTGACGGACCTCAAGGACCGTCTGGAAAAGGAGTTTCCGCCGGGAGATTTGCAGGTCGAGACGTTGGCCGACGCCGAAAATATCGCAAATAAATTCGCGGTCTACCGTGACGGCGCGGCAAAACTCTTCGAGATTCGAGTGAAGCACGAGGCTGCGGAAGAAGGGGTCGACAAACTGGGGCCCGAGGTCGAAGCGGCGCTCGGAAAAATCCTTGCGGCGGCGACCGGCGACGGCGAGGCGATGGGCGCGACCGCACGTTCGCTACGAAGTCTGATGGGGATGAGGCTCAGCATCTGGAAGTTCATGGACGACCCGAACCCGAAGCACACCGCAAACGCGGCGGAGGAATACCAGCGGCTGCTGGGCGGGTTGAAGACGCTCGATGCGGCCCTGCAAAGCGCGGATCTTCGGGTCGCCATGGACGAGGCCAAAACGAAGGCCGACGCCTACCACAACAGCGCCGAAGACCTGATCGCGACCATCAACGACATGGATGGCCTGTTCAAGAACACATTCAGCGTGATCGGTCCTGAGTTGGCAGCCGCGAGCGAGGAAATTCAGGGGAAGATGAAAGACCGTCAGGATGCCCTGGGCCCGGCGGTTCAGGCGGCGAATCAGCGCGCGACCATGATCGCCCTCGCGTCCACCGTCGTCGCTCTGGTGGTCGGCATTCTGCTCGCATGGAAGATCGGTGCGGCGATCATCGGCCCGCTG
>CAZPJD010000260.1:0-23583 GCA_964586775.1 uncultured bacterium | reverse complement strand
CGATGGTCGGGCACTACGTCGAGGCGGTGCCGCCGCAGCAGCGCACGGGACCCGACTGGTTCAAGGGCTCCGCGGACGCGATCTATCAGAACATGAACCTCATCACCGACGAACGCCCGAAGATCGTGTGCGTCTTCGGCGCGGATCACATCTTCAAGATGGACGTTCGCCAGATGGTGGTGGTCCACCTCGCGATGCGCTCGGCCTGCACGATCGCGGCGATTCCGGTGCCGGTCGAAGAGGCGCGGTCCTTTGGCGTCATCGAGGTCGACGACGACTGGAAGGTCGTGGGGTTTCAGGAAAAGCCGACGAAGCCCCGCGAGATCCCCGATCGCCCCGGATGGGCTCTGGCCAGCATGGGCAACTACATCTTCGACATCGACCCGCTCGTGGACGTGCTCAAGCGCGACGCGAAGCGCTCCGACTCGAAGCACGACTTCGGCCAGGACATCCTGCCGACGCTCATGACCGAAGGGCGAATGTACGCTTACGACTTTTCGAAGAACCGCGTGCCCGGCATGCACGACCGCGAGGTCGGCTATTGGCGCGATGTGGGAGATCTCGACGCCTATTTCGCCGCGAACATGGACCTCGTCTCGGTGACGCCGGTGATCGACATCCACAACCAGGCGTGGCCGATCCACACCTTTGCGCACCCCGCCGCGCCGGCGAAGTTCGTATTCGCCGACGACGAGCACAAGCGCATGGGCGTGGCCACCGACTCGCTGGTGAGCGAGGGCTGCATCGTTTCCGGCGGGCGGCTCAACCGCTGCGTCCTGTCCCGGTTCGTGCGCGTCAATTCGTATTCCAAGGTCGATCACTCCATTCTGCTCGACGAGGTCGTGATCGGCCGCCACGCGCAGGTGCGCAACGCGATCATCGACAAGCACGCCCACATCAAACCGGGGGCGAAGATCGGATACGATGAGGAAGCCGACCGCGCGCGGTTCCACATCACGAAAAAGGGCATCGTCGTCGTTCCCAAGGGGGCGGTGGTCGACTAAAGATCGTCCATGCGCCTAAATATGTGGCCGCGTCATTGACAAGAGGCGCGGCCATGCCCTAAATCCGCGCCGATTTCCCTGCCCAGGAGCCCCCGGACGTGAAAAACCCCGTGACCTTCTGCATCGCGCTGCACAATCACCAGCCGGTGGGAAACTTCGGCCACGTATTCGACGACGCGTTTCGCAAGAGTTACGCGCCGTTTCTCGACGTCTTGCAGAATCACCCGACCGTCCGCGTCTCGCTGCACACCTCCGGGCCGTTGCTCGACTGGATGGAGGAGCACCAGAGCGGCTACCTCAAGCGGCTGGGCGCCTTCGTCGATGCCGGTCGCGTCGAGATCCTTGGCGGCGGCTATTACGAGCCCATCCTCACGATCATCCCGCGCCGCGACGCCGCGAAGCAGATCGAGACCATGGCCGCGTACGTCGAGCGACGATTCGGCCGGCGTCCGCGCGGCATTTGGCTCACCGAGCGCATCTGGGAGCCCGGCCTGCCCGAATTGCTCGCGGATAACGGTGTTGAGTACACGCTGCTCGACGAAAGCCACTTCCGCGCATCCGGCGTCGAGCCCGATGCCATGATCGGCCACTACGTCGCCGAAAAGCTCGGCCGGGCCGTGCACATCTTCCCGATCCGCAAGGACCTTCGCTACGCGATCCCGTTCGCGGAGCCCGAAAAGACGGTCGCGATACTGAAACGTCTGGGCGAGGCGTCGCCGGGGACGTGCGTGACGTATGGCGACGACGGCGAGAAGTTCGGTCTGTGGCCCAACACCTACGATTGGGTCTACGAGCGAAAGTGGCTGGAGCGCTTTTTCGACGAGCTCGCAAAAAACGCCGACTGGCTGACGACCGCCACGCTCTCGGACGCGTTCGACCGCGTCCCCGCCACCGGCCGCGCCTACCTGCCGGCGACGAGCTATCACGAGATGACGCAGTGGGCGCTGCCGACCGAGGCCGGCGTCGCGCTGGAAAAACTCGGCGAGGACCTGAAGAGCCGCGACGAGTGGGAGCAGTCGGAGCGGTTCATCCGCGGCGGATTTTGGGACAATTTTCTCGTGAAGTACGACGAGGCGAATCGGCTGCACAAGCGCATGCTGCGCGTGTCCGAAAAGATCGCCCGTTGTCCCGACGTCTCCGCGCACACGACGCTCGCCATGAACGCGCTCATGAAGGGCCAGTGCAACTGCGCTTACTGGCACGGACTCTTCGGCGGACTCTACCTCAACTACCTTCGTGACGCGGTCACGCGCCATCTCGCGCAGGCCGAGAGCTACGCCGATCTCATGCTGAACGGCGGCGCGTCGAGCGCGCGCGTGGAGGTGGTCGACTTCGATCTCGACGGCCGGCGCGACGTGATCCTCGAATCGCCATGGTATCGCGCGGTCGTGAACCCCACCGACGGCGGCACGCTCGCCGATCTTGTGCTCGTTCGCCAAAACTTCGACATCACGAATGTCATGACGCGCCGCCGCGAGATTTATCACGACCGCGTGCGGCAGGCGTCCACGTCCGCGAGCGACGGCGTGGTGAGCGCGCACGACATCGTCGTCGCCAAAGAGACGGGTCTCGCGGAGTACCTGCGTTACGACCGTCACACGCGCGTGGCGTTTCGCGACCGCGTGTTCGCCGAGACTCCGACGATGGAGCAGGTGCTGGCCGATGCTCCCGAATCCGCCGGACGGCTGGCCGATCTGCGCTATGACTTTTCGGTGGAACCCGAACCCGCGGCGCCCGGCGCCCGGCTCGTCGCATCCGCGGACATCACCATCGACGGCGTCGTCACGCCGATTCGCATGGAAAAGGAGTTTCGCATCGCGGCCGACACGCCCGAGTTCGTCGTGAGCTACCGCTTCACGAACACCGGCGCGACCCCCGTGCGTTTCGTGTGGGCGACCGAGATGAACTTCACGCTGCTCGCCGCGGACGCGACGGACCGTTGGGTCACCGTGAACGGACTTCGCCGATCGCCGCGCGAGTCGTACGACGCCGAGACCTCGCTCGCAGCCCTTCACGACGGATGGCAAGACTTCACCATGTCGGTCGATTTGGGATCGAAGGCGCTGCTGCGCCAGTATCCCATCGAAACCGTTTCCCAGTCCGAAGGCGGCTTCGAGCGGACCTATCAGGGCACGTGCCTCGTCGCGTATCGCACGGTGTCGATCGAACCCGGCCGAGCCCTCTCCGCGTCGTTCACGTTGACCGTCCTCACCGGCGCCAAGGACTGACGCGCGTGACCGAGGCTCACAGGGCGCACGCGCAGATCCGCGTCGATCCCTTTGGCGGCCACCGCGTCATCATCGCGCCCGATCGGGCGAATCGGCCCTACGCCTTTGCGAAGGCGGATCCTCCGACCGAGAGCGGCGAGTGTCCCTTCTGCCCCGGGCGCGAGCACGAAACGCCGCCCGAGATCTTCGCGGTGCGCCAAAACGCGCCCGACGCGCCCGACACGCCGGGCTGGCGCGCGCGGGTCGTGCCCAACAAGTTTCCCGCGCTGAACGAATCGGCGGGTTTGGCGTCGCACGATCTTGCCTGGGAGATCGCCGAGCCGGGTGTCGGCGCGCACGAGGTGGTGATCGAACACCCCGATCACCGCTGGACCTGGGCCGATGCGAGCGCGGACGAGGCGCAAAAGGTGCTGACGATTCTGCGCGACCGCGCTGCCGTCCACTCGCGGGATGCGCGCTGGCTCTACACCCAGATCTTTCACAACGAGGGCCGCGAGGCGGGGGCGTCGCTCGTCCACCCGCACACGCAGATCCTGTCTCTGCCCTTTGTGCCGCAGCCGCTCGTGCGGGAATCAGCGAGCTTCGACTCGCATCGCGCGGCTACGGGCCGGTGCCTCATGTGCGACGTGATCGCGCGCGAGCGCGAGACGGGCGTGCGATGGATAGCGGGCCGCGACCGCGCCGCCGCTTTCGCACCCTTCGCGCCGCGCTTCGCGTACGAGACGTGGATCGCGCCGACGACGCACGCCGCGCGCTTCGAGCAGGCGACCGAGGATGTGCTGGGCGACGTGGCCGCGACTCTGATCGCCGTGGCGCGCCGCATGCGCAAGGTGCTCTCTCGATTCGACCACAATTGGGTCTTGCACACGCAGCCCCGAAACCCTTTACTGCACGGCGATTTTCACTGGCACGTCGAATGGACGACGCGGCTCGGTCGGGCGGCGGGATTCGAGCGCGCCACCGATTGCTACATCAACTCTGTCCTGCCGGAGGACGCGGCGCGGACGCTGCGCGCGGCGGAAGTGTGAGGCAACGAGATGGGAGTTTGCGCAAAGGTCGCGGGGGTCGGATTCTTCGTGCCGGACCACGTCGTCACGAACGACGAACTGTCGAAGCTGATCGATACCAACGACGAGTGGATTTCGCAGCGCACCGGCATCAAGGCGCGGCGCTACGCGCCGGACGGCATGACGAATGTGGACATGGCCGAGATCGCCGCGAAGACGGCGATGGATGAGGCCGGGGTCGGCCCGGGCGACATCGACCTGCTCGTCGCCGCGACGATCTCGCCCGACTACTCGTTTCCGAGCAACGCGCCGTTCATCCAGCGACGGCTCGGGCTCGAACCCGTGCCCGCGATCGACGTGCGCAACCAGTGCACGGGATTTCTTTACAGCATCGCGATCGCCGACGCGTACATCCGTACCGGTCGCGCAACGCGCGTGCTGGTCATCGGCTCCGAGGTGCATAGCGGCGGTCTGGAGTTCGACTCGCGCTCGCGCGACATCGCCGTCATCTTCGGCGACGGCGCGGGCGCGTTCGTGATGGAAGCGGGCGACGACGCCGACGGCAAGGGCGTGCTCGCCGTGGCGCTGCACGGCGACGGCACGCACGCAGAGGACCTTTGGACCGACGCGGAACGCAGCTTCGAGCACCCGCGCCTGACCATGGAGATGTACGAATCCGGAGCGGTCTGGCCGAAGATGCGCGGGCGCGCCGTCTTCATCCAGGCCGTGAAGGAATTGCCCGAGATCATCAACGAGGTGCTCGCAAAGACCGGGCACGCACTCGCCGACGTGGACTGCTTCGCGTTCCATCAGGCGAATCTGCGCATCAACCAATGGGTCGGCTCGTCGATGAACATCCCCGACGAAAAGATCTTCAACAACATCGACCGCTACGGAAACACGACGGCCGCCACGATCCCAGGCGTCATCTTCGAGGCGCGCGCATCGGGGCTCATTCGCGACGGGTCGCTCGTCGTGGCCGCGGGTTTCGGCGCCGGATTCACCTCGGCCGCCATCACGATTCGTTTCTGATTCGAGGCACACCATGGGCGTGAAAATTCTGGCCGCCGCGAGTTCGCTTCCCGAGCGCCGCGTGGACAACGCGGAGCTGGCACGCACGTTGGGCATCGACGCGGATCAGATCGCGCTCCGTGCCGGCACGAGCGAGCGACGGTACGTCGGCGGCGACGAGACCGGCGCCAAGCTGCTCGCGGCGGCGGCCGACATCGCCCTCGCCGATGCCGGGCGCGCGCGAGAGGCCGTTCGCGCCATTGTCGCGTCCACCGTCACGCCGGATCACCAGTTCCCCGGCAACGCGGCGTTTCTGCAAAAAGAATGGGCGCTGCCCGGCGCGGCGATTCTCGATGCACGCGCGTGCGATGGCGGATTCCTGCACTCGCTCGATGTCGCGCGCACCTTCATCGACGGCGGCGTCTTCGATCTCGTCCTGCTCGCGGCGTGCGATCTGTTCTCGACGTACCTGCGTCACGAGCCGACCGGCGCGGGCGTCACGCCGTGGTTCGGCGACGGCGCGGCGGCGTGCCTGCTCGCGAAGACCGACGATGACTCGGGCATTCTCGCGCTGGAGATCGGTAACGATCCCACACACATCGAAGCCTTCTGGGCGAAGGACCCCGGCACCTACGTGCGCCCGCGCATGACGCGCGAGACGATCGAAAAGGGACTTTGGCATTTCACGATCGACATGGACGCGATGGCGCGCGAAACCGCGCGGCTGATGCCCGCGATCTGCCGCCGCACGCTGGACCGCGCGGGTCTTGCGGCGGGAGACGTGTCGCTCTTCGTTGCCTCGACGATCCTGCCGGAGTGGGGTGTGGCCGTCGCGGACGACCTCGGCATCGCGCCCGATCGCATCCCCGCCACGCACGACGGCATCGGTTACTGCGGAACCGCGCTCCTGCCGATCAACATCGAACGCGCGATCCGTTCGGGCCGCGTGAAGCGCGGCGACATCATTCTCGGCGCGTCGGTCGGCGCGGGCATCGCGTTCGGGGCGATGGTCTATCGCGTGTGACCGCGACGCTGCGGGCTATTCGAGCCCTTCGCGCAGCAGGTCGTGCATGTGCAGCGCGCCCACCACGCGACGCGATTCGGGCGCGTCGGTGACGAAGAGCACCCAGATGCGCGCCGACTCCATGAGCCGTAGGGCATCCACCGCCATTGTGCCGAGAGGCAGCGCGCGCGGCGTGCGCGTCATGACGTCGTTCACAGGCCGCTGAAAGAGATCCGCATGCGCCTGCATGCCGCGACGAAGGTCGCCGTCGGTCAGGCACCCGATGAGCACGCCGTCGTCGTCGAAGACCCCCGTGATGCCCATGCGCTTCGACGACATCTCGACCACCGCCTCGGAGACGCGGCACCCACCCTGCACTCGCGGCACACGGTCGCCCGACACCATCACGTCGTCGACGCGCAGCAGCAACCGCTTGCCGAGAGCGCCGCCCGGATGAAACAACGCGAAGTCCTCGGCCGAGAACCCCCGCTTCTTGAGCAGCGCGACGGCAAGGGCGTCGCCGAGCGCGAGGCTCGCGGTCGTGCTGGTGGTCGGCGCGAGGCCGAGCGGGCACGCCTCTTCGTCCACGCGGCAGTCGAGCACGACGCTGGCGGCGGACGCGAGCGGCGAATCGGCCTTGCCCGTCATCGCCACGAGCGGCGCACCGATCCGCCGGATCGACGGCAGGATCGCCAGGATCTCCGGCGAGTTGCCCGAATAGCTGAGCGCGAGCACCAGGTCGTTTTTCGCGATCACGCCCAGGTCGCCGTGCATGCCCTCGCCGGGGTGCACGAACACCGCGCTGGTGCCGGTGCTGGCGAACGTGGACGCGATCTTCGAGCCGATGTGCCCGCTCTTGCCCATTCCGGTCACGATCACCTTGCCGGTGCACGCGTGCAGCAACTTCACCGCCGCGTCGAACTCCGGCCCCAGCCGCTGGGCGATTTGGGCGATGCCGCGTCGCTCCGACTCGAGCACCTCGCGGGCCGTGGCGATGTGGGACTCGTCCGTCATTCGGCGCCGCTCTTCATCTCGTGGATCGAGATCGCGCCCTCGTCGCAGTCCTCCTGTCGGTGCGCCACCGCCGCCGCGACGAAATCGCGGAACAGCGGGTGGCAATCAACCGGCCGGCTCTTGAACTCGGGATGGAATTGGCAGCCCAGAAACCACGGGTGCCCCGGAATCTCGATGATCTCGACGAGGTTCTGGGCCAGATTGCGGCCCGACACGATGAGCCCCTTGTCCGTCAGCCTCGGCAGCAGCGAGTTGTTGACCTCGAAGCGATGCCGGTGGCGCTCGGAGATGTCCGTCTCTTTGTATGCGCGCATCGCGTGCGTGCCCTTGGTGACGTGGCAGTCGTACGCGCCCAGGCGCATCGTCGCGCCCATCTGCGTCACGTTTTCCTGTTCGGCCATCAGGCAGATCACGGGAAACGGCGATTTCTTGTTGAACTCGGTGGAGTTCGCGCCGTCCATGCCGCACACGTGGCGCGCGAATTCGATGGTGGCGATCTGAAGCCCGAGGCAGATGCCGAAATACGGCACGAGTTTTTCTCGCGCGTAGCGGGCCGCGAGGATCTTGCCCTCGATCCCGCGCATGCCGAAACCGCCCGGCACCAGAATGCCGCCCACGTTGGCGAAGCGCTTGGCGCACTCGTCGGGCGACGAAAGCTCCTCGGAATCGACGAAGATCAGTTCCACCTTCGTCTTATTCGCAATTCCGCCGTGCACCAGCGCCTCGTTGAGGCTCTTGTAGCTGTCCTTGAGATGCACGTACTTGCCGACGATGGCGATGCGCGTCTTTTTCTTGGGCGACACGAGCGCTCGGTTGATCGACTTCCACGCCTTCAGGTCGGGCTCCGCGGCCCACACGCCGAGCGTTTCGAGCACGATGTCGTCCATGCCTTCTTCGTGAAAGTGCAGCGGAATGGCATAGACGTGCGACACGGTGATCGCCGAGACGACGGCCTCTTCCTTCACGTTGCAAAACAGCGCGATCTTGGCCTTGATCGACTTCGAGAGCGGCTGATCGGAACGGCAGATGATGATGTCGGGCTGGATGCCGATCTCGCGCAGTTCCTTGACCGAGTGCTGCGTGGGCTTGGTTTTGAGTTCGCCCGCGCCTTCCAGATACGGCACCAGCGTCAGGTGGATGTAGGCGGTATTTTCGGGCCCCTCGTCGTAGCGGAACTGACGGATGGCTTCGAGGAACGGAAGGCTCTCGATGTCGCCCACGGTGCCGCCAACCTCGACCATGACGATGTCGACGCCCTCGGCCGCCGAGCGGATACGCGCCTTGATCTCGTCGGTGATGTGCGGAATGACCTGCACCGTGCCGCCGAGAAACTCGCCCTTGCGCTCTTTGCTGATGACCGAATCGTAGACCTGGCCGGCCGTGAAGTTGTTGCGCTTGCTCGTGCGGGTCGAGATGAATCGCTCGTAGTGGCCGAGATCGAGATCGGTCTCGGAGCCGTCGTCGGTGACGAAGACCTCGCCGTGCTGGAACGGGTTCATCGTCCCCGGATCGACGTTGATATAGGGGTCGAGCTTCAGGATCGCGACGCGCAGCCCGCGCGCTTCCAGGATCGCGGCCAGACTCGCCGCCGCGACCCCCTTGCCCAGCGACGAGACCACACCCCCGGTCACGAAAATGAACTTCACGTGTTTCTTCTTCATCGCCCGGTCACTCCTCATCGCGACGCCCGCCCGCGCCGTGAAAAAAACAGCATTTCGACCTAAACCGCCTGCCCGCCGACCCGCAGCCGCAATCTCGCAAGGTCCGCCGGCGTATCGACGCCAAAACTGTCCGACTCGACCGTCGGCACCTTGATCCGAATCCCCGCCTCGATCGCGCGAAGCTGCTCCAGCTTTTCGATCCTCTCCAGCCGCGACGGCGGCATGGCGGCGAAGCGCTGGAGAAAGTCGGCGCGATAAACGTAGAGCCCGATGTGTTTGAAAAATACGCCGTCGAACTCCCGGCGCCACGCCCGCGCCGTGTCGTCACCCATCGCGTCGCGCACAAAAGGAATCGGCGAGCGCGAAAAGTAGATCGCAAAGTCGTCGGCGTCGGCGACGACCTTGGCGCAATTCGGATTCCACAGGTCGACGGCGTCGCGAAGCGGCGTCTTGAGCGAACCCATCAGCAGATTCGCGTCCGCGGCGAACGGCGCGAGGGCCGCGTCGATATTCGCCCCGTCCAGAATCGGCTCGTCGCCCTGCACGTTCACCACGACGTCGGCCTCGATCGCGCGCGCCGCCTCGGCCACCCGGTCGGTCCCGCTCGTGTGATCGTCGCGCGTCATGACGGCCTCGAATCCGGCGCGTGTCGCGACATCGCGAATCGCCTCGTGATCCGTTGCCACGACCACGCGATCGACCGAACGCGCCTGCGCGGCGCGACGGGCGACGTGCACGATCATCTCGACACCGTCGATCAGGGCGAGCGGCTTGCCGGGAAATCGCGTGGAGGCATATCGGGCGGGAATCACGGCGACGACCTTCATGGCGTCCCCCGAGATTCCGTGGAAATCGGGTCGAACCGAAGGTCCGGTCGCGGGAGGCGGCGGCGCGTCAAAACCCAAAACGAGGCCGCGCGTCGCCCAAACACCACTCCACCTCCGACGGACGATCGTCACCAATGAAGCCGGGAGCGGCTCTCGATACGCATTTTTGGAGAGCCGATTCATCATCCTCGAAGGCTTCGCCCATGTCAAGGCGGCTGGTAAAAAAACTCGGCCAGATCTTGTGGGTTTTTCGTGCAATTACGCCCCTTTACCACAATGGATGGTAGTGCTATGGTGGTTATTACCCTCCGAGTTCAACTGGGAACCGGCGCTTTTTTCCGGTTCGCGAACGGCGAGTCGTTGACCGCCTTCGCGGCCCGTCTACAATTTCGACCGATCATTCTTCGATCGGCGGGGAATCCGATATGACCGGCGCGCACGTCGACACGCGGTCGCTTCAGGAAAATGTCCTGTTCGGTCCCGTCACCGAATACGAGGTGGTGCGCTTTCTGGAGTCGCTGCTCGATCTGTGCGGCAAGATCGAGCGCTACCCCATCTCCAGCAAGATCGTGCAGGAGGGCGGCTCTCAGGCGGCGGCGACGCTCGCACGCCTGTGGGAAAAGCCCGGCGTCGATGTGACCGTTTCCGAGCTTTACAACCAGTTGCAGGTCAACGAAATCCCGCTCTCCACCGCCGCGCAGACGCACCCCACGGTCAGCGCGTTTTTGTATTTCATGCTCGAAAACAACGTCCGAGCCGTGACTTTCCATCCGAGTGCGCGGGATGAGGATCTCGTCCGCTTCTTCTCGGCGCTCGTCAACGCGACCGCGGGGCGGGATCTCGACGACGAACTGCGAAACGCCGGTCTCACCGCGATCGAGTACCAACCGCAGGTCACGATCCCCGCGCCGCCCGAAAACGCGCCGCGCGTGTCGTTTACGCGAACCGACGGATTCTTCAGCGAGGTCGGCGACGACATCGAGGATGACGTGGCGTGGGAAGACGTTCCCGTCGAGCGTAACGCGCCCGATGAGCCCGAGGAACCGCCGCCCGATGTTGATGCCGACGCGCCGGGAAAGCGCATTCACGTGCGCGTCGTCGTCGGCACGCACCCTCTTTTCGGCGCGACCGTCACCGTGGTCGACAATCCCCACGCCACCGTCGTCTTCGACACCGAACCGGGCGCGACGCTTCAGCTCATCCCCGGCGACTACGCGCTGGAAGTGCGTTACGAGGCCTACCGCGTCATGCACCCGCTCAAGATCGGCTACGACGACGACGTGCGCCACATCGACGTCGATCTCCAGCGCGTCTTCGACTACTGATGCCCACCCGAATCGGAATACGTGCGATCTGTGCCGCGGCGTTCGTGTGGACGCTGCTCATGGGCGTGGCGACCGCGTCCGCCGACGCCACGCTCGTCGTGACCGGTGCGGAGTCGGCGACGCTGCGCCCCATTTACGAGCGGGACGGCGAGATCTGGATCGGCGCGCGCGCGCTGCTGGAAGCTCTCGGTTATCAGGTCACGTGGAACGCGGCGAGCGAAAAACTGATCGGCCACAAGGACGATCGAAGCGTCCTTCTGACGCCGGGGATCGAGCACGTCGTCGCCGGGGCGAAAACGCGCCGGCTCGCGCGCGCGCCGCGCTACGTGGGCGGCGAGCTGTGCGTCCCGGCCGAATTCGTCGAGCGCGCCCTGCCCCAGATCCTCGACACGCAGGCCCACCTCGAATCGGTCCATCCCTCGCCGATCCCCGCCGCGCCCACGTTTGCCGCGCAGGTGTCGGTGCTCAAGAAGATCGTGGTGGATGCGGGGCACGGCGGCCACGACGCGGGCGCGACATCGCCCGAGGGCATCAAGGAAAAGGACATCAATCTCGGGGTGACGCTCAAGCTGCGCGAACTGCTCGAACGCAACACCCAGATCGACGTGGTGCTCACGCGCGACGGCGACTACTTTATTCCGCTCGCCGGGCGCACGCAGATCGGCAACCGGTCCGAGGCCGATCTGTTCCTCTCAATCCATTCCAACGGCTCGGTCAATCGCGCGGCGACGGGACTCGAGACCTATTTTCTCGCGTACGAAGCGACCGACCGTCAGGCCGCCCGTCTCGCCGCCGAGGAGAATCGGGTGGTGTCGCTCGAGGAAAACTCGCCCTTCGCCGCGTTCACCGAGGGCGACGATCTGGCCGCGATGCTGCGCGACATGGTGAACGCCGACAACATGCGCGCGTCGGAGCATCTGGCCGCGGCGGTGCAGCGACGCATCGTGGAGTACATGCACCTGCCCAACCGGGGCGTGAAGCAAGCGCCGTTTTTCGTGCTCGTGGGATCGAAGAACCCGGCGATCCTGGTCGAGGTCGGGTTCGCCAGCAACCCCGTCGAGGCGCGACGTCTGGCCGACGAACAGACGCAGTGGGTGCTCGCCGAGGCGCTTTATCAGGCGATCATGTACTATGACGAAACGCTCGCCGAATCACGCGCGGGCGAGCGGCCCTGACCCGGCGAGCAGCGACTCCACATCCCCCGCGCCAACCGCCTCGTACCCCGCGTTCTCGAACTGATCCACGATCGCCGCCGCCAGCCGGTCGGTCGATTCGCTCTCGGGCAGCGCGAATTTGGCGTCACGTGCGCGAAACACGCTGAACACGAGTTCGCGGATCGGCAGCGCCGCAGGTGACCGCGCCGGGATGAAACCGGGCGATGGTTCCTCGACGACGGCGAGCAGTTTCGACTCGACGAAGGAATCGAGAATCTCTTCGGCCAATTCGATCGGCACGGCGAAGCGGTCGGAAATGTCGTCGACCTCGGCCGGCGGCTCGCCGTCGCGGAATCGCCCCGCGATGAACAGGTAGACCTGCACGGCCAGCAGCAGGCGCTTTTGCGCGTCGAGTTCGCCGAAGACGCGCGTCTTGAGCAGCGCGTGAAAATTCTGGTGGACGAAGGTGACCTCGGTCGCGAAGAGCACGATCAACCACGTGACGTAGAGCCAGATGAGGAAGAGCGGCACGAGGGCCAGCGAGCCGTAGATGACGGAGTAGCTCACCGCGCCGGCCGCCCAGCGCGCGAAAAGGCGCTTGGCGACCTCGAACAGGATCGCGCCCGCCACACCGCCGATGAGCGCGCTTCGCAAACGCACCTTCGTCGCGGGCACGACGGTCATGACGAAGGCGAACGCGAGCGACGAAAGCACGAGGGGAAACAGCGACCACAGCAGGCGCGACAGGATTCCGATCTGCATGATCTCCTGATAGATCATCATCTTCTGGACCTTGCCGGTGATGTAGAAGCTCGCGCCCAAAAACGCCGTGCCCCACACCAGCACCGCCGTGAAGATCATGATCTTCTGCACAAGGCGTCGCTTGCCCTTGTTCTTCCAGATCGCGTTGATATTTTTTTCGACGTTCTGAAACAGCATGACCGACGTGACGAGCATCGCCACGGCGCCGATCGCGCCGAGCTGTTTGGTGTTCGCGGCGAAGGTGTTCATGTAGGTCATGATCTCGCCGCTCTTGGCCGGGATCAGGTTCATGAAGAGGAACTCCTGCAACCGCTCCTTGATGTCGCCGAAGGCTGCGAAGACGGAGAACATCGAAAGCAGCACCGCCGTGAGCGGCACCAGGGCGAGCAGCGACGCATACGCCAACGCGTTCGCCCGCACCACGCACGCGTCCTTGCCGAACTCGCCGAGAAGCTGCGCAACAAACTGCGCCAAACGCACCGCACGCCGCTGGATCGGCGGATCGCCGGACGGATCGTAACGGTAAAGTTTCTCCAGGACGTTCACGGTCATCAGCCCTTTGCGTCCGAAGGGGGTCGCGATCGCGGCACCGCCTCGAGAGTGCGATCGAGCACGCGGCGGCGCGTCGCGGCCGCTTCGTTCCATATCGCTTCGACGTCGCCGCGTTGCAACCGGGCGCGCAGGTCACGCCACGTCGCCTCGAATTCGTCGAGCGCCCGTTCGATGTCCGCCCGATTGCCGGCGAGTATCCCGTCCCACTGACGGTAGTCCGAGGCGGCGAGTCGCGTCATATCGCGAAATCCGTTGCCCGCGATCTTGAACGCAAGGTCGCGATCCTCGATGGCCGCGCCGACGGTGCGCATCAGAGCCGTCGCCAGAAGCTGCGGCAGATGGCTGATCATCGCGACGAGTCGGTCGTGCTCGGCGGGGTCGAGCGTGACCGGCCGTGCGCCGAGCGCCTCGACGAACCCGATCAATTCGAGCATGCGATCGGGATTCACGCCCGGCAGCGGGCACAGAATCCACGGGCGTTGGTGAAACAACAATGCGTCGGCGGCAAACGCACCCGATCGTTCCGATCCGCTCATGGGGTGGCCGCCGATGAACGCGCCGCCGCCGAGCGTCTTGGCGGCATGCGCGCAGATGGCGGACTTCACGCCGGCGACGTCGGTGACGAGCGTATCGGGACCGATGGCGCCCGCGAGGGCGTTGATCTGCGCGGGGATGCGCTCGGCCGGCGCGGCGAGCACCACCAGATCCGCGTTCGCCGCGAGCGCGGGCAGCGCATCGAGGGGTGCGACGCGATCCGCCGCGCCGAGCCCTGTCAGCCGCGCAACGTGCTCGGGCAGATCGACGGCGTCGATCGCGGTGGTCGGCGCGACGCGGCGCACCGCAAGCGCGAACGACGCCCCAATCAGGCCGAAACCGGCAATGACGATGCGTCTAAACGCCATCGTCGCGTTCGGGGGCGATGTTGCGCCCGAGGGTGGTGGCGATGATCCGGCAGCGCCGCATGAGCGTGGCGAACTGATCCAGGTAGAGCGACTGCGGGCCGTCGGATAGTGCCTTGTCGGGATTCGGATGGATCTCGACCATGAGCCCGTCGGCCCCCGCCGCCACCGCCGCGCGCGCCACCGGGGCGACGTAGTTGCGAATGCCCGTGGCGTGACTGGGGTCGGCTACGATGGGCAGGTGCGACAGATGTTTCACCACTGGGATCGACGAGATGTCCATGATGTTGCGCGTCTGCTGGTCGTAAGACCGGATTCCGCGCTCGCACAGCACGACCATCTTGTTGCCGCCCGCCATCAGGTACTCGGCCGAAAGCAGCCACTCCTCGATGGTCGCCGACAGCCCGCGTTTGAGCAGCACCGGCTTTCGCTGCTTGCCGAGCTCGGTGAGCATCGTGAAGTTCTGCATGTTGCGCGCGCCGACCTGAAACAGATCCACGTAGGGCAGCATCGTGTCGATCTGCTCGGTGGACATGACCTCGGAGACGACCTTCAGGCCATAGCGATCGGCCGCGTCGCGTAGAAGTTTGAGCCCGTCGAGACCGAGCCCCTGAAAGCTGTAGGGCGACGAGCGCGGTTTGTACGCGCCGCCGCGCAGGATCCGCCCGCCGGCCGCGGCCACCGCCGCCGCCGACACGTTGATCTGCTCCTCGCTCTCCACCGAGCACGGCCCCGCCATCACCACGACCTCGGGACCGCCGATCAGCACGCCGTCCACGTCGACAATCGTGTCGTCCTGTTGAAAAGTCCGACTCGGCAGCTTGTACGACGACGAGATCTTCACGACGTCCGTGACGCCGGGCATGACCAGAAATTCCTCGCGCGCGAGCTTACCGCCGTGGCCCACCACGCCCAGCACCGTCTGCTCGACGCCGTCGCTGCGATGCACGTCGAGCCCGAAGCCGTGGACCTTCTCGATCACGGCGTCGATCTGCTCCGGCGTGCTGTAGCGATCCATCACGATCACCATATTTCCACTCCCGATCGGCGGCGAAGGGCCGCGTGAAAAAGCGAAGTAGTATTCCATCCGCCCGAGGGGATGACAAGTCGGGGACGGCCTCCCTATGATGACGCCGTTCCCGATCCGCATTCGAATTCCGGGGAGATCCGTTGTCCGACCGGCTCGCCGACATCTACCGACACCGCTACCTGCTGCGCGGCTTCGTGCGGACCGATCTGCGAAACCGCTATGGCGCGAGCTTTCTGGGCTTTTTCTGGTCGGTCATCCACCCGCTCCTGCTCGTTTTGCTCTACACCTTCGTTTTCGGCTACATCCTCGACATCAACGTGGGCGGCAACGCCGGGCCCAAGAACTACGGCCTCTTCCTTTTCGCGGGAATGTTGCCGTGGCTGGCGATCTCCGACGCGATCCACCGGTCGTCGCAGGTCTTTCTGGAAAACCGCGACCTCGTCAAACAGGTCAATTTTCCGAAAATCCTGATGCCGATGCGGTGCGTGATTGGGGCGTTCTTGCACGAACTCATCGCCATGGCCGTTTACGTGCCCGTGCTCATGATCGTCGGCCACATCATGCCGAGCGGCATCGGCGTCGGCCTGCTCGTCGCCATCCTGCCGTTGCAACTGCTCTTCACGCTCGGGATCACGCTCTTCGTCAGCGCCGTATCGGTTTTCTACAAGGACGCCCGCGAGATGATCGGCGCCGTGCTCACGCTGTGGTTTTTCGGCACACCGATCGTCTTTCCCATGTCGCTCATCCCGGAAAAGGTCGTGTACCTTTTCTATCTCAATCCCGCGTCCTGGCTCATCAACGCCTATCGCGCCGCTCTGCTCGGCGACGAGATGCCCGAGCCGCTCGGATTCCTCTACTTCTCACTCGCCACGCTGCTCATGCTGGTGGTGGGTTGGGCGTGGTTTCGGCGGCTTTCGCGCGATTTCGCCGACCTGATATGAATAAATCCCGCCGGGTGTCCGGGGTCTTCGAAATGTCGCGGGAATCCCGAACAAGGCGCGCACCGCGATGGCGGGTTCCTTGACAGTGGATTGCGGCATCGCGTAGCTTTTTTGCGCTCGTCGCCCGTTCGCCGTTGGGGGTTTCATGCGCAACCGATTCCGCCTCGCCGCCGCGCTCTTTCCGCTTCTCATTTGCCTGTTCGCGGCGAGCGCGCTGGGCATGGGCGACATGGGCGGCACTCCGGCGAAATTCCCGAAGCCCCGCAAGAATTTTCACGCAAAGATCGTGGACGTCAAAGGCGAGGTATCCGAGGCCGAACTCGTCTCGTGCGGCGGTTCGACGAAAATCACGGGGTATCGCGGCAGCACGAAGATCGAGGTGCCCTTCGGCCGGATTCAAACGGTTCGCATCAAGGACCTGGACAACCGATACAAGACCGCCGAACTGACGTTCTGGGACGATACGAACTACGAGATCCGGGTGAAGTCCTTCGGCGTGTGCCAGGGACGCACCTCGCTGGGCGAGGTGACGGTGAAAATCAAGGACATCCGGGAAGTCGTGTTTGAAAAAGGCGAGTACAGCGAGTTCGGAACGGCGGCCGAACACACGCCCGAGCCCTGAGGGACCGGCTCGCCGCGGAGCCCGCTTTGAAACGAAAAATCCTGTGGATCGTCCTCGGCCTCTTGGTCGCCGGCATCGTTGCGTTGATCGTCGTGTCGGCGATGTCGGAACCCAAGGTCAGCGTCAACACCAAGAAGGTCGAGCGCAAGGACATCGTCCAGACCGTCTCCGCGTCGGGCAAGATCCAGCCCGTCGTCAAGGTCGATCTCTCCGCCTACGTCTCGGGCGAGATCACGCGGATCCCCGTTGTCGAAGGTCAGGTCGTGAAGCGCGGCGAGCTGCTCGTCGAGCTCGACTCCACGCGCTATCAGGCGAGTCGCGACCAGCTCTCGGCCGCCAAGCGAGCGGCGGAGTCGCAGGTGATGCTCGCGCGGGCGAATCTCGATCAATCCGGGCGCGATCTGAAACGCCTTGAACAGCTCGCGACGAAGGACCTCGTATCGGCCACCGAACTCGAGCGCGCGCGCACGACCCTGCAAGTGCAGGAGGCGACGCTGCGCACGGCGGAGGATCAGGCGCGGCAGGCGGGCGCGGGGCTGCGTCAGGCGGGCGACGATCTGCGCAAGACCACGCTCACCTCGCCGCTCGACGGCGTCGTGATCGCGCTCAACAAAAAGGTGGGCGAGATCGCGATCGGTTCGCAGTTCACGCGAGACGTCATCATGACCGTGGCCGACGTCTCGGCGATGGAGGTGAAGGTCGAGGTGGATGAAAACGACGTGCCTGCGATCAAGCTGGGGCAGGAGGCCGAGGTCGAGGTCGACGCGTTCCCCGAGCGCAAGTTCAAGGGCGAGGTCACGATGATCGGCCACTCGGCCAAGACCACGGCCCTCGGCACGCAGGAAGAAACCACGAATTTCGATGTGACCGTCACGATACGAGACGACGTGTCGCTGCTGCGCTCGGGCATGAGCGCGACGGCCAACGTCGTCACCGACACGCGCGCCGGTGCGCTCGCCGCGCCGATCCAGTGCGTCACGATGCGCGATCCCACCGCCGATCCCAAAAAACCGATCGGGCAAGTGCAGGCCGACAAACTCAAGGACGTCGCATTCAAGGTGGAAGAGGGCCGCTCGAAGATGGCCGTGATCGAGACCGGCATCAGCTCCGAGTTCGACATCGAAATCAAGTCGGGCCTCGACGAGGGCGCCGAAATCGTGTGCGGTCCCTATAAGACCCTCAACAAGGACCTTAAAGAAGGTGACCTGCTGGAGATCGGCGAGGAGACCGCGCCGGACGAGGACGAGAAGGCGTCATGAGCCTTCTTCGGTGCATCGATCTACAAAAAACCTATGACCTGGGAACGCAGAAGCTCCAGGTCCTTTTCGACGTGAATCTGTCGATCGAGGCGGGCGAGTACGTCGCGATTATGGGCCCGTCGGGCTCAGGCAAGTCCACACTCATGAACATTCTGGGTTGCCTCGACACGCCGACCGGCGGCCAGTACGTGCTCGACGGCGAGCAGGTCGCGGGTATGAACGACGACCAGCTCGCCGACGCGCGCAACCGCAAGATCGGGTTCGTCTTCCAGACCTTTAACCTGCTGCCGCGTCAGTCGGCGCGGGCGAATGTCGAATTACCGCTCATCTACAAGGGCGTGCCCGCGTCCGAACGCCACGCCCTGTCGATGGCCGCGCTCGACTCGGTGGGGCTCGGCGAGCGCGCGCACCACAAGCCCAACGAATTGTCGGGCGGCGAGCGTCAACGCGTAGCGGTCGCGCGTGCGCTCATCAACCGGCCGTCGATTCTGCTGGCCGACGAGCCCACCGGCAACCTCGACACGCGAACGAGCGTCGACATCATGCGCCTGTTCGGAAAGCTCCACGCGGGCGGCAACACGATCATCCTGGTCACGCACGAGGAGGACATCGCCGAATACGCCCACCGCATCGTGCGCCTGCGCGACGGCCGCGTCGAATCGGATCGCCCCGGTTCGGGAAAGACCTGAGGCGGGGGCGGCGCCATGGTGTACTTTCTTTTTGAAAGCCTGCGCATGGCGATCTCGTCACTGCGTTCCAACAAGCTGCGCAGCCTGCTCACGACGCTCGGCATCGTCATCGGAATCACCACGGTGATCGCGATCATCGCGGTCATCACCGGGCTCAACAAGGCGTTCTCGCGCGAGCTGTCGTCCATCGGCAGCAACGTGCTCTACATCCAGAAATGGCACTGGGCGTCGAACGACTGGTCGCTCACGAAAAAGTGGAAGGACATCGGCGACCGGGAACTGCGAGCCGTGCAGGCCGGGATGACGAAGTCCGACAAGGCAAGCCCCGTGCTCAACACCGTGCGCACGGTAAAGTACAAGAGCCGCAAAGCGGAAGATACGTTCATCTCCGGCGCCGGCGAGGGATACGGCGAGATCCGCGGCGTGTTTCCCGCGTCGGGCCGATACCTCACGCAGATCGATCATCGCGGCGCGCGCAACGTGGCCGTCATCGGGTGGGAACTCGCCGAGCGCTTGTTCCGGCAGGAAGCGCCGGTGGGCAAGTCGATTCAGGTTGGCGGGCGGAAGTTCCAGGTCGTGGGCGTGCTCGAAAAGCGCGGCGACTTTTTCGACATGAACCTCGACCGCATCGTCATCATGCCGATCGAGGCGTTCACCAAGAACTTCGGCCGCCAGCGCAGCCTGACGATCGTGGTGCGCCCGAAGAATCCCGAGCAGCCGCAGGGCGCGATCGACGAACTGCGCTCGATCATGCGTCGCACGCGCCACATCCCCTTCGGCGAACCCGACAACTTCGCGATCAATCAGGTCGATACGCTGCGCGAGCTGTACGACAAGCTCACCGGCGGGCTTTACGCCGCAATGTTTGGCGTGGCGACGATCTCGCTGATCGTCGGCGGCATCGGCATCATGAACATCATGCTCGTCTCGGTCACCGAACGCACCAAGGAAATCGGCATCCGCAAGGCCGTGGGCGCGCGGCGCTCGAACATCCTCGTGCAGTTCCTGATCGAGGCGATTTTGCTGTCGATTCTGGGCGGCATCATCGGCGTCGCGACGGGGTTCGCGATCTCGTGGATCGTCGATGCCGTCAGTCCCGTGCCCGCCCGCGTCGAGTGGTGGTCGGTGGCGCTGGGCCTCGGGTTTTCGGCGACGGTCGGCATCGTTTTCGGGGCCTACCCCGCGCGGCGCGCCGCGACCCGCGACCCCATCGTCAGCCTGAGGTACGAGTGATGGCGGTCTCCGAACGTATCCGTCGCCTGCGTGCGCTTTGGGAGGCCGTGAAGATGGCCTTCGATGCCGTGCGCGCCAACAAGATGCGCTCGGTGCTCACGTGCCTGGGCATCATCATCGGCGTGGCGACGGTCATCGCGATGATGAGCATCGTCAAGGGCATCGACAACATCATGACGACCGAGCTCAACCGCATCGGCGCGTCGTCGTTCTTCCTCAAAAAGTACCCGTCGATCCAGATCAGTTTCGATTGGCACAAATACCACCGGCGACCGGACCTCGACATGGACGACGCCAAGGCGATTCTCGCGGGATGCCAATCGGTGGAGATGGTCTCGCCCACCGTCATCTACTTCAACGAGGTCGTGCGCGCGGGCAACGAAAAAACCGATCCCGACGTGATGCTGGTGGGCGCGACGAGCACCTACCCCGAAATCGGCGGCATCTACGTGCAGGAAGGCCGGAATTTTTCGAGCCTCGAAGACGTCAGCCCGCGCAACGTGGCGATCCTCGGCACCGACGTCGTCGAGAGGATCTTTCCCTACGGCAGCCCCATCGGCCGGTTTGTGCGCGTGGGCGCTCACCGGCTTCGCGTGATCGGCGTGCTCGAGCGCCGTGGATCGATCTTCGGCCAGAGTCAGGACAAGCTGATCGCCCTGCCCCTGCCGACGCTGCTCAAATCGCGCGAGCTCGACGACAACATGGAGATCGCCATCAAGGCGCGGCCCGGCGTCAACATCGCCACCGCCATCGACGAGGTCCGCGCGCTCATGCGCGTGCGTCACAAGCTCAAGCTCACCGACGAGGACACCTTCGAGCTCGAAACCCGCGAATCGATCACCCGCGCGTGGGCGAACATGACCGGCGCGATCTTCGCCGCCGCGATCGGCATCGCCGGCATCTCGCTGCTCGTGGGCGGCGTCGGCATCATGAACATCATGCTCGTCTCGGTGAAGGAACGCACCCGCGAGATCGGCGTGCGCAAGGCGCTGGGCGCGCGCCCGCGCGACATCTCGCGCCAGTTCCTGATCGAGGCGTCGGCGCTCTCTCTGCTCGGCGGAATCATCGGCGTTGTCATCGCGGTCGGCGGCCTCACCGTCGTCACCAGCGTGACGGACGCCCTGCCCGTCGAGATCACCGGCTTCGCCGTGTCGCTCGCCCTCGGGTTTTCGATCCTCGTCGGCATCGTCTTCGGAGTCGTCCCCGCAAGGCGCGCCGCGGCGCTCAACCCCATCGAGGCACTGCGTTACGAGTAACGCGTGCGGCCCGGTGGCGCCGCTGCGATCTTGTTTGCGTAGCGTCGATGCGGTACACACGGACACCCGCGACCGCATCCGGTCGATCCACGAAAGGAACGCATGACCGTCCACCTGCGAGCGGACGACATCGCTCCCGATTTTTCCGTCGCCGATCACGTCGGCCGACCGGTGAGCCTCGCGGCTCTGCGCGAATCGGGCCACGTGGTGCTCGTGTTCCTGCGTTACGTGGGATGCCCCGTCTGCCAGATGCGGTTTCACGAGTTGCAGGCGCAGCGCGTTCAATATGAGTCGCGCGGCGCGCGGCTCGTCGTCGTCATCCAGTCCGACGCCGCCGCGCTCGCCGCGCACCATGCCAAGCGGCCCTTCGACCTCACCGTCGTTCCCGACCCGGGCAAGGAACTCTTTGCGCTCTATGGGGTCGAACGGGCGACCTGGGGCGAATACGCCGCGCCCGCGGCGCTCGGCCGCGCGGCCAAGGCGACCCTCGCGGGCTACTGGCACGGGCGGTTCGACGGCGATGAACGGCAAAAACCCGCGGATTTTGTGATCGATCGCGATGGACGACTGCTTTTCGTCAACTACGGTCGGCACATCGCGGACAACGCGACCGATCGCGCCCTTTGGGACGTTCTCGATGCCGCACGCTAAGCGCCACGCCGAAAAATTCACCGATGCGATCGTCGATCACCTGAAACGCCATCAGGGGATGTTTCGCCCGCTCGCGCGCAAACTGCGCGACGTGGGTTTTTCGAGCCACATGGTGGCCGGCGAGTCCGATCAGGACATGGCCCGATTCATCGACTCCGGCATCACGCCAGAGCTTTACGAGATCGCGGCCCGCCACGCCCGCCCCGCCAACGGCCATCTCGAGGTCCGCCTGCACGCGCGGCCAATCACCGAAACGCACTTCGATCAGCAAGGGCACTCCGACATCCACCTGGCGTTCCTGCGCGGCAAGGCGCGCGAGTTCCTCAAGCAGATGCCCGCGCTCATCGGGCAGATCCGCGACACGCTGTTTTCCAATTTCGATCACCAGACGATCTTCGACCTGATCGATTTCGGCGCCGACTACCTGCAACACTCGACGCACCCGTTTTCGTACACGATCCACGCTTTCGATCAGCCGATCTTCGACGGCAAGCTCGACGGCGACGTGCTGCGCGTGGGCATCCTCGATCCGCCCGCCTACATTCGCCTTGGGCTGTTTTTTCTCAAGGGCGCCGACGCGGTCGCGCTCTCGATCCGAAGCCCCTTCGACATTCTCGCGATTTTCGACGCGATGCAGGCGTCGCTGCGCCACCTCGCGCTGGCCTACGACGAGCGCGGGATGATGATCGAGGTGAACGCGATGGGTCACCGGCTGATGACCTTCGGCGCGGGCGTGAAATCGAATCTCTTCACCGATCGCTTCGGCCCGACGGCGGTGCACCTCGACAAGATCTTCAAAATCCTCACCTCGGCGCTCGCGTCGTTCAAATAGGCGTTCCGGCATGACGCAACGAAATTTCGGCGGCGGTTTCGGCGGGGGACCCGGCGGCATGGGCGGCGGGGGATTCGGACGCGGCGGCAACGTGCGCATGCAGTTTGGGCCGTCTCGTGTCGGTCCGATCGTTCGCGGGCTGCTGATCGCAAACGTCGCCGGCTTCGTGCTGCAGGCGCTGTTTCCGTGGTTCACCGACGTCTTCGGTCTGGTGCCCAAACTCGTGTTCCACGGGTGGATCTGGCAGCTCGCCACGTTCCACTTCCTGCACGGCGGCGTCGGCCACCTCATCATGAACATGCTGATGCTGTGGATGTTTGGCGCGGAACTGGAACTCAAGTTCGGCCGGAACAAGTTCCTGTGGCTCGTCGCCCTCTCGGGCGTCGGCGCGGGCCTGTGTCAGGTCATCGCGAACGGCCCCGGCGGCATCATCCCCACGGTCGGCGCGTCGGGCATCGTCTTCGGCCTGCTGCTTGCGTGGGGGCTCACGTGGCCCGACCGCGTGGTGCTCGTCATGTTGATCATCCCGATGAAGGGCAAGTGGATGGCGCTCGCCGCGGGTGTGATCGAGTTCCTGTACGTGATCGATGGCGGCAACCCGGGCATCGCGCACTTCGCGCACC
>CAZPJD010000259.1:0-10642 GCA_964586775.1 uncultured bacterium | reverse complement strand
GACCGTCAGGATGCCCTGGGCCCGGCGGTTCAGGCGGCGAATCAGCGCGCGACCATGATCGCCCTCGCGTCCACCGTCGTCGCTCTGGTGGTCGGCATTCTGCTCGCATGGAAGATCGGTGCGGCGATCATCGGCCCGCTGCGCGAGATGTCGTCGGTGATCGCGCAGGTGGCGAAGGGCGACTTCACCGCCCGCGTCGACGTGAAACGCCAGGACGAGATCGGCCTCGTCGGCAAGGACGTGAACAACCTGTGCCAGACGCTTCAGACGAGCCTCGGCGAGGTGCTCCAGACCACGAACGTGCTCAACGAGGCGTCCACGTCGCTCTCCGCCGTGGCGAACCAGCTCGCCAGCGGCGCCGAGGAGACGACGCACCAGTCGAGCGCGGTGGCCAGCGCGTCGGAACAGATCACGGCGAACGTGGCGGGCGTCAACCGCGCCACCGACAACATGGCCCGCGAAGCGGGCGCGATCGCCTCGGCCGCCGAGGAGATGTCGACGTCGGTCAACACCGTGGCGACGGCCATCGAGGAGATGACCTCGTCGATGCAGGAGGTCGCGAAGAACACGTCGCGAGCGTCGCAAATCTCGCAGGACGCCGCAAACAAGGCGAAGGAAACCAACGACATCATGGAGGCCCTCGACGGCGCGGCTCGCGAGATCGGCAACGTGGTCACCGTCATCAGCGACATCGCCGACCAGACGAACCTGCTGGCGCTCAACGCCACCATCGAGGCGGCGAGCGCGGGCGAGGCGGGCAAGGGCTTCGCGGTGGTGGCCCACGAGGTGAAGGAACTCGCCAAGCAGACGGCGGACGCCACCCGCGAGATCGGCGACAAGATCCGCCAGGTGCAGGAGCAGACGCACGCCAGCGTGGGCGCGATCCAGTCGATCCACGAGACCATCGACGAAATCAGCCGGATCAGCGTGGTGATCGCGGCGTCGATCGAGGAACAAAACGCCACCACCCGCGAGGTGTCGCGCTCCGTGTCGGGCGCGGCGGTCGGCGCGGGCGAGGTGACGACGAGCGTGCAAAAACTCAACACCGCCATCGAAAAAGAGGTGCTGCGGGGCATCCAGGAGGCGTCGGCCGGCGTCACGCAGGTCAGCCAGAACATCCTGGGCGTCAACGCGGCGGCGCAGCAGACCGCGCAGGGGGCGGACACCACGCGGCGCTCCGCCGAGCAAATGACGGCTCTCGCGAAAAATCTGGAACGGGTCGTAGCCCGGTTCCACGTCTAGAAAAGCAGCGGATCGCCGCGAAAAAAACAGCGGAACACCATGTCCGCGGCGGGAACGAGGGCGGCGGGAGCATCGAAGGCGATGTCCCCGCTGTTTTGAATCGCGAGAGCCCTGTCTGGGCGAGGCGGGAGATCGGGCGGAAGAATCAGCCGACGTCGGGAGGGTCGGCCTCGAACGCGCACATCGATTCGTCGCCTTCCTCCAGCACGACGTACGAATACGCCGGGTCGAAGTTCGCCTCCTCGATGTAGTAGCCGCGCAGGAAGTCGGACGCCCAGCACTCGGATCCGGTGTACGACACGAGCTGATAATCGTCCTCGACGATATCCGGGATGTCGCCGTCGGTGATGATGACGTCGCTGCGTCCCGCGCCGTCGTCCTCCCACCGGGTGTTGAACCACACGTGTTCGTACGCGGCGTACTCGGTGCCCGCGTATTCGTCGTAGTGCACGTCGTCCCAGTAGTCGAACGCGAAATAGCCCGAGTTGTCGGCCCGGTTGTGATACTCGTACACCGCGTCAGACGGGCAGGGCACGCTGTCGTTGTCGGCGTCGTTTTCGTCGCCGCAGAACTCGATCGCCGAAATCGTGATGAGGCGTCCGTCGGTGAGCGTGTCGTAATCGACCTCGATCGTGCCGCGCTCGTTGATCGTCGGGTCGAGCTCCCACGCGGCGGTGAAGTCGATCGTGAAACTTCCGACGCCGCGGCGTTCGGTCTCGACCGACGTCTCCACAGCGCCGCTCCACACACTCACCCAGTCGCCGCCGGTCTTGGGCCGCCAATCGAGGCGATACGTGTAGTTTTCGCCCGACAGGCGCTCGATGACGAACTGCATCTCGACGGGAGAAAGGCCGTCCTCGATCCACGGTCCCCACGTGGCCGCGTCGGCGGATTCTTCCGTGGGCGGGTAGCTGGTGATCTCGTCGATCGCGGACAGGTAGTACATGATGTGGGCGTTCACCTCGCGGGTGTAGTCCACCGTGGCGTGGTAGAGCGTCGCCAGCTCGCCCAGCGCCTTTTCGGGCACGTTGTCCTCGCCGGGAAGCGAGAGCGCCAGGCTCGCCGGGTCGGGCACCGCGTCGCGCCAGTCGGAACCGCCGTCGTCGTCGCCGTAACCGCCGTCGTTATCGTCGTCGTCGTCATCGTCGTCATCAGCGCCGCCGCACGCCGTCACGGCGAAGGTCGCCGCGGCGATCATGACCACCATCACGAGCAGGAAAAACCGATCCTTCATGGAACCCTCCTTTGCCCACGCGGGCGAAAACAATCCTTGAAGGAGGTCACGATGATACGCCCGAAGCCCCGGCACTGAATAGTCTAAAAAATTCGTCACACATGACCTTGGATTCGCGTCGCACGCGCCCCGGTGCCGAGCAGGAAAATAAGATCGTTAAATCAACAGGTTAATCGACGACGAGGGGCTGCGCGAGCGTCGTGCGGACGGCCCTTCCTCGCGATCACATCACGAATTTTCGTCACCGTTGCCGGTCCGCAGGTTGTTTCTTATCAGAAAAAATGTAATGCTGGTCTTTAGTTCCCGTCCAACCCGGCGCAGCGGAGGCCGCATGACCGAGCCCGAGACCGGCGATCTCGTCGCCAACATCGTGGGACGCAGCAAGGAACTCGCCCGCGTCATCAACGTCATCAAAAAGGTCGCACCGTACAAGAGCACCGTGCTGCTCACCGGCGAATCCGGCACCGGCAAGGAGCTGTTCGCCAAGGCGATCCACACGCTCAGCCCGCGCGCCGACCGGGCCATGGTCGTCGTGAACTGCGGGGCGATCCCCGAAAATCTGATCGAGGCCGAGCTATTCGGCCACGTGAAGGGCGCGTACACCGGCGCGGTGACGACCAAAGAGGGCCTGTTCGAAAAGGCGCAGGGCGGCACCGTGTTCCTCGACGAGGTGGGCGAGCTGCCCATCGAGATGCAGGTCAAGCTGCTGCGCGCGATCCAGGAAGAAGAGATCATGAAGGTCGGCGACCGCAAGCCGATCAAGCTCGACATCCGCATCGTCGCCGCCACCAACAAGGATCTGGGCACCGAGGTCAACGAGGGCCGATTCCGCGAGGATCTGCATTACCGACTCAACGTCGTGCACATCGCGATCCCGCCGCTGCGAGACCGCCTCGACGACCTGCCGCTGCTCGCCAAACACTTCGTCGATAAATTCGCGGTGCGTCTTGGCAAGCGCGTCGCCGGCGTCTCCCCCGAAGCGCTGGGCATGCTCATGAACTACGACTGGCCCGGCAATGTGCGCGAGCTGGAGAACGTTTTCGAGCAGACCATCGTGATGATGGAAGAGGGCGCGGAGATCGTCGGCGCGGATCTGCCGATCTTCCTCGAACGCCGCGGCTACGAGCGACGCAATCGCTTCCGCCAGGAGGCGCTCGACAAGAAGCTCTCGATCACCGAGTACACCAAGGATTTCATCACGCGCTTTCAGGACCAGCACACCGAGAAGGAGCTGGCGCAGTATCTGGGCATCACCACCAAGACGCTGTGGGAGAAGCGCAAAGCCTGGAACATGCCCCGCACGAGGCGGTAAAGCCTCCGCCATCGACCTGCCGTCAGGGATCGGTCGGGAGCGCAACGCGCGCCTCGCGACTCAAGCCTCACGCCTTCCTACGCGTTCCGGATCAGATCGACGACGTACGTGAGCGACAGCGCGGTGAGGGCCATGGCGGTGAGCCAACTCGCGACGTTGTAGACGCGACTATTGGCGTGCTCGCCCATCAGCTCGCGGTCGCTGGCGAGGATGAGCATGAAGACGAGCACCACGGGCAGCAGCAGCCCGTTCACCACCTGCGAATACAGCATGATGTTCATGAGCGAGATCTTCGGGACGAGCACGATCGCCGCGCCCAGCGCGATCGACGCGGTGTAGAGCACGTAGAACTGCCGAGCTTCGCCGAAGGAGTGGTCCACGCCGCGCTCCCAACCCAGCGCCTCGCAGATCGTGTAGGCGGTGGACAGCGGCAGGATGCAGGCCGCGAACATCGACGCGTTCCACAGGCCGAACGCGAACAGGTGCCGCGCCCACGGTCCGGCGAGCGGCTCCAGCGCCGCCGCCGCGCCCGCGCCGTCCTCGATGGCGATGCCCTGGCGGTTCAGCGTCTGGGCGCACACGATGATGATGGCCGCGGCCACCACGTGCACGACGATGCCGCCGATGACCGTGTCGGCCTTCGAGTACGCGTAGTCGTCGATGTGCACGTTTTTCTCGACGATCGCCGCCTGTTGGTAGAACTGCATCCACGGCGCGATGGTGGTGCCGAACAATCCGATAATCATGACGAGATACGCCCGCCCGGGAATCCACTTCGGCGTGACGAAGGCGTCGGCGATCTGCTCGACGGGGGGATGCACCAGATGCGCGGTGACGAGGTAGGCGACGTAGAACAGGCACGCCGCCAGAAAGACCTTTTCGACCGACCGGTAGTTGTAGCGGATGACGAGGAACCACACGGCCGCGGCGCACAGCGGCACGGCGATCCACGCCGGCACGCCGAAGAGCCGCGCGGCGGCGGCGATGCCCGCGAACTCGGCCATGACGTTGCCGAAGTTCGTCACGAGCAGCGCGAGCATGAGGTAGAACGTGATCTTGACGCCGAAGCGCTCGCGGATGAGCGACGAGAGGCCCTGACCGGTGACGACGCCCATCCGGTTGCACATCTCCTGCACCATGATGAGCACCACGCACATCGGGCCGAAGATCCACAGCGTGTCGAGGCCGAACATGGCGCCGGCCTGGCTGTACGTGGCGAGGCCGCCGGCGTCGTTGTCCACGTTGGCCGTGATGATGCCGGGGCCCATGACCGCGAAGAACAGCGCGATGCGCGCCGTCCACGGTCTGCGGGATTTTTCGTTTTCCGCCATGGGTTCTCGCGTTGCGTCGATTCGGAATCGGGCGCTACGCCGCCTCTCTCACGTAATAACGCACGAGTTCGTCAAAGCTGGACCTGAACGAAACAACGCCCAGCAGCCGGTCGTTTTCGTCCACGACCGGCATGGCCTGGAAGTTGTACTTGTAGAACTTTTCGGCCACGTCCGACCAGTCCTCGTCCGCCGAAACGGTGACGAGGCGCATGCCGGCCAGTTCGCGCAGCGGCGTGTCGGGCCGGGCGAGGATGAGTTGTTTGAGGCTCACCGCGCCGACCAGCGTGCCCGTGTCGTCGAGCAGGTAGACGTAGTGGAGCATGGCGACCTCGTCGGCCCACTTGCGCACCTCGGCGATCGCGTCGGCGACCGTGGCGGTGGCCGCGATCTCCACAAAATCCGTGCTCATGAGCGCGCCCGCCGACTTGTCCTCGTAGGTGTGGAGCGTCTCGATCTCCTGGCGCTCCTCGGCCTCCATGCGCTCGATGATGTCCTCGCGGTGCTCGTCGGTGACCTCCTCGAGGATGTCCGCGGCGGCGGCGGCCTCCATCTCTTCCATGATGTCGGCCGCGACCTCGGGGTCGAGCTCCTTGACGATCGCCGCGCCCAGTTCGGGCTCGACCTCTTCCAGCGCGCTCGCCGCCACCTCGGGATCCACCGAGTGCAGCAGCGCCACGCGGCCGTCCTTGTCCAGATCCTCCAGAATGTCGGCCAATTCGCCCGGGTGCAGGTCGTGAAGCTGTTCGTGGCCGACCGCCAGCCGGATCGGTCCCGGCCCTCGACGCCCCTGCAGGGTCTGCACGTAACGCCATGAGATCCAGTCGTCCTTCAGGTCGCGTCCGAAGGTTTGCACGATCTTGCGTACGCCGCCCTCGAACCCCAGCCGGCGCAGCAGCCCCGGCAGCCCGACATCCACGTGCACGAGATAGGTGTGCGCCTCGACGGTGAGCAGGTGAACGTCGTTCACGCGCTCCACCTTCGCGCCCTGCACATCCACGATCTGCTTGTCGAGCAGCACCTGCGCGACGAGGAACCGATCGTCGTCCAGCGCGAGCGCCATCAGATCGTGCGCGTGGGCGACGATCGCGCCCCGCCCCTCGAGCGCCGCGCGCGAAACCTTGGCGATGGGCAGAAAGTGCAACTTGCCCTTTCGACGCACCACGAATCCTTCGAGTTCCGGGTAAGGCGTCAGCCGCCGCGCGACGAGATCCGTCGCCGTGCCGATGCGTCGCCCGCCCTCGGTCACGGGCCGCGAAACGAGCCGCGACGCGTAGAGAAAGGTGTACGACGAACCGTCCATGTGCGTCTGCGTTTGGGTGTGCGTCATGATCGTGTCCTTCCGGCGTGCGCGGGCATAACCCCGGCCTGCGCTGGCGGATTGCGTCGATCGGTGGGGAGTCGGGGGTCCTAGCGGGCGAGCCGTGGATTCGCCGCAAAGGACTCGCGTGGGCCTGCGCCCAAACGCCCGTGCCGATCGCTCCGACTTGGGCCTTCGCCCATCGAAAACTCCGGTTGCGGTGAAACCCGTTGGCGGCCGCGCCGCCAATGAACCTTCGGTCCAAAAGCCGGGCCGAAAGCCGCCCGAACCTACGCCGCGACCGGGGGGATGTCAATCGAAATCGGACCCCGAAAAAGCGCCGGCGGAAAAGGCCATCCCCGACCTCGCGAACGAAACGGATGTCGATTTTCCTTGTATCTCCGCCCGCTTGCGTGATAGGTTATTTGCGCTGTCGATGTCATGTTTTTTTCGGGAGGGATTGGGATGTTTCGCCGCGCCATTCTCGCTGTCGCGTTCGTTTGTATCGTCGCCACCCCCGCGTCGGCCGCGTGGGTGTACGAAACCGTCGCCAGCGCCGGGGATCAGGGCCAGTCGGCCGCGCTCGCCGTGGACAGCAACGACCGCCCGCACATCGCGTGGTACGACGCGTCCTTCGCGCGGCTGATGTACGCCTATCGCGACTTCGGCGGCTGGCACACGACGGAGATCGACACGGGTCAGGTCGGGAGCTTCTGCGACATCGCCGTCAACCCCATCAAGAACCGCCCCGCCATCGCGTATTACGACGACGCGATCGACGCGGCGATGTTCGCGTATCTCGACGACGACGACACGTGGAAGTACGAGACCATCGAGGATTCGAGCGAAGACGACCGCGGCCGCTGGATCAGCCTCGCCTTCACCACGGGCGGGCAGGCCTGGGCCGCGTACCACTACGACGACGGCTGGTCGAACGACAACGGCGTGCGCGTCGCATGGCGCACGGGGGCGAACGCGTGGTCGAAGACCTCGCCCGACAGCGTGTACAACGCCTTCGGCGAGCGGCTGGGGAGCTGGACGGCCATCGCGCTCTCCACGGTGGATCTGCCGCACGTGGCGTACCGCGACGACGTGTGGTCGAACCAGAAATTCGCGTGGCTCGATGGCCTCGGCTGGCACGAGGAGGACGTGGTCGATCCCGCGGACATCGACGGGACCGGCGAGCACACCGGCATCGCCATGGACGTCGGCGACAACGTCTACATCTCGATGCACTTCGATCCGCTGGTTGGCGACCAGTGCGCGGTGATCCTGAAAAAACTCGCGGGAAGCTGGGAGTGGGACGAGATCGAATGCGGCGGCGAGGACACGGGCAAGTATTCGTCGATCGCGATGGGAACGAACGCCGCGCCGCACGTGACGTATTTTTCCGACGGCGATCTGAAATACGCGACCAAGGTGGCGGGCGAGTGGCAGATCGAGGTGCTCGAGGGCGACGAGATCACCGGAATGTTCACCAGCCTCGGCCTCGACAGCCGCAACGCGCCGCACATCGCGTACTACGACCCCTTCGTCAAGGACGTGAAATACGTGTGGGACATGCCCGTCCCGCTCGTCACGTCGATCGACCCCGACACCGGCGAAAACACCGAGAGCCTGACCGGCGTGACGATCACCGGCGCGACCTTCGCGTCCACCTCCACCGCGCGGCTCTACCGGCCCGATGCCTCGGTGGCCGTCAACTGCGCGAACGCGGCCGTGGCCGATCCCTTCGAGCTGACGTGCGACCTGAATCTTATGGGCGCGTGGCCGGGCATCTACGATGTCGAGGTGACCAACCCCGCCGGCACGGGGTCGCTGCCGGGCGGATTCACGATCACGTCCCCCGCGCCCGAGCTGACCTCCGCGACGCCGCATCAGGCGTTCAACAACGACCCCGACTTCACGATGGATCTGGGCGGGAATTATTTCACGCTCGACATGACGGCAAAACTCGTGTCGTCGCGCGCGCAGATCAACACCACGGCGATGGCGGTGAACGCGCTGACGGCCGCGGAGGCGACCTTCGATCTCACCGGCGCGGCGGTGGGCGATTACGACGTCGTCATCACCACGCCCTTCGGCAGCGCGACCATGGACGAGGCGCTCACGATCAAGTGCGCACCGCCGGTCGCCGACTTCACCGGCGCGCCGCTGCGCGGCCCCGCGCCGCATACGGTGAACTTCGTCGACACCTCCGAAGACTACAACGGCTGCCGCATCACGCAGTGGGAGTGGGATTTCGGCGACGACGAGACCTCGAACGATCAGAGTCCCGCGCACACGTTCACCGAGGTGGGGCGCTACAAGATCAAACTGCGCGTCACCGGCCCCGGCGGATCGAACACCTACGCACGCAACAACTACATCACGGTCGAGCCCGGCGTGGATGACGACACCGACGACGACGCGGATGACGACGCCGATGACGATGACGGCTGGGTTCCGCCCGACGACGACGAAACCGATGACGACGACATCTCGCTCGGCGACGACGACGCGGCCGACGGCGACGATCGCCACCAAGATGAGGGCAATGATTCCGGCGGGTGTGGGTGCTGAGAATGATGAGATAGTGGCACAGCCGCCCTCTGCCGTGGCGAATCAAATGGAATAGTGGCCCGCCCGCCCCCGGCCGGGGCGGATCCTTGTCGCAAAAAGTCCCTTAGATAGCCGCGGCTTCAAGCGACGGTGGAAACCTCGGTTCGCCTAGTGTAAACTGCGTCGAACTCGGTTAGCGGAGCAGTCGTCAACGACTCATTTTCGGAGAGCGGATGTCACGACGAATTCGAGGAGCTAACGAAGCGGCCCACGCGTCGGGCCTCCCGCGCTTAGTCGCAAATCTGAACGGGCCTCCCGCGACGCGGGCGCGCATTTCTGCGGGCGTTCCACTTTCCCGAAGTGGTAGACGATTCGTCAGTTCGGTATCGTGTCCCCGGAATTCCCGTCTGGGGGCAGGGCAAAGAATTGTTCAAAAGTTGCAATAGACCGAAAAGGTTGATCGGTATCATCAATCTGCTGGCGGTGCTTTGCGTAGTATTGCTCGCAAATGCATGTACTTATGGATCGAAAGAAGTGGTGAGTGGCGACGGGCGTGCGGGTCAAAATGCAGCACTGACAATTCAGTTAAAGTCAGAAGTTTCAATTACCCTATCTGGGCCAGCGGCGGCGGGGGAAGTGTTTCGATCGATTCCGACAGACATTTCGAATCGATTGGTCGTAAAGAAACTTAGCTTTAAGCCGGTTGCTTCAATTTCAAAATCTATTTTTGGCCACAGATACGCTGGATGGAAGCTTCCGGAGAAGCCTGGAACCCACTATTACACACTATTTATGGACGTACTACTCATTGGCCCGTATAAACACGTATATCGTTTAGCCACACCGTTTGCCAAAAATATTGATCCGCTCGGCAGCGAGCCGTTTGTGGATACAAATGATGAAAGAATTCGAGAATATTCCATGAAGTTGAGAGGGTTAAGCACGGCTGAAAAGACATCCGACATTGTTCGCTTTGTGCAAAAGGCCGTCAAATATCGCGCTGCCGACGGAAAATGGGTCCATACAATGGATTCGCGAAAATCACTGGATGTGGGATATGGCCATACCGGACAAATATGTTCAATATTTGCCGCAATTAGTCGTTCGTCTGGTATTCCGACTTTAATCATGAGTGGTTATACCGGCGACGAGGACAGAATATATTTCAATCATTGGATTGAAATTGAAATTCGTCCTAGCGAATGGGCTGTCATCGATATTGCAAGTATTCTGGCTGGGAATGACGAAAAAATTAGGATGTCATTATACTATATTCCAGTTGCGTGGAGAACGCAAGATTCTCCACAAAAGTCGGCGTTCTCGCTTGGTTCAGTAGAATTTGGAGATCGTGTCGGAGATTCGAAAGTCTCGACAGTATTGCAGGGATACAAAATAGAATAGCGCGGCCACCAAGAAAGTCATGTCGAGACCGCGCAATTGGGGGTTCCTTAAGAGTTCCGGGGACATCATACCCGAGTTCCGGGGAGAGTTCCAGAGAGTTCCAGAGAGTTCCGGGGACATCCTAGTCGCCCCTGAAAATCGCCTTAACTCATTGAAAACGCTGGACAATATGGCTCATTTGTGCTAGTTCTTTTCACCGGGAATCGGGCATATCCACCCCCAAAACCCGGTGAACGATGACGCCGAAACAGACCCCGCCGCTCTCGGATTTCGACCTCTACCGC
>CAZPJD010000258.1:0-11911 GCA_964586775.1 uncultured bacterium | reverse complement strand
TCGAAAACGCCGAGAACCTCCAACGGCACTTCTTCAACGCACCTAGACGCCGAGACATGCAGCAGGCCCGGATCTTCGAATGGCAAACCAAGGACAAATTAAGTTAGCGCGTATGGGGGTGAGGCCCCCCCTCACTCCCTCGTCACCAGCACCGTTTCGCTGTCGATCACGTCCACCACGCGGATCGGCGTGCCGGTCGCGATTTCGTCGTCGTCGGTCACGGCGCGCAGCTCGCGCAGCGATCCTTGGATCTTCACGTGGACCTTGCCGTATCCCTTGCGTTGGCCCGGGATGCGCAGATACGTTTCTCCTCGTTCGAGCACCGCGTTGTTGAGATCGGTGTTGCCGGCCTCGGTCATGCGCGTGAGCAGGTAGAAGATCCACGCAAAGATCACCATGAACACCGCGCCCGCCGCGAGGCCCAGCACCGACGCGATCGCGACGCCGAGGCCCGAGTTCACCGCGACGATGCCCACCCAAGAGAACGCGGTGAAGAAAATCACCACGCCCTTGAACGAAAACAGGTGCATGCCGCCGGCGTCGTGACCGCCGAGGTCGGTGTCCATGTCGGCGAGGTCGTGCCCCGCCACATCGTGGCCCGCGTCGCCCGCGCCGAGGATCTCCAAAATCGCCTGCGCGATCGTGAGCACCGACGACGGAACGGCGATGATCCACAGGATCTTCTCGAAGATGGGCAGCGTGGCCCACCAGGAATCGGGTCCGCTCATGGCGCGCGCCTCTCGGTTGTCATCGGGAACAAGCCTAGCATAGCACGAAGACGGGGGGATGAAGAAAGCGTCGCGCAATTTGTGCAGCCCGCCGCATGGGGGGCGGCGAATCCTTCGTCCGCTCCCGCGCCGGGGTAAGTAAACGATAGTTATTACAACAAATATTTTGTTGACTCCTGAAAAAAGGAGTATGATCGCTTTCACGAGTCGGTTTCATGCCCGAGTGGGAGGATCGTGCCATGTCCCTCGGCAAACCGTTGTTCGCCATCGCGTTCCTGGCTCTCACCCCTTTGTTCTTCATCGCCTCGTGCTCGTACGACGAGCCCGCGTCCACGGCGTCCACTTACGCGGACGTCAAGGACGCCGCCGACGGCTATCAGGACGATGGAGAGAACCTCGGATCGCCCGCCGGCGATTCCGGCAACGTCGCCGAACCCGCGAATCCGTTTCCCGGACCGACGCCCGAGCCCACGCCCGAGCCGACGCCCGAGCCCGCGGACGACGACGCACCCCCCGTTCCGGATCAGGAGTACGACGCGCTTCGGTGCGTCGTACCCGATCCCGAGGCGCTGGGCGAGGGCGTGATGATGGGCGGCGGCGCGAACGAGGGCACGATCTTCGTGTACGTCTACGACGACGCCGACTGCGCGCCGGTCACCGGCGCGTTCGTCATCGCCGGAACCGGCGACGACACCGCATTCACGGACATGAGTGGACGCGCCGAGCTGACGGCGCCTCCCGGCCGCACGCTCATCTCAACCACCGGCACCGGCTACAGCCCGTGGAGCTACGCCGCCGACGCGCGCGTGATGGTTTTCCGGCTGCGTCCTTTCGATCGGGAGTTTCCCGTCACCGATTCGAACGAGGGCATCTTTCGCATCGACGGCGACGAGCTCGCGCTCGTCAATCCGCAGGACCTCGGCGGTTTCTTCGGCGCGCCCGCATACGCCGGATTCGTTCTACCCAACATCTCACGGGCGACGGCGATGTCGTCCGTCTATCGCGGTCTCCACACGAACGCCACGTTCCCCATCGAGTGGCTTTACGGCGGCGAGCACCTTCCGGACGAGGTGATCGACGCGACGACGAATTTCTACCTGCCGTACATCAATCTCGTCATCGACATCCCGGATATCGTGACGTGGGGTTTCTGGGGCGGCAACGAGACGTACCGCGTCCCGATCGCCGACGGCGCGACGACCGTCCCGCTCTCCGCGTTTTTTCTTTCCATCGAGATCTCGAGGGTGCTCGATCTCGCGACGTTCCTGCAGGTCGTGTACGCGTTCGTCGAAGGCGAAGACATCGACGAAGTCTTTGTAGCCGTCGTCGCACCGTTGCTCAATGAAGGACTGCGCTTTCCGTATGTCGCGAGCGCGCCCGCGTGGCAACCGGGCTATTCGCCGGATCTCGACCTGACGACTGTGGAATCGGAGACGGCCGGCGTCGATGTCTTGATCGCGAATCGCGCGCCCGATCGCGATTACCTGCTGGCTCTCGCGGCCGAGGTGCCCAACCGTTCGCTGGTGCCGCTGTCGTTTGGCGCGGCCACGAACGGCTTCGCGCGGCTCGCCGCGGCGAGTCTCGCCGATGCCGACTATCTGGCGGTCGTCGGACGCACGGATCTGCTGCGCGGCAACCCCAAGACGCAAACACTCTCCGCGGTCGTGCGTTACGCGGAAAACCTCGACGAGTGGCAAACCGGCCTCGCGATCGACGATGCCGACTTCCCGCCGGAGTTCGATGTCGCCGCGACCGATTACGACGACTACACGGGCACCTTCAAATGGGCGTTCACCGGCGACGCGGCCGACATGGACTACGTGCTCATCTCGGCGAGGCGTTCGTGGTCGGATCAGTTCGACCGCTACTACGGAATCTTCCCGGCGGGCGCGGGCGAGGCGACGGTTCCATTCGGGGAGTTGGGTTTCTACCAGAACTGGATCGACACCGTGACCGCCGTCGCCGTGGATCTGCCGGACGATGCGGAAGGCGGCTTCGATCCCACGCGCCTGTTCGGTTATGACAACGCGCGCTACAGCGTCTGGTGCGAGGAACCGCTGCTCGAAACGACGCTCTACGAATTGCTCTCGCTCATCGACTGGTAGCCCGCGTCCGGGGCCCGGCCCGTTGTCGTTCCGGGACCTCGTATTCGCCGGCGAAATCGGGGCGTCGTCGCGCCCCGGTTTCATTTCGCCCTTCCACACGCGAGGTATTCTTGTCGACCGAAGGGTCGCGGGTGGCGGCGTGCGCGGCTTCAACCTTGTCAGGCGCGGCGGGAACGTGTTAGAGCAAACGCACCGGCGCGGGTGTGGGGATTTCATTCATCGGGTGCGGACTGGCTTTTCAGGGCACGTGCGATGGCCACCATGTATCAAGACCAGGAGCGGATTCTCGACCGGTACGTGGTCGAGGAGTTCGTGGGCTCGGGAGGGCTCGGCGAGGTCTACCGTTGCCGTGAGGGCGCGGACCGGTTCGCCGTCAAGGTCCTGATCGGCCGCGTCGTTCCCGGCTACGTCACCGACGAGAAGATCCGCGAGTGCGTGGTCGTGAACCGGCCCCCCGCCGAGGCTCTGGTCGCCGTGCGCGATGTGCTCGAGGGCGGCGGACGGCGCGCGATCGTTTCGGACTTCGTGGACGGCCTCGATCTGCGCCGGGTGATGAAGGCGCGCGCCGCGGCCGGTCGGCGCTTTGCCGCGCGCGAAGTGTGTCTGCTCGTCGATGCCCTGCTCGAGGAACTCGCACTGCTGCCGCCCTTCGCGGCGCACGGCGCGCTCAAGCCCGAAAACATCCTGCTGCCCGGCGTGACCGGCGACGAATGGCCCGAGCATCCGTCGGTGCGCATCACCGATTACGGGCTGCACTCGATCATCAGCTTCTCCAAGTACGCCTCGCTGCAGCTCGCGGCACGGCAGCCCTACGCTTATCTCGCGCCCGAGTTCGTTTCATTGGGGGGCCGCGTCGATCGCCGCGCCGATCTGTATTCCGTCGGCGTGCTCATGCATGAGCTGGCCACCGGCGACATCCCGAAGAAGATCGTCGCGCCGCTCTCGGAATCGGGTTGGGACGGGCCGCTCTCGCTGGATCCCGTCGTTGCGCGGGCGCTGTCGGCGACGCCGGAAGCCCGGTACGCGAACGCCGCGGAGTTCCGCGCCGCGATCCGCGCGGCCTTCCCCGAGCTCGAACGGACCGCCGGTGCGCGACCCATCGAGATCGGCTCGATCGATCTGTTCAGCGGCCAGACCACGCAGAGCGTGTCCGTCGCCGTCGAGGATCTGAACGAGGTGGACGTCTTCGGCGAAGCGCCCGCGCCCGCCGCGCCCTCCGCGCCCGCGCCCGCAACCGAAGCGGCGGCCTCCGCCGACCACGACCTGGTCGATCTCGATCGCGCCTTCGACGCGGCGCTCTCGGGCGAGCCCGAGGCCCCGGCCGTTGCCGAGCCCACGACGCCGATCGCCGAAGCGCCCGCGACGGATGCGCCGACCGACGCACCCGCCGAGCGCGCCAAACCGCAGCCCAACATCCGCATGAAGAAGATCGCCCAGAAGAAAGAGTCGAACGGTTTCGTGTGGGGGCTCGTCATCATCGCGGCCATCGCGGCGATCCTCGTTGGCCATCGTTTCCTGAAAGACCCCGCGAAGCCGACCATCGTGGAGACACCCGTGTCGACGCCGATCGCGACGCCCGCGCCGACGACCACGACCACAACCACCACCACAACGACCACGACCACCGTCGCGCCGACGCCGTCGAACGCGCCCGCGATCATCACGGGCGAGCAAAAGCCCAAGCCGCCCGCCGCGACGCCAAAGCCAACGCCGAAACCGACGCCCAAGCCGACGCCCAAGTCGACGCCTATATCGACGACCTCGACCACACCCACGACGACCGAGCCTGGGCCCACGACCGCCGGACCGACCACCACGGTTCCGCCCGCGTCGGCGACCCCCGCGTTAGAGATCGGACCGGTCGAATCGGTGCCCGAGGGCGAGTGATACCAGGACGTCTTTCGGACGGCGCGCGCGTGACGCCATGAACATCGATCTCACCGGTTGCCCGCCGAACGTCGTCGCGCTCGAAGACCTGAACCTCGCCGACCTTCGTGGCCGCGACACGACGCGCGATGTCGTCGTGATTCCGCTCTCGCCCATCGAAAACCACGGCACGCACCTGCCCGTCGGCACCGACCTCTACATCTCGCGCGAACTCGCCAAACGCACCGCGTGCCGCTTCGCCGTCGTGGAGCCCGAGGCGCGTATCCTGATCCACCCCGTCATCCCGCTCGCCAGCGCGGCGATCCGGGGGACGGGATCGGTGAAGATCACGTCGCGGCAGGTCCGCGCGATTCTGACGACGCTGTGCCGGTGGTTCATGCGTCGAGGTTATCGACGTTTCGTGTTCATCAGCGGCCACGGCGGCGTGCCCTTCGTCGGCGCGCTCGACCGCGTTTGCCGCACGCTCAACGCCCGGGGCGCGCGCGCCATCGCCCCGTGCGCGCGGATCGCGGGTCACGCGTACCAGGGCGCGTACATCGAACGCATTCGCGCGCGAGGCGTCGCCATCCCCGACGACGCGCGCGACCTGTTCGAGCAGGACCTTCACGCGGGATTCATGGAAACCTCGCTGATGCTCGCGATCGCGCCGCATCTGGTGACAAAGGATCTCGCCGCCGTGCCGCGCCGTTATGCGCCGCATCGGCCTTGGCTCGCGGCGATCCGCCGGGGGCTCGTGGCGATCGCGCGGCGGCTGCCCATCGGCGACGCGATGAAGGAATCGGCCGCGGCGGGGGCGCGGGCGGGCGAGGTCGATCTGTCGTGGATCATCGCGGGACGGCTCGACGGGTATCTGGGCGATCCCGCGCGGGCGAGCGCCGCCTTTGGCGACGCGCTGCAGGACGTCATCGCCGACGACCTCGCGCGATTCATGATCGAGGTGTTCCACGAGGGCGCGGACCCGATCGACTATCGCAGCAGCGCGCATCTGTTCGACGCGCTCAAGTGGATGGGCTTCGCGCTGCTCGTCGTGGCCGCCGCGTTGGTCTTCATCTCGAACTGCTAGAGGGGATTGGACATGAAACGTCATGACGGGCGCCGGCCCGACCAGCTTCGCGCGACGACGTTCGCGCGCGGCGTGAATCCCTACGCCGAAGGGTCGTGCCTCGTCACGATGGGCGGAACGAGAGTGCTCGTCACCGCGACGGTCGAGGAGTCGATTCCCCGCTGGCTGCAAGGGCGCGGCAAGGGATGGGTGACCGCCGAGTACGCCATGCTGCCGCGCGCCAACCGCGACCGCACCCAGCGCGAACGCGCAAAGGTCTCGGGGCGCACGCACGAGATTCAGCGCCTTGTCGGGCGGTCGCTGCGCGCGGTGACGGATCTGGCGGCGCTGGGCGAGCGTCAGATCGTGATCGACTGCGACGTGCTGCACGCCGACGGCGGCACGCGCTGCGCGTCGATCAACGCCGCCTACGTGGCGCTTCGCGACGCGATCGCATGGTGCCGCGAGCGCGGCAAGATCGACGCGAACCCGCTGGTCGATACCGTCGCGGCGGTCTCGTGCGGAATCGTCGAGGGCCGCGCGCTGCTGGATCTCGACTACGCCGAGGACAGCGGCGCGGACGTGGACGCGAACTTCGTGATGACGGGTTCGGGTCGGCTCGTCGAGGTGCAGATGACCGGCGAGGAGGCGACCTTCGCCGAGGACGACATCGCCGCGCTGCTCGCGCTCGCGCGCACGGGCGTCCGCCGGATCGCGCGCCTGCAAAAATCCGCGCCGAAAGGCGCGTCGTCGTGAGCGACGGCCGCCGCCGCGTGGTGCTCGCGTCGAACAACGCGGGCAAGCTGGCCGAACTGCGTCGCATCCTCGCGCCGCTGGGCTTCGATCTGGTGTCGCCGCGCGAACTGGGCCTTGCGGCCGTGCCCGTCGAGGACGGCGGCGACTTTCTCGCCAACGCCCTCATCAAGGCCCGTTACTGGATGAACGCGACCGGCCTGCCCTCCATCGCCGACGACTCGGGGCTGTGCGTCGATGCGCTGGGCGGCGCGCCGGGGGTCGATTCGGCCATCTTCGCGGGACCGCACGCCACCGACGCCGAGAACAACGCTTTGTTGCTCGACCGATTGCGCGGAGTGCCCGACGACGCGCGCGGCGCGCATTACCACTGCACGGCGGTGTGCGTCGCGCCGGATGGACAGGTGCTAACCGCCGAGGGTCGGGCCGAGGGCCGGGTGCTCGACGCGCCGCGCGGCACGGGCGGCTTCGGTTACGACCCGGTGATGCTGGAGCCGACATCGGGCAAGACCTTTGCCGAACTCGACGGCGACGAAAAGGACGCCGTCAGCCATCGCGGACGGGCGTTTCGCGCGCTGGCCGAGCGTCTGGGCGAGTTTTTGGAGCGGGGCGCGGCGTCGGCATCGCAAGTATGACGGACCGCCCATGGGTCTTCTCGCCCTCGTCAAGGCGACGACCTCTCTTCGTCCTTTGTCGCCCACCTTCCATTTCATGCTGTGGTCACGGCCCCGCCCTCATGTGCACGGCGGTTCCGTCCGAAACGTCCAAGTACGCGGAACACGCGCCGAATTGGCCGCCAAGCCCACAAAAAGGGGTGATTGGGGTCGTAAAAGAGGCTAACTTATGATCCGCGTCACGGCGGAAAAGACGGCGCTGGACTAAAAGGAATAGAAAATATAGAATCTAGTGCGCTTGGGGGGAGGTCGCGAACCGGGTCGGAAGGTCGGAAAAACGGACCGGACAACCTTGGGGATTCGCGCTTTCGCAACGGAACCGAACGAGATGACACGCGCCATCGCGTGTGGAGGTGCCGCCGTGCGTAAGATCGTGTTTGCCGTTCCGCGCGAGGAAGACCCCGTCATCTTCACCTTCGCGCCGCTTGCGATCCTGAGCCTTGCGAAGCACGTGAAGCAGGCGGGATTCGAGCCGGTGATTCTCGACGCCAAGCAGATCAAGGACGACTTTCTCCCGCGACTGGAGAAGGAGTTCCGCGACGACCCGGTGCTGCTGTGGTGCTCGGGCAAGACGGGCCGGCAGCTCAAGGATCTGTGCGACGCCGGGCGGCTGGCGAAAAAGATCAACCCGGATCTGCCCGTCGTCTTCGGCGGTTGGCACGCGCAGATGGCGGTCGATTCCACGCTCAACACCCCCTTCGTCGATTACGTGGTGAAGACGCAGGGCGAGACGACGTTGCCGGAAATGGCGCGACGTTTCGTGGCGCGCGAGGATATAACGGGGATGGACGGCGTGTCGGGCAAGTCGCCCGACGGACGCACCTGGCACGGCAAGGAATTGGACTGGGTGCGCGAGCTGGACACCTTCGGCCCGCTGCCGTGGGAAATGCTCGACATGGAGTTCTACGTCACCGGCGACCACGGCCGCTGCCAGCCGATGGTGGTGGGCGCCAAGCGCACCATCAACTACACCTACTCGCGCGGCTGCCACGGCATGTGCAGCTTCTGCCACATCACGGCGCTGTGGAACCGCGGGTGGTTTTCGCAGACGCCGAATTTCGTGCTCGACGAGATCGGCCGCCTCGTGAACGAGTTCGGGGTCGACGGCATCGACTTCCACGACTCCAACTTCTTCACCGGCCAAAAGCGCGCCATGCAGATCGTCGACGGCGTCATCGAGCGCGGTTACCAGTTCCTCTGGAAGTGCTCGGTGCGCGCCGATCAGGTCAACGCGATGTCCGAAAGCGAGCTCGAGCGCATCACGAAGGCGGGCTGCACCGAGTTCGCGATCGGCGCCGAGGGCGGCACGAACCGCGTCATGGGCCTTGTGGCGAAGGAAATCGTGCCCTCGGACGTCATCGAGTGCTCGCACCGGTGCGCCAAGTGGGGCATCCTGCCCGAGTATTCGTTCATGGTCGGCTTTCCCGACGAGAAGAACTGGGACGACTCGAAGGCGACGCTGGCCTTCATGGCGCGACTGCGCCAGATCGCGCCGAACGCGCTGGCCGAGTACTTCTACTACACGCCGTTCCCGGGCACGCCGCTGTTCAAGGACTACGCGCAGCGCTTCATGCCCAAGCACGAGACGCTGGAGGACTACGTCAACTTCAGCACCTACGCGCCGAACATGCCGTGGGTTGACGACAAACTCCCCGTGCTACTAAAAATGGCCACGCGCTTTTATTTCAAGTTTGCGATCCCGAACTCCGACCTGCGGCGCAAGATGGCTCAGCGAAACCTGATGGGCCTCGGGCTGCGGATGATGAACAGGATCTCGAACTGGCGGGTTCAGAAGCGCGTGTACGCCTTCCCGATCGAGTACCGGCTGGCACGGTTCGTCAAGGACGTGCTGATCGGCAAGCTCGGCATGATGAAGAGGGTGGCGCAGGAGGTGGCGTGACGCCGTGGAGTTTCCGGTTTGAGCTGGTCAACAGACCGGAACAATTCGACAATCTGAAAACCGAATGGGATCGGCTGTTGGCAAATTCAACGGCCGATCCTTTGTTTTGTTCGCACGTGTGGATGCGCACCTGGTGGAACCATTACGGCGACACCGGCGAGCTGCGCATCCTGACCGCGCGCGACGCGGACGACGGCCGCCTGGTCGGCATCGCGCCGTTTTTTCTGCGTCGCATCTCCGCCGCCGCGCTCGAGGCCGAGATGACCGGCGGGGTGCGTCCCATCATCCCCACGCGCGGCACCAAGCTGTGGGTGCTCCAGCCGCTCGGGTCCGGCGAGGTCTGTTCCGACTTCGTCGGCTTCATCGCCGAGCGCGCTCGCACCGACGAAATCTGGTCGGCGCTCTACACGTATTTTCTGCGCGAGGTGCGCGGCTTCGACCTGCTCGACCTGACGCACGTGCGCGACGACGAGCCGGGCTTCGAGTCGCTGCAATACGCGGCGATGGGCGGACGCAACTGGCGATACCGCCCGCTCTATCAGGCCCCCTACGCCGAGCTGCCCGAGGGCGGATACGAGGCGTATTTGGAGACGCTCTCCAAGAAGAGCCGCTACAACGCGCGCAAGAAGATCAAAGAGATCCGCATCTACCACAAGGTGGAACACCGCTTTCACGACGATCCGGCGACGCTGAGCGCGGCGATGGACATGTTCTTCGATCTGCACGCGCAGCGCTGGGCGGCCGAGGGGCAGACGGGCGTCTTCGCGTCGGAAAAGATGGCCGCGTTCCACCGCGACATCGCCGCGCGGGCGCTGGCGCTCGGCTGGCTGCGCCTCGGCTTTTTATCGCTCGACGACGAACCGCCGATTTTTGCGACCTACGCCTTTCGCACGGGCGACGCCGTGTATCTGTACCAACAGGGCAGCGCGCCGGTGTATCCCGAGTTCAACCTCGGCTACGCGGCACTCGTCTTCGCCATTCAGGACGCGTGCGAACGCGGCGCGCGGCGCTACGAATTTTTACGCGGCGAGGCCGACTACAAGCTGCACTGGGCAAAAGCGGGTCATCCGCTCATCCAGTATCTCGCGGGCGCGACGTTTCGGGGCACGCGGTTTTTCGCGCGCTCGTTCATCAACACCGATCCGCGCGTGCGCCGCGCCGTCAAACGGATCGTCCTGAGAGGTCGCCGTTGAACGCCGCCGCGCCGAAAACCGCCGCAGTCAAGACCGCCGCAATCAAGTCCGGTCCCGTCCGAGTCTCCCCGCCGCCGTCGCCCGCGCCGTGGATCACGCCCGCCGCGTTCCTGATGGCCTGCGCCACGCTCGCGGCCGAGGTCATTCTCACGCGCGTGTTCTCGGTGCTCATGTGGTACCACTTCGCGTTTCTCGCGGTCAGCGTGTGCCTGTTCGGCCTCGGCGCGGGGTCGCTGGTCGTGCACCTCGTCGGCGGCAACTGGCGCGCGGGCGATCTGCCGCGTCACCTGGGCCGCTGCGCAATCGGATTCGCCGCCGCCCAACTCGTGTGCGTGGGCGTGCTGCGCCTGTTGAAGCTCGGCTCGCTCGACCTCAACCTCGTCTCGCTGGCGCAAATGGGCGCGGCGTTTCTGGTCGCGGCGCTGCCCTTCATGTTTTCGGGCGCGTTCTTCGCACTCGTCTTCTCGCGCGGGTCCGAACGCATCGGCCGCTACTATTTCGCCGATCTCGCGGGCGCGGCCGCCGGGTGCCTCGCCACGATCGCGCTGCTCACGCGCTTCGGCGGCGAGGCGGCGCTGGTCGCCACCGGCGCGATCGCGCTGATTGCCGGTCTCGTCGTCACGCCGATGCGCCGCGAGGCCGCCACCTGGCGCGCGCAGATCGTCGCGCTCGTGGTCGTCGTGGCGGTGCTCGTCGCCAATCACTTCTCGCCGTTTCTGATGTTTCGCCACACCAAGGGCAACGACGAGCCCGAGCCCATCGCCGTCGCGTGGAACAGTTTCTCGCGCGTCATCGCATATCCGCGCACCGACATCGGCGACATCATGCTCGTCATCGACGGCATCGCCTTCACGCCCATCACGCCGTTTCACGGCGACGCGAACGCGACGCAGGACGCCATGGCGAACCTGCAGCGCCTGCCCTACGTGTTCTACGACAAGCCGTCGCTGCTCGTGATCGGCTCGGGCGGCGGCGAGCACATCCTGACGGGGCTGTCCGCCGGGGCGAGCGAGATCGTCGGCATCGAGATGAACCCGATCGTGCTCGACATGGTGAACCGCCGCTTCGCCGACATCTCGGGCGGGCTCTTCACGCAGCCCGGCGTCACGGTGGAACTCGCCGAGGGCCGGTCTTGGGTGGCGCGCGCGACGCGCAAGTTCGACGTCGTCAACTTCACCCTGGTCGACACCTGGGCGGCGACGGCGGGCGGCGCGTTCTCGCTCACCGAGAATTATCTGTTCACCGCGGAGGCGTTCGAAGAGTACTTCGATAGGCTCACGCCGCGCGGCATGGTGGCGGTGAAACGCTGGAAGGACGCGCCGGAATACATCTACCGCACCGTCGCCCTCGCGCGGCACGTGCTCGACGCGCGAAAGACGAAGAACGTGGCGTCGTGTTTCTACGTCGTGCGCGACGGCGATTTCGCCAACGTGCTCATCAAACCCTCGGGCTTCAGCGTCGAGGAGGTGCTGCGTCTGGAGGATCTCGTCAAGACGCTCGGCCTCGAGATCATGTACTCGCCCTACATGTCGCGCCACGACGAAGCCCTCGAGGCCATGCTCCATGCGCCGAAACTCGATGCGTGGGTCGCGAAGCAGGAGTACGACTACTCCGCGCCCACCGACGACC
>CAZPJD010000257.1:0-2803 GCA_964586775.1 uncultured bacterium | reverse complement strand
ATCGGACCGTTCGACATGGAGATCTGAAAGGTGAAGTATCCAAATGGACTCGTCCGAGAGCAACGATCAATCTCCTTGTTCGACTTCGGAGAGCGTGACTTGACTCAGGAGCCTCATTGTTGGCTTGCAAGCACCAATCCGTGGTAGCTGAACAGCCCGTTGAAAAACTCGCCCGCGCCCCTCGACCTGTCTTGAATCGTGGTTACGTTGTCGCATCCCTAGAACGACCGAGCGACGATTCGCGGATCGACCCCGAGCCAATCCACCATCCTCTTTCACCGGGACATCGAAGCCCGCATCCCGACGACGCACCCTCTGCGTCGGATCAAGGCGCAGGCGAATTCCGGAGACACAATACCGTTCTTCCGATTCTCCGACCCATTCTGGGAAGTGGAACGCGCGCGGATACGCCCGCCGCACCGCGCGAAGACCGCTCCGATTCGCGGCCGCGCGCGAGAGGTCCATCGATCGGACCGATGCGTGCGTTCGTCGAATTCTCCGAGGCATCCGCACTCCGAAATAAGGTCGCTGACTGCCGTTCCATCCGCCGAGTTTGAAGCAGCATACCCAAGCCGGGCCGAGACTTCCACCCAGGGGTCTTTGGTTTCTGGTTGTTGGTTGTTGGTTGAAAGGCGGGGACACACATCGCGGCGCTGCATGTCCGCGGCATGCACAGCCGGGGGCGGCTGTGCCACACCGGGCCACACCTCAAGGGTTGCTACTAATCCGTCGTCGCGGGCTTTTGGGCGAAGACGCCGTGCGTGTGATAGTCGATGAGCTGCGCGGCGAGTCGGGCGACGTCGGCCTTTTCCGGCGGCTGCGACAGCGCGTGGCGGATCACCTCGCGCACCGCGCCCAGGGCGCAGTCGGCGAAAAAGCCCTTGTCGATGGGGCGCAAGAGCCCGATGCGGCGGCCGTGCTCGAGCGAGCGTTTGAGCAGGAACCGCGCGTGGGCGTAGAACTCGTCGATCTTCTTCTCGAACTCGGGATCGGCCCCGCCGCCGCCTTCGAGCAGGATCTTCGCCGCGCCGCGGTCCTCGAGCAGGATCGTGAAGACGCGCACGAGGTTGTCCTGAAGCTGGTCGTGCGGGCCGCGCTCGGTATCGGCGAGGTCGATCACGCGGATCGCGCCCGCGAGGCGCTCCATGAGCGATTTGATGAGCTCGTCGAAGATCGCGCGCTTGTTTTCGAAGTACAGGTAAAACGTGCCTCGCGCGATGCCGAGCCCGTCGAGGATGTGGGCGATGGTGGTCGCGTGGTAGCCGCGCGCGGCGAACTCGCGCGCCGCCTTTTCCAGAATCTGTTCCCGGCGCGCTTGGCCCTTGGTCGATCGGCGCGCGTCCTGGGGAGCTTTCATGGGGCCTCTCGGAATTTGCAGACGGAAGTGAGGTAACTTTGGGCGTCCGGGCGGTTTTTACCCGAAATCGCCCCGCGCGGCCAGATGGGGCCGGGACGCCCATTTGTGGTACAATTCTTCGGCTTTTTATACGGATGGCCGATGCGACGACTCTTGGCATTCGGATTGGCGGTGTTTCTGGCGACGGGGTGCGTGGTGAGCGAACCCGACGACTCCGCCGGTTCCGCCGAGCTTGCCTCGAACTCCACGAGTGACGACGACAGCACGTCGGGAGGAGCCGGCGGGCCGAGCGACGACGACGTGCCCGGCCATGTCGAACCCGATGGAGACGACGATCTGGACGACGACGCCGATCCGTGCGGCGAACGAGGCGCGTGGCTGCCGTCTCCTCGGCATGACACGCCCGAGGAGGCGGCGATCGCCGAACGCATTCGCGCGTTCAACGCCCGGCTCATGGCCGCGATGGACGCGGGAGCGGGTTATGCCGCCAAGCTCGAAGCGATGCGCCAAATTGCGCGGGAAAGTGGCGGGGAACTCGAACGGGTGCTGCGTTCGTCGCTGGAGGCCGAACGGGCGGGAACGGCGGTTTTGGGATCTCCCGCGTCGGCGCTGGCGAGGCGGTTGATCGACCGCCTCGAAACGGCCGCTCCCCCGGCGGGTGCGTCCGCGATCGAAGACGATCTCGATCCGATCGCGTTGCACGTCACGGACGTCGCCCTCGACCGCTACTGGATGTTCTACCATTGGTCGGAGATCCTCGGACGCTATGAGGACGATTCGGCATGGACGGACGTGTTCGCGTGGGCCGATCGCGAGAGTTTTATCGACGAGGAGATCGGCGAGCGCGGCGTCGAAATGACCATGGACTACTGGCGCGTCCCGATTCCCGTCTGGACCGATCCGGCGCTGTCGCTGCACGAGCGGCTCATGCACGCGAAGTACGCGATGTGGGACAACCCGGACTGGAGCGAACAGGATTGGGTGCCGGACTACTGGAAGCTCCAGCCCGCGTTCGTCGACGAGGACTGCCCGCTGTTCACCGGCAACACGATGGCGTCGCTGGCGTTCGAATACGAACTGACGCGCCACACGCGCACGCTCGAACGGCTTCGCGCCATCCATCGCGCATACGGGCTTTTCGATCGGTTTCTTCTCGACGGCGAGCATCCGCTCGACCAGGGCGAAATCGACGGACGCATTCAGCGCGGGCCGATGACCAAGAACATGTACGGCGAGGACGAGGCGCAAATCTTCGACATCACGAGCTGGATTCCGTTCGAATACGACTACGTCGGCGGCTTTCCCGACCACCTCACGGGCCGCGAACGAAAAAACGTCTCGCGCGATCAATATTACGGCACTCTCCTCGGCCATTTCGCCGTGCGCGAAGCGTTCGAGCGCCTCGACGCCCGAACGGATGAGGAAACCGCCTACTACTGCGAGACC
>CAZPJD010000256.1:0-42575 GCA_964586775.1 uncultured bacterium | reverse complement strand
GTTGACGAATTCCGGGTAGCTCGCCGTTCGCCTGCGGCGCAATCGCACGAAGCTCGTCGCGATCGAAAGGGACACGTAGTACGCGAAGAGAAAACCGAGGAGATTGACGATCGGGCACCACGCGTCGAATACGCCGACCGGCATTCCGGGAATCCGCCGGAACTCGTAAATCGTGGGGTCGTACATGACCGCGAATGGCAGCGCCGTGCCGAGAAACCACAGCGACGTCCGATGCGGGCGGAAATAGAGCGTGTGAGCCAAGAGAATGACGACGACCATCTGCTGCGCGAAGGTGAAGATCATGATCGGCTCCGCCACTCGCGCCAAATGCTCCAGATGGACAGAAGGAGGAAGGGAGTCACTCCCAGATACTTCGTCCAACTGGCACGGTGGGCGCAAAGCTGAAACACGACCACGCCGACCAGCGCAAACACGCTAAGCTGCGGTAATATCCGAAACATCCGCGAAGCGACCGACCTCGCGGTCTGCTTCGAACCGTTGACGTTCATCGCGATGCCGCTCATCCCCGTCACACCCCAAGACAATCGGGCTGACCGCCCAAACACGTCGGTCATTTTAGTTATCTCATGTCGAGATGGCAAGGAAAATCGAACGGACGCACGAAATTTTCGAACCTGCCCCGACGATGACGGAAGTCTGTCACATTTTGCGATCGCAAACGCCGCCCTTCTTTCTGGACGCGCTTGATCTGACTTGGGGCTACGGCCATGATGGCGGCGCCCATTCACGATTTCCGGCTGATACGAGGGATCGCATGACGACGAGCCACGAGCACAACGCCCACAAGGGCCATGTTCTGGTCACGGGATCATCCACGGGGATCGGTCGCGCGACCGCGCGGCTACTCGCCCGGCTCGGATACTTTGTTTTCGCAGCGGTCCGCAAAGACGCCGACGCCGAGAGCTGGCGCGCCGAGGGTCACGACCACATCGAACCGGTGATGATCGACGTGACGCGCCCCGAGACGGTCGCATCCGCGATGGCCCACATCGAGCCGCGCACGGGCAACGCGGGTCTGGTCGGCCTCGTGAACAACGCGGGCATCGGCCTCGGCGGCCCGGTCGAATTCGTCCCGATGGACGATCTGCGCCGCCAATTCGAGGTCAACTTTTTCGGCCTCATCGCCGTGACGCAGGCCGCGCTCCCCCTCGTCCGCAAAGCCCGCGGGCGCATCGTGCACGTGAGTAGCGCGTCGGGGCTCGTCTCGCAGCCCTTTGCGGGACCGTATTGCGCCAGCAAGTTCGCACTCGAGGCCATGGCCGACGCGATGCGCATGGAACTGCGTTCGACGGGCATCAAGGTGTCGATCGTGGAGCCCGGGCGCATCAAGACGGCGATCTGGGATCGCACGCTGGCCGAGGCCGATCGTCTTCGCGCGAACATGCCGCCCAAAGCCGAGGAATACTATGGCGCCCAGCTGAATCAGATCACGTCCATCGTCAAAAAGGCGGAGGCATCCGGCATTCCGGCGGAGCACGTCGCCGAGGCGATCCTGCACGCGCTCAGCTCGCCATTCCCGCGAACCCGCTACCTCGTCGGCGTCGACGCCAAGGTCCAGGTGGCCGCGGCGAAGATCCTTCCCACGCGCGCGTTCGACGCGCTGGCCATGTTCCTGATGAAAAAAGGCTGGGTGTAGGAACCGCAGGACGCACGCGGAAACGGCGATGTCCGCCATCATCCTCATCGACGCGTGGAATCTCGTCCGCACCACGCCGAGCCTCGCCAAAACCGAGGTGCGCGACGGCAACGCCGCAGCGCGCAAGACGCTCATCGCCCTCGTCCGCGAGGCCGCCGAACGCGAGGCGCCAGACGTGGCATGGGAGTTGGTCTTCGACGGCGCGTCGGACCACGCCGGCTCGATCGAGCGGGCGGGCCGCGTGACCGTGATCTGGTGCGCGCCCCGCAGCGCCGACGAGGTGATCGTCGAGCGCGCGCGCGACAGCGTCGCCCTCGGCCGAAAGACGCTGATCGTCTCGAACGACCGCGAGGTGCGCACCGATGGCGCGGATGCGATGTGGACCGTGGATTTTCACGAGCACCTGCTCCAGCGCGAGCCGATCTTCGAAACCGTGACTCGCACCGAGGCGCGACCGAAGGCCAAAGCCCCCACCGGCGGTGCACTCGCGGACTTTCTGGTCGAACGAGGGCATCTGCGGCGCGTCGATCGGACGCCGAAGCTGGAAGCCGACCTCAAGCACTGGATTGAATATGTGAAAATCGGCGCGAGCACTCCCAACAAACTCGCGAAACGGATCGAGACGCACCTGCGGGCCGCGGCGCGGATCGAGCCCGATCCCGATCCCGAAAAAAAGCTGTATCGTGCGCTCAAGGAGTTTTTTGAACGCTCCGGATGATCCCTCCCATGTCGAAAGAGCGAGTCATGGAAACCGACGATCTCGTCTTCGAGGCCGAGCTCTCCGCGTCGATTCGCGTCGTGAGCGCGCTCGTCTGGGTGCTGGTGGCGGGCACGGGCGCATGGCTCGTGTGGCAAGGCGTCACGCAGGGCCCGCGGGGGATCGTGGCCCTCGGTGCGCTGATTCCGGCGGCGCTGGGCGTGACCTGGGCCTTTCATCCCCGGGGCTACCGCGTCACGCACGATGGAGTCCTGATCGACCGGCCGATCGGACCGAAGCGGTTTTTGCTCTCTGACATCACAGACGTCGTCGCCGACCCGACGCTCATGCGTTTCCCCACGATTCGCGTCATGGGCTCGGGTGGATTCCACGGCGTCTACGGACGATTCTGGCGAAAAGGCGTGGGGATGTTTTCGTCGTATGTGACCGATCCCGCGACGACCGTGCGCATCGAGCGGCGAAGCGGCGTTCCGATCGCCGTCTCGCCGACGAACCCGGAGTCTTTCGTCGCAGCGCTTCGCGCGCGGCTGACGCCGTGAACGCCCCCGTTTCGCAGGCTCTGGACGCGCCAAAACGCGGCGGAATCCCATGGGAAACAGGCCATCGGCCCTTGACTTTCGGGGGTCCTCATGATGATGTGCCGCCTCACGTTTTCGCTTCCGCGCACGGGGATTCCCACAGGTGACCGCCGATCTGCAAAGCCAGATCGAACACTTCAATGCGCTCATCGCCGAGGGCGCCCCGGCTCACGTGTATTCCAAGCTCGCCGAGGCGTATCGACGCAGCGGGCGGCACGACGACGCGGCCGAGACGGCCCGGATCGGCCTCGAGCGACACCCGGGCTCACTGGCGATTCAGGAAGCGCTCGGCCTGACGCTGCTCGACATGGGCCAAGCCGAGCCCGCTGTGCGCGCGCTGGCCCCCGTCGTCGAGAAACTCCCCGACAACTCGGTCGCGTCCATCTCGCTCGCGATTGCCCTGTCGCGAATCGGCCGCGTCGACGACGCGACGAGCGTGCTGCGCCGACGGCTCGACAAGGACCCTCTCGACCGGCCGGCGATGAACCTGCTGCGTCGGTTGGAGACGAAAGGCGCGGCGGCGGCGATCGATCTTCCGGCCGCCCCCGCACCGCCGGTCGTGACGCCGACGCCGAAAGCCGCGCCACCGGCCGCCGTACCCGAGCCCGCACCCGCCGCGACGCAAACTGAAGCTGTTCCCGCGCCGGCTCCCCCGGAACCCGAGATCGACCTGCCGCTCCCGGATGCCCCCGTGCGCCCCGAGATGGAGTTCGTGGTGCGACCGCTGGCCGAGGTCTTTCGCGACCTTGCGACCGACGACGCATCCGTGGAAACCCCGGAAGGTCTCGACGGATTCTTCGACGAGACGCCGCGACCGCTCGAACCCATCGCCATCCTCGACCATGACGAGACCTCGACGACATGGACGATGTCCGAGGTGAACGGCCATGCGTCCGCCGTTTCCGACCCTGCGAAGGCCGCAACGTCCGCGGGCGCACCGACGACCGAAACCGTCGCCCCGGCGGTTCCGGCGTCCGACGTGCCGGTCGCCATCAATGCGTCGGGCGGCGAGACCGCCGTCGTCGTGAAGCGCGGATGGTGGTCGCGGTTCTGGCGTTGGCTCTTTCGGAGGAAATCGTGACCGCCCGCGTCGACATCATTCACGGACCCAACCTCAACCTGCTCGGCACGCGGGAACCCCACATCTACGGCTCACGCACCCTCGACGAGATCAACCACGGCCTCGTGACGCTCGGCGAACACCTCGGCGTGACCGTGCGCACCGCGCAGAGCAATCACGAGGGCGAGCTGATCGATCTGGTCCATCGGGCCGGACGCGAGGCCGAAGGGCTCATCATCAACCCCGGCGGCTACACGCACACCTCCGTCGCGCTGCGCGACGCCATCGCGGGTGTTGGCATCGTGGCGATCGAGGTCCACCTGTCGAATATCCACGCACGCGAGGAGTTCCGACGCCACTCGTACATCGCGGGCGTCGTGCGCGGCCGCGTCGAGGGATTGGGCTCCGAGGGCTACGCGCTGGCCCTGCGCTGGCTCGCGGGCGTGCTGGGCGCGGGGACGCCATGACCACCTCGCGCATTGACCGGGCCCGCCGCATTCTGGACGAACAGGCGCTCGACGCCATGCTCGTCTGGAACATGGTCAACGTGCGTTACCTGTCGGGTTTCTCGGGGACCGAGGGCGCGCTCGTCATCGGCCGCGACCGCGCGATCTTTTTGACCGACTCGCGATACGCGACGCAGATCCGCGACGAGGCGCCGTCGTTCGAGCATCGCATCGCGCCGGCGAAGATCCCCAACGTTGCGGCGGCCTTGGCCGATGTGAAAGCCGCGCGCGTGGGATATGAAGACGAGATCCTGCCCGTTGCGCGCGCCATCGCTTTGCGCGACGCGACGCCCGGCGTGGAATGGATCGGCGTCGGAACGCGACTCGATGCGCTTCGCCTGCGCAAGGAACCGGGCGAGATCGACGCGATGCGCCGCGCGGCGCAAATCGCCGAAATCGGCCTCGCCCGCGCGCTGGATGTCCTTCGCCCCGGCGTGACGGAGCGGAACGTCGCTCTCACGCTAGAGTTCGCCATGCGCGAGGCGGGGGCGAGCGGAACGAGCTTCGACACCATCGTCGCCTCGGGCCCGCGCGGCGCGCTGCCGCACGGGGTCGCGTCGGATCGCGTGATCGAGCGCGGCGAAATGGTGACGATCGACTTCGGGTGCGTGGCGGACGGTTATTGCTCCGATCAGACCGTCACGGTCGGCGTGGGACACGTGAACGGCGAGATGCGCCGCGTGTATGATATCGTGCTCGCGGCGCAGCTTCGCGCGATCGACGCGTTGCGTCCCGGCGTTTCGCTGCGCGCGGTGGACTCGCTCGCGCGCGGCGCGATCGCCGACGCGGGGTTCGGCGAGTACTTCGGCCACGGCCTCGGCCACGGCGTGGGGATGGAGATTCACGAGAATCCCCGCGTATCCAGTTCGTCGGACTGGACCGCCGAGGTGGGACAGGTCGTCACGATCGAGCCCGGGATCTATATTCCGGGGCGGTTCGGCGTGCGCATCGAGGATACGCTGGTGGTGACGGAAGACGGGTGCGATCGCATCACCTCGATCGACAAGTCCTGGCGGACGGTCGGCGGGGATTCGGATGTTGTTGGGGGGCGGTCTTGAGCAAAGGCAAGAACAAGGGTTCCTTCCTGTCGAAGATCCGGCAGAAACCCAAGGAGAAAATCGATCCGGAACTCCAAGCCCTGCTCGAAGCGGTGCAGGACGACCCGGACGACATGCGCGCGCGCCTGAAGCTCGCCGACGGCTACCTCAAACGCGAGGATAAACTGCGCGCCCTCGACCAGTATCTGACCATCGCGGAGAACTACGCCCAGAAGGGCTTCTACCCCAAGGCCGTCGCCGTCTATAAGCAAGCCCTCGCCATCGACCCCGACATGATCGAGGTCTATCTCAAGCTCGCCGGCCAATACGAAAAACTGGGCCTCATGGGCGAGGTCGTCGCCCAGTACACCAAGGCCGCGGCGATCCACGAAAAAGCGGGGCGGAAAAAGGAAGCGATCGACATCTTCCGGTCGCTGATCGACCTGTCGCCAGACAACGCGGTGGGGCGGCTCAAGCTCGGCCAGCGCTACCTGAAGGAAGGCTTCAACAACGAGGCCATCGCCGAGTTCCTCAAGGCCGCCCGGGTCTTCGAGAAACAAGGCCAGACGGACGACGTGCGCCGCCTATACGAGAGCCTGCTCGAAAAGGGCATCGAGGACATGCGCGTGGTGCATCCGCTGCTGGAAATCTACAAGGCGGCGGGAGAGCACGAATTGATCCTCCAGCGGCTGTCGGCCCTCACGACCGACGTCGCCGGGTCCGCGAACGTTCTCGAGATTCTCGCCGGGTCGAGCGCGGCGCTCGGACGCAAGGCGACGGCGATCGGAGCGTTCGAAAAACTCGCCACGCTCTATGAACAGGCGCGTCGCCCCGACAAGGTGCACGACGTCTGCATCGAGATTCTGCGCGTGGACGAGACGCACCCCGGAGCGCTCGCCAACGTCGCGGCGTGGCGCGAGAAGATCGCCGGGCAGGAACGCGAGCGCGTGCGCCGGGCCGAGGAAGAAATGGCGCGCCGCGCCGAGGCCGAGGCCGAGATCGACATCGAACTCGAAGGCGAAGAGGAGATCGACCTCGAGGGCCTGGAAGAGCCCGAACTCGCCGCCGAGGGTATCGAGGTGGAAGAGGCGCGCGTGGATCACGCGGTGCCCGACGCCGTGGAAGAGGATGTCTGGGAGGTCGGCGTGGGCGACGATCCGCCCGCCGAAGCCGTGGATGTGTTCGGCGAACCGAAACATGCGGGCGTCGATGAGCACATCCCGATGATGGATGTGGTCGAGCACGGCTATGGCGCCGAGGAAAAGCCGACGCCTGTCACCGACATTCCCGATGAACACGAATTGGAATTCGAGGATCACGCCGAATCGGCGGAAGAAACGGCCGAGGACGGCGTCGATCTGTTCGCGGAGGGCGGGGAGGAAACGGCGTCGGTGGATGTCGATCTCTTCGCGGAGGCCGAGCCCGAAGCGGTCGAGGCGCAGGTCACGCCCGAGCCCGAACCCGAGCCGGAGCCCGAGCCGGAAGCCGAAGTCGAGCCCGAGCCCGAGATTCCCATCGTCGACTGGGCGACCCTCTCGCCCGACGACGCCCGCGATCATCTGCTGCTCGCCCGAATGGCCTGCGAGGACATCGGAAACCTCGAACGATTCGACGCCTATCTCGACGAAATCGCCGACGCGCACCCGGGCGATCTGATCGTCCTGCAGTCCCGGCACGACCGGGCGCTGGAACAGGGCGACGACGACGCGCGGCTCGCGCATCTCTACGATCTGGTCGCCGCGGCGCGAAAGACCGATGCGCCCGAGCTCGATCGCTGGCTCGAAGTGCTGGTCGAAACGGCGCCCGACGACCTCGACGCCGGCGCGCAGCTCGCCGACCGGCTGCACACGACGAACCCCGACCGCGCCATCGTGATGCACACGTCGCTCGCGCGGCGCGCCGCCGAACGAGGCGACGTCGCCGAGGCCGAGCACCGTCTCGGATGCGTGCTCGATATCCATCCTGAAAACCCGGGCGCGCTCGGTGATCTGCTCGATCTCCATCGCAGCGCGGGCGACGACGAAAAGACCTTCGCGACGCTGCTGCGTTTCGCGCCCGTGGTCGAGAAATCCGGCGACGCGACCCGCGCCCGCGCGTTGCTCGACGAGGCCATGCGTCTGCGTCCCGCGTCTGACGAAGCGCCCACCGCGCTTCTGGGACTTTTCGACCGCGCGAAGGACGCCGCGGGCGCGACGTCGCTCCTGTGGAAACTCGGCCGTGAAGCCGAGGACGCGAACCGAACCGACGACGCCGAGCGGCACTTCGACGCGCTGCTCACCCGCGACCCGGATCACCTGAAGGCCCGCGAGCACCTGAAGGACCTCTACATCCTGACCGACCGGCCCGCCGAGGCGATCGCGCAACTCCTCGCGATCTCGAACCTCGCGGCGGGCGCGCGGCAGTTCCGCGACGGCGAGGCCGCCCTGCGCGAAGCCGTCGGCCTCGACCCGACCGCCGATTCGGTGCGTCTCGCGCTCGCCGATCTGCTCGAACGCGCCGATCGCCCGGCCGACGCGGCGAACGAGCTGGCCGCGCTCGCTGATCGGTGGACCGAGACCGACGTCGCCCGGGCCGACGAGGCGTACGAACGGGCTCTCGCCCTCGCACCGGCGTCTGCCACGCTCATGCGCCGCCACGCCGAATTCCTGCGAAAGATCGGCAAGGGCGAGCAGGCCCTCGCGCGACTCTATCAGCTCGCGGATCTCGCCGCGCGCCAGGGACGTACGGACGATGCCGAGTCCGCGTACCAGGAAATCCTCGTGCTGGATTCCGCATCCGAGCGCGCGCATCTGGCGCTCAAGGATCTGTACGTCACCAGCGGACGCACCGATCAGGCCGTCGCGCAGTTGCTCGCCCTCGCCGAGGGAGCGCGCAAGACCGGCAACGATTCCGCCTCGCTCGCGTACTTGGGCGAGATCGTCGGCCTCGCACCGGGGAATCTGCCCGCGCGCCGCGCGATCCTCGAAGCGCACAACGCGAGTGGGAACATCGATGCCGTTGTCGGCGAAATGGTCGCCATCGCGCGGATCGAGGCCGCGGCCGGAAACCATGCCGACGCGGCGACGACGCTGCGCAAGGTGCTCAAGCTCCGTCCCGACGACACCGAGGCGTTCGAGAGTCTCAAGTCGATCTACATCGAGTCGGGAGACGAAAAACGCGCGCTGGAACTTCTGCTCGGCCGCGCCGAACGCATGGAAAAGGCCGGCCGTCTCGAAAACGCCCTCGCCGCGATCGACGAGGTGCTCGTGCTCGTGCCCGGCCGCATCGACGCCCTCGATGCGCGCAAAGCGTTGATGATGGCGCTGGGCAACACCGAAGGTGCGATCTCGACGCTACGTCTGATCGCCGCCGTGCATCGCGGTGCGGACCGCACCGCCGACGCCGAAAACGCGATCCGAGAGATCGTGCGCCTTGCTCCCAACGACATGGAATCGCGCGAGGAGCTCGCCGAGCTGTACCTCGCGACGAATCGCGCCGAACGCGCGGTCGCGCCCTACGAAGAACTTATCGACCTCGCCGAGGCCGCGGGCGACACGGACGCGGTCGAGCGCTACGCCAGGGCGGTTTTGGAGATCGCCCCCGATCGCACGCGCGCGCTCGAGGCGCTCGCCGAACTCTACGAGCATCAGGAACGCGGCGCGGACGCGGCGAAGATCTTCGAGACGCTCGCCGATCTCGCCGTGGCGAAAGACGACGTCGCCGCCGCCCGCGACTGGCTCGGCCGCGCGTCGATGCTGCTGCCCGACGACCCCGGCCCCCTCGCCCACTTGCTCGAAATCGCGCGGGCGCAGGGCGACACGGCGACGCAGGTGCGCGCGCACATCGATCTCGCGGTGCTCCAGTTGCGCCTCGGCAGGACCGACGATGCCGAGACGCAGCTTGCCGGCGCGCTCGCCATCGATCCCGGCGCGGACGCGGCGCTCGCCGCGCTCATCGATCTGTATCGCGCCACGGGACGCGACGCACTGGCGATTCCGCATCTGGTTGCGCTCGCCGAAATCGAGATCGACCGTCAGAACACCTTCGCCGCCGAGGAGCGCCTGAATGCGGTGCTCGAGATCGACGACGCCCACCCGGGCGCGCTCGAGCTGCTTTCGGGATTGCATCTGCGTTCGGGCGATACCGATCGCGCCGTGCGCGAACTCCTCCGTCTCGTCGCCACGGCGCAGGCGCGTGGGGACGTCGAGGGAGCGCTGGGGACGCTCGCGCGGATCGAATCCGCCGACCCGGCAAATCTCGAAGCGATCCGCCGACGCGCCGATCTGCTCGAAGAGGCCGGTCGCCCGGCCGAGGCGGTCGATGCGCTCACGCGCCTCGCGAGCGCGCTGCGCCACGCGGGGGATATCGACGCGGCGTCGGCGACCCTGCGGCGAATCCTCGCGGCCGATCCGCGCCACGAAGCCGCGCACGTCGAGCTGGTGTCGCTGTACCGCGAGTCGGGCGACACCGATAGCGCGATCGCCGAACTCTTCCGCCGCGCCGACACGCTGACCGCCGATGGAGAAACGACCGCCGCGGTCGCGGCATTGGGCGAAATTCTGGAACTTGCGCCCGGCAATGACCGAGCCCTGTGGGATCTGGCGGATCTGCACGAACTCGCCGAAGAGGTTCCCGAGGCGATCGACCGACTCTTGTCGCTCGCCCGATACGCGCAGGACGCGGGACGTACCGAGCGCCGCGAGGAGGCGTTGCGCCGCGTGATCGCCCTCGATCCGTTGCACGGCGAGGCTCAGCTCCAGCTTCGCGCGCATCTGGCCGAGACCGGTCGCGCCGATCAGGCGATCGAACTCGCGTACGACTACGCCGCGCGACTGGTCGCAGGGCGCCAGAGCGACCGCGCCGAGGTCGTCTATCGCGAAATCCTTCGCCTCGACCCGACCGCCGATCGCGCCGCCGAACAGATCGTGGAACTCGCCATCGGGCGCGGCGACACCGTTCGCGCCCTCGAGGTGCTGCGCACGCGCGCCGACGCGGCCGAAGCGGCCGGCGACACCGACCGGCTCGTGGCGGTTTTGCGCCGCTGCGTCGCCATCGATGCCTACAATCCCGATGAATGGGACCGTCTCAAGGACGTTTACGTCCACGCGGGAATGCGCACCGAGGCGATCGAAACGATCTTCGAGTCGCTGGAGACTCTCGCCGAGGCCATGTCGCCGGACGAGATCGAAGGTCGGTTGCTCGAGGTGCTCACGCTGGACGACGGCAACACGCGCGCGCTGCGCCGTCTCGGCGACCACTACCGCCGTCAGGGCGCGACGGACCGCGCCGCCGACGCGCTGATGCGCCTGGGAGAAAGCTGCGCCGAAGCCGGCGAATCCACCGCCGCCCGCGCCGCCTTCGCCGACGTGGCGATGATCGATTCGAACAACGCCCCGGCGCTCGCCCGCCTCGCCGATCTCGCGCTCGCCGACGGCGATGCCGACGAGGCGGCGACGGCATATCTGCGTGCCGCGGGGATCCTCGTCCAGTCGGGCGAATCCGACGGGGCGATCCGCGCCGCGAACGCCCTGCTCGAAATGGGCAAGCACCAGGAGCGCGCGCTCGCGATCCTTCGCGACGCCTACGCGGCCAAGGGCGACGCCATCGCGGTCGCCGAGGTCGAGCGGAGGCTCGCCGATCTGGCCGAATCGACCGGCGATCTGGTCGCGGCGGAGGGCGCGTTGCGCGCCATCGCCCAGAAGAACGCCGAGGACTTTACGATTCGCCGCCGACTGGCCGACGTTCTTTCGCGTGAGGGCAAGACGACCGAGGCGCTGGCCGAGCTCTACGCCGTCGCCGATCTCGCGGCGCGGGCGGCCGATGCCGCCTCGCAGGCGGATGCGCTCGCGCGCGCGGTCGAACTCGACCCCGACAACGCGAAGACGCATCGACGCCTGCTGCGCCTGCACGAAGCCGCCGGCGATGCCGAAGCGGTGAGGGCCGAGATCGATGATCTCATCCGCATCCATTCGGCGCTTCGCGAAAACGAGGAGGTCGAGGCGCTCTACCTGCAGCGGCTTCAGATCGATCCCACCGACGCCGCGGCGCGCGAGGCGCTGTCGGCGCTCTACGTCGAGTCGGGCGAGACCGACAAGGCGCAGCTATTCCTTTTCGACGAGGCCGAGACGGCGGAGAACGAGGGACGAGCGGACGACGCCCTCGCGCTCTACGAGCGCATCGTTTCGCTCGATGGCGGCAACGAGGCCGCGCGGATGCGCGTTTACGAGCTGAATAAGGCCGCGGGAAACACCGCGGCGGCGGCGTCCGCCCTGATTGGGCTCGTCGATCAGTGCCTCGCCGCCCGGCGATTCCACTCCGCCGAAAAACACCTGCACACGGTTCTTTCGATCGATCCGGCCAACAGCGCGGCCAAAGAGCGCATCGCCGATCTGTTCATGCGCTCGGCGCAGGAGAAGGCGCAGGTCGAGAGCCTGCTGCGTCTCGCCGAAAAGGCGCTGGGCGCGGGACAGTACGAAGAAGCTCGCGCGCGACTCGACGAGGTGCTCGCCCTCGACCCCGAGAATCCCGAGGGACGCAATCTGGTCAACGCGATCCACTTCCGTCAGCCGACGGTGGCGCGGCGCGAGGCCGGGGCGATCTTCGAGGATGTGGAAGTCGAGTATCAGGATCAGGGCGACGTCGCGATCGCGTGGAGCGACGACGATCGCGGCGCACCGCCCGCGATGGAGCAGCCGTCCGCCGCCGCGTCGTCGGCATTCGCCGATGCGACGGGCGAGGTGGACCTGTTCGCCGAGGGCGCGGAGTCGTTCGACATCGACACCGGGGAGCAAGACCTCGCCGAAGCGGTGGAATCCCCCGTCGTGGACATCTTCGCCGCGCCGCCGGCGCCCGCCGACGAAATCCTCGATGGGGAGGAGGGTGATCTCGCCGCCGCCGCCGAGGCCGCGGATTTTGGCGTCGATGCCTTTGCGGTTCGCGAAGACGAGGCGCGCGCGACCGAGCCCGCCCAGCCCGTCGATCTGTTCGGATCGGTCACCGAGGAGCCGCGCCTGCCCGAGCCCATGCCCGAGACGCCCGCTACCGAGGTCGACCTGTTCGGTGCCGAGACCGAATCGGCGCCCGAGCCCGAGGTCGATCTGTTCGACGAGGCGACGAAGTCCGAACCCTCCCCACCGCCGGAATGGCCGAACGTCGAGCTTCGTCCCGGCGGCGACCTCCAGTCCGCGTCGCGCGTCGAGGAGCCGTCCTTCGAGATCGTGCACGAAGGCGAGCACGAGGCAGGAGCGGACGAGGTCGATCTGTTCGGCGAGCCCCAGGCCGGAGCGGACGAGGTCGATCTGTTTGCGCCGACCGAGGAGACGCTCGAAGAGGCCGCGACGGGCGAGGATCTCGTCGAAGAGGTCCTCGAGTTCGAGGAACGCAAGCCGACGCAGGGCGAGGCGAAGGGCATCGGCGAACTGTTGCTCGATTCGCTGATCGGTCCGGAGAAACCCGCGCCGACGCCGCCGCGCGCGGTCGAAACCGATCTGCTGGACGATTTCATCAGCACGCTGGGCGGAGAGGCGGCAGGCGCGCCGGGCGTGGACACCGGCGATTTCCTGGCCGATCTCGCGAGCGAATTCCGCAACATGCTGGGCGGCGACGCGCCCCAGGATGCGCAGGCGCACTTCGCGCTCGGCATCGCGTTCCGCGAGATGGAGCAGACGACGGACGCCATCGCCGAGTTCGAGAAGGCGCTGGCGCTCGGCGACGCGGCGATGGAGGCGCAGATCGCGCACCAGCTCGCGCAGTGCTACATCGAGACCGAGAACTGGGATCAGGCCGCGGAATACCTGTCGCAGACGCTCGACGCCGCGGAGCGCGGCGGCGACATCGACCCGGTGGACGTGCGCATGGATCTGGGCCTCGCGTACAAGGCGATGGGCAAGCTCAAGCGGGCGCTGGCGACCTTCCAGGAGGTCGATGCGCAAAACGCCAACTACCGCGGGGTCAAGGCCGAGATCCAGAGCCTCAAGAAGCAGCTCGGCGAAGGCGGCGACGAACCGCCCGACAACATCAGCTTCGTTTGACGAACACGCCGCGCTTCGCGGCGCCAACGACGACAAAGGGCGGGGAAATCCCGCCCTTCGTTTTTTCGCGAATCGATCGTCAGATCGTCGGCACGGGCGCGGCCGGTCCGACCGTCGTCGGGTTCGGCGAGCGAAGATCCGTGAGGCGCGTCTCGATGAATTTGTTGAACCTGTCGTGCGCCATCTGGATCGTGTTCGCGGCGGTGTCGAGGATGCCCCGGTCGTTCACGCCGAGGCCGGACAGCACGCCCAGCGCCTCGTTGTAGCCCTGGTCGATCGCGCCGTTGATGAGCGACTGGTAGCTCACCAGCGCATCCTCCTCGCTCATGTCGGGATTTTGCTGCTGATACAGGCCGAAGAGCCCGATCGCGAAATCCGCGATTCGGCCGCTCACCGCCTCGGGCGATGTGTCCACGGTGGACAGGTCGTAGCCGAGTTCCTTGGCGGCGAGCTGCGTCATCTCCAGAATCTTCTGGAGCGACTTGTCGGCGACCACCTGGAGGGAACGCGCGCGATCGACCGAGCCGATGCGAACCTGATCGGCGAGACCGGGTTTCGTCTTGCGCTCGGTGCGTTGCGCGTCCTTGGATCCGGCCGTGGCCACGGCCTGCGTGCCGGTCAATCCGTTGACATTCATCCTCGCCCTCCGGTGGCGTGCCAAGGGTATCCGCCGCGTCCTGCCTTGGGACCCTCGACATGGTATCGGAAACGATTTTACGAAACTTGAGCGAAGACCTGCAATGCTAGAGCCACGCGTCCAGACCGGTCTCGCGCAGCACCGCGCGCAGGCGCTCGACGCCCTCGTAGTTGGGACAGCGCGTGCAGATGGCATCGAAGAGCGGCTTGTCGTTGGCGAATTGGAAGTCGCGATGCGCCGCCATGTATTTCCCCGCCACGCGCGCCCGGTCGTAGTCGTCGCCGGTCCAGATGTCACGGAACCGTGCTACGTTGACGTCGTGCACGACCTTGGGGCTGCAACAGTAACTGACGCGCCCGTCGGCCCACACCCGCGAGAACGCCCAACCCACCAGGCAGCCGTCGTCGAGGTAGCGCGTGCCGCTCCAATTCTGTGCGCTCTCGGCAAGTTGCACATCGATGTTCTCGACGACGCGAATCCCCGCCTCTTCGGCGATGCGTCTTGCGTCCGCGATGTGGTTTCGCACGCGGGCGAGTTCGTCGTCGTCGAGCGCGAGTTCGCGGTTGTATGGCTCGATCGCCGTGAGCTGATACCGCAGGTGATCGACGCCGAGCCGCGCGCCGAGCTTCGCGAAGGGAACGATGTCATCGACGTTTCGATTGCCAATCACGCACACGAGAACGACCTCTGGCTTGTCCGACACGTCGCGCCCCTTGATGCGCATAAAGGTTTCGAGGTTCGCGATCACACGGTCGAACTCGTCGTCGGGCGCGCCGGGGTGCGTGCGTCGGTAGACGGCGCGATCCGACGCCATCAAGCTCACGTAGAGCAGATCGCAGCCCGCCTCGACGAGCGTGGTGGATAGCTCGGGGGTCAGACGAATGCCGTTGGTGAAAAGCGTCGTGAAGAGCTTTCGCTCCTTCAGATAACGCACCATGTCGGCGATGCGCGGGTGCGTGGTCGGTTCGCCCTTGCCCGAAAGCACCACGTCCTCGCCCGCGTGCAGCTCCGCCAGGTCGTCGGCGAGGCGCGTGAACACGTCCCAGTCGAGCATGTGCTTTTTCCAGTTATCGCCCAGATCCTCGCGGCCTTTGGCGAGCGGCGAATGGAACCAGCACGGCACGCAGTCGGTGTTGCACGAATTCGTCACGTCGAGGTGAAACGTGCGCGGGCCGACGAGCGCCGTGTTGGCGACGACGCCCAGCGCGCGCAGGCGCTCCGATTCGCGGAAGTCGCCGCTCGCCGCGCGCGCGAAGCACTCTTGCAGGCTTCGCGTGGCGGGATCGAGATCGACGCCGATCTTGCCCATCACCATGCGCGCGCCCGCGAGGAAGTTCTCGACTCGGCTCGAAAGCGTTTCGAGCGGCGTCACCGACAGCGCGAGCATCTCGGCATTCGGGGCGCGCCGCCCGGTCGTCTCTTCGATCAGCGCGGCGATCTTCGGCAAGCGGAAGACGTTGTCGGGCAGCAACGGCACGCGGATGCGATCGCCGGGCGCGGCGGCGCGCAGGGCATCCAGCGTACGCGAAAAACGTCGCCCCTCGCCCAGAATGTGGTCGTGCAGCAGGTCGATGTCGGCGGCGAGGCTGACAAACGGCATGCCGACGCGGGCGGGGCTCACGGCGTCGGGCAAAACGGGCGACGCGGGCGACGCCGGGACGGTGTTCGTCGATGGCCTTGGCGCGGGCGGCTTCGCAACGAAAGCGACCCGCGTGAAATCGCCGGGCAGGTCGACCGGCGCGGGTGGCGCGGGTGCTCGTCCGCCGCTCGGGCGCGGCGGCTCGGGTCTGGGCCGGTCGTTCGTGATGACGGTGGCGGCGACGGCTGGCAGCGATGCTCCGTCTTGGGTCAAGCCGCCTCCGCTCGCGGCGATGAGCGTCTCGCGCGACGCTCCCGCCTTCGCCATTTCGACCAATCGGTCCACCAGCGCCTCGTCTTCGCGAGACAGGCCGCCGCGGATGCGCATCACCTCTTGATTGTGGCCGAGGTTGTCGCAGATGCGAAAACAGCCGGGCAGCGGGAAGTTGATGTCGTGCCCAATCTGCATCAGCCACGGATCGTTCTGATCGATCTTGATCGTGTGGCGGCGAAATTCGTCGTGCTTCGCGCCGAACCAGACGCTGTCGAATCCGTCCTTCGCCTGACCCGACGGAATACGGTGCGATTTGAGGCAGGCGTTGACGAGCCCCGTGGTGGTGATGCGCGTGAAAAACCACCCCGCCGCGCAGGGAATCGACGCCACGATGCCGTTGTCGAACACGCCCTTGAGGGCATCGACGTTGTGCAGGCGACGCATCATGAGCTCGGTGTGGACGAAGGGCCGGTTGTCCTGCCGAAAGTCCGCGTGCCAGCGGTCGATCCACGCGATGTGCGACTCGTTGAGGTTGAACATCGACGTGCGGCCGGGGATCGGGTCCATCACGGACAGCTCTACCTCCTCCACGCCCAGATCGCGCCCGTAGGCGATCATGCCGGGGATTTCGCGGTAGTTCAGGCTGCACACAACATTGTAGATCTTCACGCGCGGCACGCGCAGGCCTGCCGCGCGGCGCGCCGCCAGCCGTCCCAACAGATCGGTGACGATGCGAAAGGTCTTTTCGCTTTTGTTGGGGTGCAGCTTCGCGTAGGTTTCGCCCGTCGCCGCCCAGACCGAGACGATCAGGTTGTCGAGGCCCACGTCGCACAGGGCATCGAGTTGCGCCTCGTTCGTGCACACGAAGCTCGTGTTCACGGTGCAGCGCATCCCGGCGTCCTTGATCCACCGCACAACGTCGATCAGGTACTTGTAGCAACTGGGATCACCGCCGCCGCCCAAAAAGACCTCGGCGACGCGCAGGTCCTTGAGTCGGGGGATCAGATCGAAGACGAATTGCGGCGAGTGCTCGTCGAGTTCCAGCGTGTCGTAGTGATCGCCGTCGCGCAGAAACGGCGAGCGGGCCCAGCACCCGATGCAATTGTTGGGGCAGGTGTCCGTCAGGTCGAGATGCACCATCTCGGGCCCGATGAGCGCCCGGTCACCCAGCTTCATCCCCGCGAGACGCAGGGCGGTATCGCCGTCGATCGCCAAATCGTCCTCGTGCCGTTCGATCCGAATCCGAACGGGCTTTGTAGCACACGTGGGCGGCGAAGGGGATGAATTGCGTCAAAGGCGTGTTTTCCTTGACAAAAGCGAAGGCCCCGGCATAACGTCGAGTCGGTTCGCCCGAGGTGATTTCATGCGTATTCGCGCGCCCTTCGTCGTGACGCTGTGCCTCGCGGGCATCGCCCTCGCGGCGTGTTCGCGCGAACCGGTCGTCTTCGGCGACCCGGATTCGGCAAAATTCTCGAAGATCAGCACCGCCATTTTGCGCCAGAGCGCGGTCGACATGATGGGCCGCCCGGTCGTGATCGGCGAGAAGTTCCTCATGTCCCTCGGAACGGAGTTCGCCGAGGGGCACGAGGCGTTTTTGTGCAAGGGCGATTTCGGCGAGATCGTGATCCTTTGCCCTCTCGGCAAGTACAGCGACCAGATCAAGTCGCTGCGAAAAGGCCGGGAGATCATCGCGCACGGCTTCGTCACGACGATCATTCCGCCCGGCAAGCAGCGCGCCCTCATCGCGATCTCCGTCGAATAAGGCCCGTCTTCATGACGATTCCCGCGTGCGTCCTCAAGTTCGGCCGCGAAAAGAGCCTTCTGGCGCGGCATCCCTGGGTGTTTTCCGGCGCGTTGCAGCGCGAACCCGATGTCGAGCGCGGCGCGACGGTGGATGTCGTCACCGCCGATGGGCACTTTGTCGCGCGCGGCGCGTATAATCCCGACAGTCAGATCCGCGTTCGCGTCTACACATTCGACCGGGAGCCGATCGACGAGGCGTTCTTCGAGCGACGCATCCGCGACGCCCTGACGTGGCGACGCGCCCTGCTTCCCGCCGACACCAACGCGTTTCGCGTGTGCTTCGCCGAGGGCGACGAGTTGCCCGGCGTGATCGTCGATCACTATGACGGCTTCGTCGCGCTCCAGTTGCAGACCGCGGGGGCCGACGCGCGTCGCGACGACATCGTCGAGGCGATTCGCCGCGTGCTCTCGCCCAAGGGCATCTACGAGCGCAGCGACAGCGGTTTCCGGCGCGAGGAAGGGCTCGACACGCGAACCGGGCCGCTGCTCGGTGAGACCCCGCCCGCATCGCTGCCGGTGCTTGAATCGGGCGTCACGCATCTGGTCGACATCGCGAGCGGCCAGAAGACCGGGATGTTTCTCGATCAGCGCGATTCGCGCGCCATGGCGCGACGGTTGGCGAGCGGCAAGTCCGTGCTGAATGTGTTTTCGTACACGGGTGGATTCGCCCTGGCGGCGCTCGCCGGCGGCGCGACGCGGGCGGTAAACATCGATACCAGCGGCGCGGCGCTCGCGATCGCGCGCGAGGCGTATCGAGCCAACGGTTTCGCCATGAACGATGCCGACTTCATCGAAGACGACGCGTTCTCGCGCCTGCGGCACATGGACGAGCGCTTCGATGTCGTGATTCTCGATCCCCCCGCGTTCTGCAAGAGCCAGTCGCACGTCAAGACAGCGCTGCGCGGCTACAAAGACGTCATCATGCAGGGGCTCCGGCGTACGAAGCCCGGCGGGCTGCTGCTCGCGTTTTCCTGCTCGGGGCACGTGGACGCGGTGCTCTTTCAGAAGGTCATCTTCGGCGCGGCGCTCGACGTGGGCCGGCAGGCGCAGATCCTCGCCCGGCTCGGCCACTCGTTCGATCACCCGATCAACATCTATCATCCCGAAGGCGAATACCTGTCCGGCTACGTCGTCCGGGCGGGACGCGAGGAGGCCCACGCGCGATGAGAAAGATCGAGATGGTGCGGTGCGCGGTGCGTTCGCCTGGCGACTCGGGACATGGCGACGATGCAAAGTCCCTGCGTTTCGTCCCGTCGGAGATCTTCCGGCTGTGGCAATACCTGATGGTCAACGTCAAGGGCTTCTCGCTCTCCGACACGGTGACCGGCGTGTGGATGGACGAGGAGATGTATTCGCGCGAGCGCCAGGCGCTGCCGAATGCCGCGCCCGACCACGTGGTCGAGGTGTCGTTCACCTACGTGCGCGAGACGGACGTCGGCCGGCCGGTCATCCGCTATTTTCCGCAGGACCACCTCGAAAACATCATGTCGGTGTTCCTCAAGCACTTCAGCAAGGAACACATCCACGGCCACACGCGAAAGATCCCCGGATTCTTCGTGGGAACGGCGTCGTAGCGTTCACTCCCGTTCGCGGATCTTCACGCCGTATTTGCGCATGATGGCGTGAAAATTCGTCCGCTGCATGCCCGTCGCGGCCGCCGCCTTTGACACGTTCCAGTTCGCCGCGTCGAGTGCGCGCAGAATGAATTTCTGCTCGACCCGTTCGTAAGCCATTTCGCGGATGCGCTTCTTGATGTCCTTCAGCTCTTCCACGTTCTTCGGGATTTCCCACTCGTCGTCGTCCAAGGCATCGCGACCCGACGCGATTGCGGGCGGCAGGTCGCGCTCTTCGATCAGCTCCGAGTCCGCGGTCGCCACAAGCCGCTCGACGATATTCTTGAGTTCGCGCACGTTGCCCGGCCACGGGTAGGCGATCATCTTCGCCATCGCCCCCGTTGAAAACCCTTGCACCGGCGTGGTCGTGCACTCGCGCGCGAGACGCAGAAAGTGCGTCGCGAGGGGCGGGATGTCGTTCATGCGCTTTCGCAGCGGCGGGATGTTGATGGGCAGCACGTTGATTCGATAGAAAAGATCCTCGCGAAACTCGCCGCGCTCCACCATCTGCGTCAGGTCCTTGTTCGTCGCGCAGATCAGGCGGATATCCACCTCGTGTCCCTTGGTCGCGCCCACCGGCCAAATCGTCCGGCTCTCGAGCGCGCGTAGCAGCTTGCCCTGCAATTCGAGGGAGATGTTGGAGATCTCGTCGAGAAACAGCGTGCCCCCCACCGCCAGCGTGAAGTAGCCCGGGTGGTTGCGCGTCGCGCCCGTGAACGCGCCCTTGACGTGGCCGAACAGCTCGGACTCGACCAGCGTGGGCGAGAGCGACGACAGATCGACCGGCACGAAGGGCTGCGACGCGCGCAGACTGTTCTGATGGATCGACTGCGCGACGAGTTCCTTGCCGGTTCCCGACTCGCCGAAGATGAGCACGGAAAAATCGGTGGGCGCGACCTTGAGGATCTGCTTGCGCATCTCCTCCATCGCGTCGGAGCGGCCGATGATGTCGGCCTCGGCCGCCGTGCGCGACAGCTCGCTTTTGAGAAACTCGTTCTCCTGACGCAGTCGGTGGTTTTCGAGGGCCTGATTCACTGCGTGCGCGAGTTCCTCGGGCGTGAAGGGCTTGGGGATATAGTCGAACGCGCCCTTCTTGATGCACGCGATACTGGTCTGGATGGTGGCGTAGCCCGTGATGATGATGATCGGCATCGAGGGGCGCGCGGCCTTGATACGCTCGAGCACTTGCTCGCCGGGCAGATCGGGCATGCGCAGGTCGACGAGGGCGAGGTCGAAGCGGCCCGTCTCGGCGGTACGCACTCCGTCCTCGCCGGACAGCACGTACTCCACGTGGTGTCCCTCTTCCTCCAAAATCCGTTTGCACGTCACGCACACGGATTTTTCGTCGTCGATCACGAGAATGTTCGCGGAAGGTCCCGTCATGTCGAATCCCCGAATGGGCGGCCGCCGCTCTTACGCGAACGAAACCGCCTGACTTTCGATCGCCATCAGCGGCAGTGTGACGGTGACCGTCGTCCCCTGCCCCACGGCGCTTTGCACCTGGATCATGCCGTTGTGTTTCTTGATGATGCCCAGCGACACGGAGAGCCCGAGGCCCGTGCCCTTGCTCTTGCCCTTGGTCGTGTAGAACGGCTCGAAGATTTTTTTCAGATCGTGCTCGGGGATACCCGTACCCGTGTCCTTCACGACGACCTCGGCGAACGCGCCGCTCGAATCGTCGTCCACCGCGATCTCGATGCGCGCGGGGGCGTCGGGTTCGATGGCCCGCCGGTCTCGGATCGCCTCCGCGGCGTTGAGCACGACATTCGTGAAGACCTGCTGCAACTGGCGCGCGTCGGCGTGGACGAACAAATGGCCCGGGAAGTACCGGGGCTCGACCGTCACCATGTTCATCGCGCCGTAGTTGCGGATCAGGCCGAGCGTGTCGCGCACCACTTGATTCAGGTCGATCACCTTCTTCGCGGTCGGGCGCTCGCGCGCGAAATCGAGCAACCCCGCAACGATCTCGCGGCAGCGCGTGGTTTCGGCGACGATGATCTCCAGATCCTCGCGCTCGGGCGCGCCGTCTTTGGTGTGGCGCAGCATCAGGCTCGACAGGCTCAGGATCGATGTGAGCGGGTTGTTGATCTCGTGCGCGACGCCGGCCGCGAGCCGCCCGATGGAGATCTGCTTCTCGACTTCGGAGAGCCGGTGCTCCGTGGCCTCGCGCAGCATCTGGTCGCGCTCTTTGACCGCCTGGATCATGCGGTTGAACGCCTTCGACAGGCGGCCGAGTTCGTCGGAGCTATGCAGCCGGACCTTGTGATCCAGATCCCCCGCGGCGACCCGACTCATGCCCTCGGCCAGATCCGCGAGCGGGCGCCCGAGCCACGCCGCGAACAGATACGACATGACGATGCCGAAGAGCATTCCCGCGCCGATCAGGCTCGAAAACAGCGCGATGGTTTTTTCCTGCGCGGCCCGGTATTCGCCGACGGTGGTGCCGATGCCGAGCATGCCGATGATGCGGTCGTTCGCATCGCGGATCGGCCGATACGCCGTGTAGTATTGCACCTTGGCGACCTCGGCGACGCCGATGTACCGCCCGCCCTCGCCCACCACCTTCTGCGTCACTTTTTCGTCCGCGGCGGAGAGGATGGGGATCTGGTAGTCCTCGGCGGCGGAGTTGCCGTTGTGAATGTTCGCCGTGGTGACGCGCCGGTCGCCCTGAAACACCGTGGCCGCGACGCCCACGCTGTCGGGCGCGTCGTCGCTCGGGCGCATGGCGCGGATCATCCGCTCCACCGGCACCGAAAGCCCGTTGACGATCGACGCGGCGAAGGCCACGCCGATCAGATCGCGTCGCCGGTCGTACACCGGCGCGGCGCACGCGATGGCGAGCACGTGGCCATCCACCCCGAATCGGCTCATGCGATCGGAGAGCGCGACGGACGGCGCGACCTGAACCACATCGGCGATCGGCAGCAGCAGCGGCGAGGCGATGGCGCGCCGCTGGCGGGCCGCGTCGCGGATGATGTTCCACTCGTCGCCGAGGCCGTTCAGGTCGAGATGGCCCGTGTCGTCGGACTGCGTGACGGAGAGGATGTCGAACTGTTCGCGCCCCGGTGACAAGCGCAGGATCGTTTCGTCGGCCGTCTGAATATCGGGGTGCGGCCCTGAGGCGACGGACTCGAGCATCGTGCCCATAAAGTCGAGCTCGTTCTGCCATACCTGCCACGCGATCATCAGATCGGAATCGGCCTTCGACTTCGCGAGCGACAGGATCTGGCTGCCGAGCACCGCGTTGCCGATCGCGATAGTGGCCGTTGCCGAACTGAGGATCAGCACGACGAACGCAAGCGTCAGCCGGGTTCGCCATGTGATCCTGGCGATCCGCCGAGTCAGGGTCCTCAGGAAGGGTTCGGGTTCCACGGTGTCTTCGTCGGTGGCGAGCACGTCTTCTCCACCAAGTGCACCTCGCGGTCAGTCCCGCGCAGGTGTATATAATATATATCACCTTCGCGAGGAGATTCCAAGCCCTTTTTGGCGCACCGCGTCGCATTCGAGCGCTTTTCACCGCGAATTTGAAAGGCTAAAAACGAAATCGCGCTCATTATGCGAACATAATACGAACATTCAGAGCGTCCGCAACGCGCCGCCCGCGAACGACATGTACGCATTTTTCATACGGTCGCCACTTCAGGAAGGATTCTTCCGTTCACGTCGTCAAGTATCTGAATTTAAAGACTTTTCTCAATAAACCCTTGCCTCGTCGGCTTTCCAGCCGTGTATGAATTTTTTGTTCAATGTCCGCCGGATGCGACCTTCCGGCAACCGAGCAAATCAATTTTTATCAATCATTACAAGTACTTACGACCATAGTCGCGATTTGGCACGGGTGTTGCGTAAGCCTCATGACGGAAAGCGGGCTCAAAGGCCCAAGGGAAGCCGAGAGGAACCACGAACACCACGGGACAGCGCCCAGCAGCGAACCCGAACGGAATTGGGAGTCAGCCATGAAACGCGCCATCGCCTACGTCAGCGACATCATCCTTGGACGCACCGGAGAGGTCATCAGCCGCGAGGAGCAGCGCGACCGCATCGTCAAGTACGCCCGCGAAAATGACGTCGAGATCGTCCGCTGGTTCGAGGACCGGATGTACAACGAGGAGCTCATGGAGCGCGCCGGCGTGCAGGCCATGCTCGCGTGCGACGAGTCGGTCGACATGATTCTCGTCGAGCGCGTGTGGAGCTTCTCCCGCTCGTGGCCGCGCCTCGAAGACCTCTTCAAGACCATCGACCGCAAGGGCCTCGCCCTGACCGCGGCGACCACGATGTGGGATTGCATCTCCCAGATGGCGCGCCGCCGCTACGACCTCACGATCCCGGGTCCGGGCCGGCACCCGGTCGTGCGTCGCGAAGAAGTCGAGATGCCGGCCATTCGTCGTCCGCGCAATCTCCAGTTCACCCACCTGTATCAGCAGGCCCGGTAACCGGACGCGGAAGGGAAAGGAGAACGCCATGAGGACCGCCATCGCCTACGTCACCGACACGCTGCTGTGCCCCGCCAAGGGAGTCTCGCGGCGAGAGGAGCAAAAGGAGCGCCTGCGCGCCTACGCCGCCGAGCACGGCATCATCATCGCCGCCTGGTTCGAGGACGAGATGTGCGTCCCCGACCCGCTGGAGCGCTCGGGCGTGCGCGAGCTGCTGAACTATCGCGAGGCGTGCGACGTCGTCCTCATCGATCACCCGTGGTGCCTGTCGCGCGAGTGGGCGAAGACCAAGCGCGTCGCCGAGGCCCTCGTGTGCAAAGGCCGCGTGCTCGAAGCCGCGCAGACCGGCTGGGACGGCTGCTCGCAGATGCTGCGTCATTTCTTCGACCCCGACCGTTGGCGCCCCGCGGCGCCCAAGCGCCCCAAGATCGAGAAAGATCGGAATGTGCCCGTGGCGGCCTATCAGCCCCACGCTTGATATTTTATCGGTGTGCAACTCGCCCCGCCCCGTCGGATCCGGCCGGACCGACAGGGCGCGGGGCAAAGGTGTGAAGGAGAAACATCATGTCCTGGACCGAAGCGACCCGAGAGGTCATGTGGAACATCTCGGCTGCGTGGCTCATGTACGTGCTCGCCGTTGTCGCGGCGGGCATTTTCGCCTACGGCGCGTGGCAGCGCGTCAAATTCTGGAAGGCGGGAAAGACCGACAAGGACCGCCTCGCCGATTTCGGCAAGCGTTTCGTCTTTCTCGTCCAGGAACTCCTGATTCAGCGCAAGGCGCGTGAAGAGCGCTACCCCGGCATCTTCCACAGCCTGATCTTCTATTCGTTCCTCGTTCTCGTTGTCACGACGTCCGTCGTCGCGCTCGACTACGACTTCGGCACGCACCTGTTCAAGGGCCCGGTCTATCTGCTCCTGTCGCTGGGCGCGGATTTCGCCGGTGTGCTGATCCTCATCGGCGTCGGCATGGCCGTGTGGCGGCGCTATTTCGTGCGTCCCAAGACGCTGCACACCGAAAGCGGCGACGCCTGGGCGCTCGGGCTAATCGGCGCGATGGTCGTCACCGGTTTCCTCGTCGAGGGCTTGCGAATCGCCGTGCTCGGCGACCCGTGGAAGATCGTCTCCCCGGTGGGCACCGTGTTTTCGTGGTTGTTCGCGGGGGTCTCGACAGCAGGCGCCCAGACCGCCCACTCCATGCTCTGGTGGACGCACACGGTCCTCGCCATGGGCTGGATCGCGACGCTGCCCTTCACCAAGTTCGTCCACCTGCTCGCCATGCCCACCAACATCTTCTTCGCCAAGATGAAACCGCGCGGCGAGCTGGTGCGTCAGGATCTCGAGGCGATGTTCGCCGATGAAAACTTCAACGAAGAGACCTTCACATACGGAACGATGACCACGGGCGACCTGACGTGGAAACAGCGCCTCGAAGCCGACGCGTGCATCTCGTGTGGACGCTGCGAAGAGATCTGCCCTTCGTTCCAGGCGGGGCAGCCGTTCTCGCCGCGCATGTTCATCCAGGGCCTCAAGACGCAGCTCTACAAGGAGCAGGATGCGGCGCGCGCGCAGGCGAAGGCGGCGAAGGCGAACGGCGGCGACACGCACATCGGCGACGCCGCGGCCACGACCGAAAACGGCAGCGCCCACGCGAACATCGTCGGCGACATCTTCGACGAGGAATTCCTGTGGTACTGCCGCACGTGCATGGCCTGCATGGAGGTCTGCCCGGCGATGATCGACCACGTGGACGACATCGTCGACGTGCGCCGCAACGAGGCCGTCATGCAAGGCCGCATGCCGGGCGACGCCGCGCGCGCGATGCGCATGCTCGAAAACCAGGGCAACCCTTTCGGTCCCGAAACGATGCGTACGGATTGGGTCCAGGAGATGGGTGTGCGCGTGGTGGGCCCGGGCGAAAAGGTCGATGTGCTCTACTGGATCGGCTGCTGCACCACCTTCGATCCCATCAAGCAGAAGATCGCGTCCGATCTCATCCAGCTCATGACGAGGGCGGGCGTGGACTTCGGCGTGCTGGGCGGAGACGAAAAGTGCTGCGGCGACCCGGCCCGGCTGATGGGCCAGGAGATGCTGTTCCAGACGCTGGCCAAGCAGCAGGTCGAGATTCTCAACCAGCGCGAGTTTCGCGTGCTGATGGTCTCGTGCCCCCACTGCTACAACGTGCTCGCGCACGAATACCCGCAGTTCGGCGGCCACTACAACGTGGTGCACCATAGCGAGTTTCTGCACGAGATGGTGTGGAGCGACACAATCGTTCCGCAAAAGGGCAAGCGCCACAAGGTCGTCTATCACGACCCGTGCTACCTGGGCCGTTACCAGAAAATCTACGATTCGCCGCGCGAAACCCTCAAATCCGTGCCCGGCATCGAGATCAAGGAGATGAAGAACCACATGGACCGCAGCATGTGCTGCGGCGGCGGCGGCGGAAACTATTTCTTCGACAACGACAAGGGCGAGCGGCTCAACAACCGCCGCGTCAAACAGGCCGACGAGGCGGGCGCCGACATGATCGTCACCGGCTGCGCGTACTGCATGCAGATGCTGGTCGATTCCGTCAAGTTGATGGATCTCGACGAACGCATCCGCGTCGCCGACATCGCGACCGTCATGCTCGAAAGCCTCGACGAAAAACCCAAATCGACTTCCGCGGGCGCGGCTCTTTAGCGCCCGTCCTTCACACCGATTGGGCCGGGGGTTGACCCCGGCCCGTTCTTTTTTTTCCCCGTGATCGATCGATGCGTCGACGTTCGTTAAGATGATTCAAACGCTCAGGGGACATTCGATGACCACAGGCTATTCCGGCAAACCGGCGTGGCGGAAACTCGGGCTCAAACCCGGCTGTCGCTTTGCCGTGGTGGACGGTCCCGACGACTACGAGTTGACGATCGGCGGGCTGCCGCCGGACGTGCGTCGAGTGGATGGGGCAAAGGGTGATCTCGACGTGGTGCATGTCTTCGCGACCGAGCGCGCGAGGCTCACGCGGCTGCTGCCCGCGCTTCGCGAACGCATCGCACCCGCCGGGGCGATCTGGGTATCGTGGCCGAAGAAATCCGCGAAGATCCCCGGCGACCTGACAGAAAACGTCGTGCGCGAACTCGCCCTCGCCGCGAACCTGGTCGACGTGAAGGTCTGCGCGATCAACGAAGTCTGGTCGGGCCTCAAGCTCGTGATCCGCGTCAAGGACCGTCCGCCGAAGTGACGGCGCGTCAGCGCTTCGCGGGTTTGACCGCCGGGCCGAGCAGGATCGCGATGGGGCGCGTCTCCTCGTTGTGCTCCAGCAGAATCCGCACGACCACGGTGAGCGGCACCGAGAGCAGCATCCCCGCCGGGCCCCAGATCCAGCCCCAGAACACCAACGACAAAAACACGACGAGCGACGACAGCCCGAGGCTCTGGCCCATCATCTTCGTCTCGATGATATTGCCGATGACGAAATTGACGGCGATGAACCCTACCGCGACGAGGATCGCCGAGACGGGGCCGAGTTGCACGAGAGCGAGCAGGATCGGCGGGATCGCCGCGATGATCGAGCCGATATTGGGCACGAAGTTGAGCGCGAAGACGAGCAGCGCCCACAGCAGCGCGAAGTCGAGCCCGAGAATCCACATCCACACGAGCAGCAGCAGCGCCGTGGCCGCGCTCGCGACGGTCTTGAGCACCAGGTAGCGCTGCACCGCCGCGACGCCGCCCGCGATGCGCGCCATGCGCTCGCGCCCGCCACCGAATGCTTTTTGGAACTTGTCCGAAAACTCGCTGACCTCGAAGAGCATGAAGGCCACGGTGAGGATGACGAGCGTGGTCTGCGACAGGATCGACGTGAGCGAGTCGAGCGTCTTGCCGACGAGCTTCATCGCCGTCGCGGGATTCAGCGTCTCGCCGATATTCGGCGCATGCGTGTCGATGCCCAACTGAGTGAGCAGCGCCTGACCGCTGGCGAACATGCCGCTGAGCTTTTGCTGATACTCCGGCATGGCCGCCGAGAACTGCGCCGCGATGGCCGCAGTCATGCCCGCCGCCGCGACAAGCGCCACGGCGATCACACCCACGACGATGATCACCGCCAGCAATGTCGGGATCTTCTTCTTGCGAAACCAGCCGACGACCGGATGCACGACCGCCGTGAGGATGACCGAAAAAATGAAGGGGAGAATCAGGTCGCCCGCCGCCTTGAGCCCCGCGATGACGACGATGATTGCCGCGAGCGTGACGACCACGCGCACCGCCGACGCGCGCTGCGCGGGAGATTCCGATTTCGCCGCCATGGCATCCCTCGATTCGCGCGACGCTCACGCCGCGGGTTTTAGCGCCTCACCCTCGGGCTTCGCGTCGGGCGCGTTCTTCACTTGAGCCGAGTCGGTCAACGCGTGATAGAGCCCGATCAATGCGCTCGTCGAATGCTGCACGTAGTCGATCTGGATTTCGGGATTCCAGTATCCGGTCTGGTAGCCGCCCATCGGTCGGGCGGGGTTCTCGAAGAAAATCGTGTTGACGTCGGTGTATTGGTTGCGCAGGAGGAACGACGAGCCGAGCTTCACCGCGTTCAGAATCCGTGCGGTCATCGCGGGATCGTTGCGACGCAGCGACATCTGGTACTGGGCGCCCATCGCCTCGATGCGGCAGGCCACGGGGGTCGTCTTGGGCTTCTTGTAAAATCCGCCGACAAAGTCCGGGTGCTCGTCCTCGGTGATGAACTTGTCGAACATCGCCTGCATCACCCGGTCGGCGTGAGCCGTGCGGTTCGCCGCCGGACGCAGCTTGTCGACCTCGTTGATGGCGTAGAGCAGCCAGTGATCGTGCTCCAGCTTGTCGGTGGGCTTCGCACCGTCGCGGACGTTGGCGATGTAGTCGATGCCCTTCGCCGCCACGTCGAGCCAACGCGGATTGCCGTCGATGGCGTGGAGCGTCATGAGACCGAAGAATGCCTCGCCGGGGTAATAGAGCACCGGGTGATAGGTTTTGTTTTTGTCCTCGGGCTTGTGGTAGTAGCGCTGAACCATGTCGCCGTCGGGCTTTTGCATGAACTCGATGAACCGCGCGTAAGCCTGCATCAGCTCCAGGTGGCTCTTGTCGCCGGTGATGCGCGTGTAGTTGCCGAAGGCCAGCAGCGCGAGCCCGCACCCGCCGAGCTTCGCCTCCAGAATGCCGGGCTGCGTGATCGCCTTCCAATCGTATTTTTTCGCGTCGTTCGCGTCGGGCCCCATCGACACGGTTTGCAGATATCCGAGCGCGCGCTTGACCGACTCCAGCAGCTCGGGGTCCTTGTTCAGCTCATAGATCTGCATCATCGAAAACGTCGTACCCGCGTGACGCAGCAGGTTGTAGCTCGTCGCCGATTTGTCGCGGGCGGGATCGTAGTTGTAGTCGAACTTGCCCTTGTCATCGACCGCGCGCTTCAGGTAATCGCCCGCCGCGTCGATCGCCGTCAGCAACCGCTCGGGCGTGGGCTCGAACCCGTCCCGCAGGTTGCCGCGATAGAGCGCCCTCACCGTGCCGTCGCCTTCCTGGATGAACGACGCGAGCTCGCCGCGCACGAGGTTCACCTTGGCATCTTTTTGCAGCAAGGGACTGCCGTCGGTGGCGATGCCTCGTCGGTTCATCAGGCGGCGTAAGCCCTCGATCGAGAATTTGTCCTTGTGCCCGCCGATCGCGCCGGTGTCGCGCATCTCCTGGCCCAGAAACGCGACGGGGGGCTTGGTGTCGAAGAGCACCGCGTCGAGCGTGACGTCGGCCTTCCACTTTTTGCCGACCTCCCAGGTCTTCTTCTCGCCGGCCTTCACGATCACGTCCACGCGCACGCGGCCCACCTTGTCGGCGGGGAGCTTCGCGCGCGTCGCGTCCTTCGCGGCGGCGATGGTCGCCTCGGCGGTGTTTTCGCGGAATGCGAATCCCGTCACCGCGGCCTTGCCCTCGCGGGGAACGGTCACAAAGACGCCGCGCGTGGACTTTTTGTGCGCCGCCGGATGTGCGCCCGCATCGGTCGCGGGGGTCTCGCCTTTCAGCGTCGCGCGGGCGATGGTGGCCAGATACGCCTTGTCGGCGTCGGTCAGTTCGATTTTTTCGATGGACGCGAGGTCCACGACCGGAGCCTCGCCCTGAGCGCATCCAACGGCGAACAACACGAAGAGCAACGACACGGCCACGGAAGGCCGATTGGAGCCGGTATGGGGGGCAACGCGCATTCGATTCACTCCAATGGGCGATGGAAAGCAGAGCGGCAAACTAGCAAATCGGGTGAAGACCTGTCTACGAAAGCGCGTTTGGGGCGGACGGGCCGGATTGATTTTCGCGCCGGGGCCGATTATGAAGGATGCTTCAATTCCACGAACGGGCGACGCTCATGAGCATCATGAAGATCTTCGCGGTCACGTCGGACAAGGTCGCGAAATGGACGAACGACCGCAACGTGGACAAGCTGGTCGGCGCGCTCACCGACAAGGACCCGGTGATTCGCCGGCTCGCCGCCGAGGGCATGGCGCAGATCCGTTCGCGCGAGGTGCTCGACTACTGCCGCGGCAACGCCCAGAGCATGGATCAGAACGTCCGATGGGCGATCACGCAGATCCTCGGCCTGATCGGCAGCACTGAGGCCATGAGCATCCTGTCCACGGTGCGCGATCCCATGACGACGAAATCCAAATCGAATAAGAACGTGTGACGCGAACGCGTTTGGGAGAGGACCCGATGGCCACCATGCTCGTGATCGACGACGACCAGATCATCCGCAAAATGATGCAGGCGTATTTCACCGCGAAGGGCTTCAACGTGACCCTCGCCAAAGACGGGCGCGAGGGCATCGAGAAGTTCAAGGTCGGCACCTACGACATCGTCGTGACCGACCTGATGATGCCCGACGTGCACGGCTATCAGGTGATCGATTTCATCAAGGGCACCAAACGGGGGAAGACGACGCCCGTGGTGCTGCTGACGGCCGATCGCAACGAACCCGAGCTCGATCAGTACGACCGCTCGGGTTTCGAGGACGATTACCTCGCCAAGCCCTTCGACATGCCGATTCTGGAAAGCAAGGTGAAATCGGCGATTCGCGAGTTCCGCGAACGCGGCGAAGACTAGTCCTCGAACGCGGCGAAGACTAGTTTCGCGAACGCGGCGAAGACTGATCCGCGCGTCCGTCACGTCTTCTCGGCGGGCCCCATCGGTCGCTTGCGTGGCAGCGAGATCGTGAACATCGTCCCCTGCCCCGGCGAACTCTTCACCGTGATCTCGCCCCGATGCTCGCGCGCGATCTTGTGCGAAACCGCGAGACCGAGCCCCGTGCCCTTCGCGCCCTTGGTGCTCGTAAACGCCTGAAACAGCGTCGGCAGAATCTCCGCCGGGATGCCCGGGCCGTTGTCGATCACGTCGATGAGAATGCGCCGTTCATCGTGGGCGTCGGGCCGCGTGCGCAGCAGAATCTTTCCGTCCTGCCGGTCCTCCATGGCGTCCACCGCGTTGCCCGCGAGGTTGAGCAGGCAACGGTGGATGCTCACGCCCTCGGCCTCGACCTCGCGCGAGCGCGGATGCACCTCGACCTTCACGCCCACGCCATAGTCCACGCCGCGCAGCACCACGAGATTCTTCACCTCGGTCATCAGGTCCTCGAGGTTCACCGTCTCGTACTTTGGCTCGCGCTCCTTGCTGTAGTCCAGCATGTTGAGCATGAGCTGGTGGATGCGGTCCTGGCTCACCTTCACGAGATCCCAACCGGCTGCCATGGTCGTCATGTCGGAGCGCGAGATCGCGTCGTCCACCAGATACCCGCCGGCCTTGATGCCCGAGAGGATGTTCTTGATGTCGTGCGCGAGGCCCGCCATCGACTGCCCGATCGCCGCGAGCCGCTCGGAACGCACCTTCTCCTCGCGAAGCCGCGAGTTGACGATCGCCGTTCCCGCGATGTTGCCGAGGATCATCAGCATGCGCAGATCGTTCGCCGAAAAGACGCCCGTTCCCGGGGCTTCGACATTCAGCGCTCCGACGATGCCCGACTCGTGGCGCAGCGGCACGCACATCGCCGAGCGGATCCCGAGCCGGTAGATGCTGTCGGAAATCTGCATCTCCTCGCCCGAGCGAGCATCGCTGACGAGCAGCGATTCGCCGCTCGCCACGACGCGATCGACGATCGTGCGAGAGTAGTTGGCCTCGGGACCCGTCGATACGCCGCGCGACTGGGCGACGTCGAGCGCCCCGGTTTTTTCGTTTCGCAGCAGGATCATCGCGCTGCGCGCGCGCAGCACCGCGATCGTCTTGTCGAGCAGCCGCCCGAAAAGGTCACCGAGATCGAGCGCGGAATTGAGGAAACCCGAGACCTCGAGCGCGATCGCGAGGCGCTGCTTGATCCGCACAACGCCCGTGGAGTCCCGTTCGTCCTCGGCATCGGCGTCGCCGATGGCGTGCATGACCGTGTATTCGAGGCTGGCGTCGGGCGGCTCCGGCAGCGGCACGCGCCCGTCGGCGCCGCCGTCGAGGAAATCGAACACCGTCTGCCCGATGCGGACTTCCTGCCCCGAGCGCAGATCGGACTCGATAATGGGATTGCCATCGATGTAGGTGCCGTAGGACGAACCTTCGTCCTTCAGGATGAAGCGCTCCCCCGCGCGCCGGATCGAGGCGTGCGTGCGCGAGACGCTGGTGTCGCGAAGCTGAATATCGCAGCTCTTGCCGCGGCCGATCGTCTGGATTTCGGCGGGCAACTCGAAGATCTGGCCCTTGTGATCGCCGGATTTTCCGACCAGGCGCGCCATCGCCACTCCCGTGCGCCCCCCAACGGGGCGGCCAGGATCACCCGATATAGGGGACCGCGGCCGAACCGCCGAGGTAATGTCCGTGCAGGCGACGCACGTCTTCCATGATGTGCTCGTCGGAAAAGTGGTGCCGGAAGTAGCCGTAGATCACATCGAAGTTGTCCTCGGGGAAATACCGGACGACGGGGTGCGTGACGCCGCCGCTCTCGACGTAGTCGAAACGGACCTGGATCACGGACTCGGGCGCGTGCTCGGCGAGTTCGCCGCGGCGCGAGCGATACTCGTCCACGTCCAGCCAACTCGACACCTCGGCCGAGGCGACGACGAGATGGTGGACGCGCTCCATCAGGAACCGCCACATCTTGAAGATCTCCAGCGGGACGTAGCGCACGTCGCCTTCCTCTTCCGCTTTGCGGGTCAAATAGCACTTGACCATCTGAATCGCGCTCATGGGTCCCCCGCGAGGCTCGCTCGGCGTCTGGAGGACGCCGATCCCGACATGGACTGGTCGAAGGTGTCGTTCAAGATAGAGAGAAACGCCGCCGATCGTCAACGACTCGTTGCCGAGAAACCGGAAAACCCGTAAGGACATTGGACATGAGGCGAATTTGAGCGTTCTGAATTTCGACAACCGCTATCGGGTTTTGCAAGAGCTCGGCCGAGGCGGGATGGGTGTCGTCTACAAGGCCGAGGACACCGTGCTCGGGCGCCTCGTGGCGATCAAGCGCCTCCTCATGCGCGGCCGGGCCTCGCTGGTCGAGCGCTTCATGGCCGAGGCGCGATCCGCCGCGCAGCTTCGCCACCCCAACGTGGTCACCATCTACGATTTCAACAAGGACGCGGAAGGGCTCTACATCGTCTCCGAGTTCATCGACGGGACGGATCTGCACAAGCTGCTGCGCGCCAAGGGGGCGCTGCCGCCCGCCGTCGCCTGCGAACTGCTGCTTCCCGTGCTCGACGCCATGCGCACCGCGCACGACATGAAGATCATCCATCGCGATATCAAGCCGGCCAACATCCTGATCGAGCTGGTTCCCAATCCCAAGGAGCCGCGCAAGCCCCGCCTGGTGCCCAAGGTCGCCGATTTCGGGCTCGCGCGGCTGGAGAGCGACAAGGAACAGGAGCTGACCGGCATGGTCATGGGCACGCAGAACTACGCGTCGCCCGAGCAGTTCCGGGATTCCAAGCATGTCGATCACCGGACGGATATCTATTCGCTCGGCGCGATGTTTTTCGAGATGCTGACGAACCAGAAGCCGCAGTACCTGCGCGAGCCGAACATCCCGCCCGCGTTTCGCAAGATCATCCTGAAGGCGACCGAGACCGACCTGACGAAGCGGTATCAAAACCTGATGGAGATGATCCGGGACGTTCAGGCGGTGATGGAGATTGCGAAGCGTCGGACCGCCGAACCCGCGCCGCCCCCGCCGCCTCGTGGCCAGCAGCCGCCGGACGAGCCGATGCCATCGGACGTGGCCGCGCTCTCCAACATGATCCTGATCGCGTCGGGGTCGTTCCCCTTCGGACCCGATCAAGTGCCCGTCGATCTGCCCGCGTACTACGTCGATCGCTACCCCGTGACCAACGCGCAGTTCGCCCGGTACAAACCCACGCACACCTTTATTCCCGAGGAGGCCGAGCACCCCGCCACGCGCATGTCGTACATCGAAGCCGCGGCCTACGCGCAGACGCAGGGCAAGCGCCTGCCGACCGAGGAGGAGTGGGAAAAGGCGGCCGCGGGTCCGCAGGGGCTAACCTATCCGTGGGGCCGCCAGTTCGAACTCGGTCGGTGCAACACGGTCGAGGCGGGATTCGGCGGAACCACCCCGGTGCACGCGTTTCCCGAGGGACGCAGCGTGTATGGCGCGATGGATCTTTCGGGCAACGTGTGGGAGTGGACGTCCACCTGGCTCGACGAACGAAAAAACGCGCGGGTGCTCAAGGGCGGCGCGTTCAACGGCGAGGCCAAATTCGCCACCTGTCAGGCGCGATTCGCCTATCCCGAGCGCGGGCTGACGCCGCATTTCGGGTTCCGATGCGTCAAATCGGCGCGCTGACGCGGAGCATGCGGCGAAGACACTTCAGAAGTTGAAGATGTCCTGCAGGTCGATGGGGATCTCGACGTCTCCGCTTTCCACCACGATGGTCTTGGTCACCGAAAACGCCTGATCGTCGAGCTGGATCTCGTAACGCCCCGGCGCGAGTTCGAACTCTGCCGTCCCGCGCGGATCGGTGCGCGACTCCAGTCCCGCAAAGGGCACGCGGACGCGGATGTTCGGCACCACGTGCGGGCCGACGGTCACGACGAGCTTGACGCGGCTCGCACCGACGCCAAGGCTGGTCGCGAAATCCGATGCGACGTCGGATCGCGGCGCGTGATCCAGAACCACGCCGTCGAAATCGGAGAACCCCGCATCCGCCTCATCGGGGGACTCGAACACATATTCGGTCGTCGGCGTCGCCGGCTCCACCGATCCGGTGACATCGACGGTGATCGAGGACGGCGCGGCGGCGACGGACCCCTCCGCGGGATGGGGGATGAACTCGGAGCGCGTCGATTCGGCGAAGGTTTCGTCGGCGGGAGCTTTCGTGACGCGGGTCGGCGCGGTCGAGGGCGTCGCGCCCTCCGTCGCGCGCGCCGCCGTCTTCGCCAGCGCCTGGAGCGCGATCTTGGCCGCTCCCTGCACCGCCGGCGATTTCGACTTCGCGGCCTTTTCCAATACGTCTTTCGCCGCCGGATCGCCCAGCTTGCCGAGCGCCGCGCACGCGGCCACCTGCACGGGGTCCTTCCCCTTCGAGCCGCCGAAGATTCCGAACAGTCCCGTCTTGCCCGAGAGGATCTGCGTGAGCGCCGCGAGTGCCTCGGGGCCGCCGATGCCACCCAGCGCGGTCGCCGCCGCAGCCTCGACCTCGGGCGTCGCGATCTTCGCGAGCGCTCCCTTGCCCGCGAGCAGGTCGATCAGGATGGGCGCGAGACCTTTGTTGCGAAACGTCCCGAAGTCCTTAAGCCGCGCCTCGACGAACTTCGCATCGGCGGGACCTTTGCCCAGTTCCTCGATCATCTTGTTCTCGGCCGCGGGTCCGCCGATGCGCGAAAGCGCGCGAAACGCCGCGGCGCGAACGTCGGGATTGTAGTGCGACGCCATCGGCGCGAGCTTGACGACGCTCTTGACGTTTCCGGCCTCGCCGATAACGTCGATGAACGCCACACGGTAGCGGTCGTCCATGTTCTCGCCGAGCTCCGCGTAGAGCTCGGGCAGCGCCGCCGCGCCGATGCCCTTGAGCGTCGCCACCGCGTGCTCCAGCGCCACGGGGCTGTCCGTCGTGTAGATGAAATCGACGAGCGCGGGCACCGACTTGTCGCCCATACCCGACAGCGCGGTGATCGGCGCGCCCTCGGCGCCGCGCGGCGCCTCTTCGAGATTCTGAATCAGCTTCGCCACGGACTGCGGCGACGCGATCTTGGTGATGGCGAACTCGGCGCGCTTTTTCAACGCGGCGGGCGCGGCGGCGGACTCGGCGGTCGCGTCGAACCCCGCGATGATCTTCATCGCCGCCTCGTAATCGCCCTTGGCGATATGCACCTCGGCGGCCTTTTCGAGTCCCGTCGCCAGCGCCGAGTAAACGTCGGGGTCCTCTTCGTGGGCGATGCCTTTTGACATCACCGAGCCGACGCTGTTGTGCAGACCGTAGAGCGTGTAGTCGACCGCCTTCTCGGCGATCTGCGAGAACGCCTTGGCCGATTGCAGGCGGCTGTTGCGGTCGTGGCTCGTCAGAGAATCCGCGAGCCGGTCGATGATCCGCTGCGACGCCGCGTCCTGCTTCGCGTAGCTCAGGTTCGTCACCACCGAGGCGATCTCGCCGACCTTCGAGAGCGTGTTCACGTCGATCTGCGAGAGGATGTTGGCCTTTTCGAGCAGTTCCTCGACGTTGAGTTTCGCGAGCTGGCGCGAGAGTTCGTCGCTGATCTTCGTCTTGATGATGACGTTGTCGAGCACGAGCTCGGACGAGATGATGATGTGCTTGATGCCCATGCGCTTGAGCGAGCGCGGCAGGTTTTTCTTCGCCACGATCTCCTTGGCCGGTTTGCCGAAGTACTCGAAGAAGCGCTGGATCTCGTCCTTGTCCGCGCCCACGCGCAGGTCGAGCGTGCGCACGTTGCGCTCGGTCAGATAGAACAGGAACGCCTGTGCGAAGTCCTTTTTCGTGGACGCCATCGAGAGGATGGACTTGTTGACCTGAAGGTTTCCGTGAAACGCCTCGAAGGTCAGCGTCTTGTGCGTGCGAAGCCACGTCAGGATCTGGCGGCCAGCCTCGTCGATCGCCTCGAACACGATTTCGTTGAGCGTCGGATACTGCTGGACCTTTCCGAGCGCGGCCATCGTCGCGTTCAGGATGTCCATGATCTTCTGTTCTTCCTGGGCCGACAGCGGACGCTGGGACGGATCGCCGCCGATCACGATGGTGCCGCGCGACTCCAGACTCTCCATGACGACAGCTCCCCTCGGCCAGGAAAGGCCGAACCGACGCGTGCGGATGGTCTCGGAACGAAAGGGAATGATAGGAAAGCGCCCCCACGATTTCAAGGGGCGTTGGCTTCGAGCGGTGAGGGAGCGCATCCAGATCCGTGTCTTTTCGGTCGGAGATCGTCCGACCGCGGCGGTTTTCCTTCTTATCGCGTTTCTATCGCGTTCCCGTCGGGAGCGGCGGATGCTCTCGTCGGCACACCTTCTTGAAAAGTCCCAGGCGCCGGGCGGGAAGCCTCGCGCGCGGCGGCGTCTCCGGCGGATCCGAGCCGGCTGAGCGCCGGTTCGGACAGATTGTTGACACTCCCTTTCGCCGCGCCGGAAACTGTCGCGATGTTTCGTCGTCGCAATTCCGCCCTCGCGTGCGTGATCGTCGCGTGCGCGATCTCGTCGTGCGCGCTCCTCGCGTGCGGCCCCCCCGCGCCGCCGCCGGGGTCTTGCCGCACTGAGGTCTCTCCGAACGTCCTTGCGGACGGTGCGTTGCTTTTATGGAGTGCCGAATGCCGGTTGCCGGATGGCGCGAGCGGCCCTGTGATCCTCGCGTTTCCGTCGCTTCGTGACGGAAATCGGTCCTGGAGCGACGCCGATTTTTTAACGGACCCAAAGTCCATCGGCGCATTGCGTGTGGAGGTCGATGGCGACCCGCGTGATTATGAGCCATTCGCCCTCGGAGATGCGGCGGGCGCGGTACGCGTCGACCCACCGGCGAACGGCTGGCGTGGAGAGCGGGTGGAGTTTCGGGTCGCCTTCGACAAGACCGGTGCGCCATCCGCGCCGACGATCGCGACGAAGGGCTACGCACCCGTGGTGCTCGTGCGCGGCGCGGCGGGATTCGCGGCGCTCGCGGGCATCACGCCCTTCGACATCGCACCCCGCCCGGCGGCGCGCATCGAGATCGTTGCGCCGCCCGCGGTCGAGACGAAAAAGCCTTTCGAGCTCGACGTGATCGTCACGGACGAGCTCGGCAACCCCGCGACCCCCGCCGCGCCGGTGCGCATTTTTTTCAAGGAGCGCGACGACGTCGGCATCGACCTGAGCTACAACCCGCCGAAGTCGGCGATGATCGACGGGCCGGTGACGCGCGTCGACGCGGGCAGCTTCGACCTCGCCGGGTTCCGCTGGATCGTCGCCGACACCGGAGGCGCGTTCGCGCCGGCCATGTCGAACCCGATCGCGGTGAGCGCGCCCGGCGACGCGCGGCCCATCGCGCTGGGCGACCTCGATCTCGCAACGGGCGGTGCGGAACCGACGGGGCTCGGCTTTTCCGCCATCGCCGACCCCGTTTACGCCGCGGACGACGCGCTCGCCAAAGCACGCGGCGACGCGTGCACCGAGCGCGAACAGCTCGGCCGATTCGTGCCGCTCGTCGCGCGGGAGTTTTCGGGAGTCGGGCGCGCGCTGGCGCTCTTCGACCGCTGCACCGTGAAGCCGGCCATCGGCAAACCGGCCGCGTGGTGGGAAGCGGCGCTCGCGACGACGCCCATGCTCGCGACGAGCCCAAGCGCCGGCAAATTCGGCGCGGCGGCGTGGTCGGAATCGCTCGACGCATCGGGCGGGTTGCTCGCGCCGATCGCGTCTTCCGAACCGATGGACGAATTCGCCGTGCACGCCGAACGCACGCGCGTGATCGCGTTCGCACCCGACATCGCGACGGCGAGCGTCGAGCATCCCGACATGCCCGCGCACCTCGCGGCACGGCTCGGCGCGGCGGGGCGGCGATTCGGGTTCGTCGGCGCGCGCGGCGCGCTCACCGGCCTGCTGTCCGGCGCGCTCACGCGGCGCACCGTGTACGACGCCGTCGCGTCGGGGCGCACCTGGGTCACCAGCGGGGCGCGCATCCTGCTCTACGCCGACGTGGACGGCAAACCGCCGGGCCGCGACTACGCGCCGGGCGGGCCGCCGATTTTTCACCTCGAGGCCGCGGGTGCCGCGCCGTTGGCGTCCGTCGAACTGTTTCGCGACGGCCACTCCGTTTTCGCGCGCGCGTTCGAGCCGCCCACGTGGATCGCGAGCGAGGACGTGAAGATCACGGACCTGAAGCGAAGCGCCGTCTTCGTCTGGCGTGTCGCGCAGACAGACGGTCACGTCGCGTGGTCGAGCCCGTACTTTGTGCGTCACCCGAATTGGTCGCGCATCGCGGACCTCGTCGCGGAGTCGATGGGCGACGCCATCGAGATCCGGTTCGATTTCGCGCCGGGCCTGAACACGATCGACATCGAGCTGCGCCGCCGCGCGGGCGACGACGGCGGCGGCGATCCGAACCTCTACTCGCGCGTCAGCGGTCGTTGGCCGCCGGGGCCCGTCGTCGTGCGCGACGACGCCGCGAACGCCTACGGCGAGGCCGTGTACTATCTGCTGCTCGAGCGCAATGCCGAGGCCGACGCCCCTGTCGCGCGCGCCATCGCGGCTCCCGCATTTCCCGCGCATGCCGAGGCCGAGGGTGCGTGGCGGATCGGCGGGCGCGCGAACGAGCCATGCGCCGCGCGCTTCGCCGTCACCGATGCCCGTGGCGCGCCGGTGCGTGCGATCGACGTGGGCGAGCGCGAGGCCGGGCCGGTGGAGGCCGTGTGGGATGGCCGCGACGACCAAGGCCGCGCGGCATTGGGGCCGATGTTCTACCGATTCGCGTGCGGCGAACGCGAGGGACCGCGCGTGCCGATCGTCGATCTGGGGATGTCGCCCGCGGGACCCGGGCCCGGCGAGCCCGAGCCGGACCCCGCGCCAGAGGTCGAGGAAATTCCTTCGCCCGATCCGACGCCCGAAATCGCGCCGACACCCGAGATCGCGCCGACACCCGTGCCCGAGCCGACGCCGTGATGATGGTGCGCGCCGTTGCGATCGTGCTTGCACTCGTTATCGCCGGTTGCGCGACGACCACGCCGAAGGCCCCCGCGCCCGAGCCCGTCTCTGACGAGGAACTCGATCTGCCCGCCGCGCCGATCGATCCGAAGAAGATCGTGCTGCCCGATCCCGTGATCCGCGCGAATCTCGTTGAGGGCTACGCGGCGACGCGCTCGGTGCATCCCGGCGCGGTGATCGCCGATGTCGAGGGCGGCGTGGTCACGCTGCGCGGCACCGTGTCGTCGATCTCCGAACGCAATCTCGCCATCGCGGTGGCGGCGACGAGCCCGGGCGTGCGTCGCGTGAAGCCGAAGTTGATCGTGAAACCGGCGACGCGCGCCGAGTGGCCCGCCTACGACGCGCGCGGCATCGCCGACGTGGCGACGGATCAGCAGATTCTCGCCGAGGTGCGTCGCCGGATCTCGGCGACGAACCAGGTGCGTGTCGCGGAGCTGGACGTGCAGGTTTACCTGGGCGTCGTAATCCTGTCGGGACCGGTGGAGTCGGCGGCGGTGCGCGCACGGCTGCGCGAGACGGCGCTCTTCATTCCGCGCGTGCGCGGCGTGGTCAACAACCTGTGGGTGCCGGGCGAGTGACGACTACAGGTGTCGGTTGCGCCAGATCGAGCGCAGCGTGAACGTCACGACCTCCCATGCCGAATCCGTGCCGTACGCGATCTTCCCCGCCGCGATCGGCGGGCGCAGCGCGGCGGCGGCTCGCGCGTAGATCTCCTCGGCGGCGTCCGTATTGCCCTCGCGCAGCAGGCGCGCGGCCGCTTCGGCGAGGCGCGGCACGATCAGGTCCAGCGCGCGGCGGCCCTCGTCGGCGCTCGCGTGCGTGCGCGGGTCGATGCCGAAGATGCCGAGCCGTTCGGCGCGCTCGTCGAGCGTCATCGGGTCGGCGGGGAGCGCGGCGAGATCCACGAGGTCGGGCGCAATCGCCATCAGGATCGACGTCTCCCACTTCGCCGCGTGGTCGCCGAGATACCCGATGTCCGTCGCGAGCATCGCCTCGGAGATGCCCATCGCCGCCACACCCCGCCGCGCCGACACGCGGCGGCACTCGGCGCGCAGCATCGCGAGCTGCGCCAGCGGGTAATGGCCGGTGACGAGCACGATCGCGCGAAAGCCGAAGTCGGCGAGTTGGTCGAGCGCGGCTCGCACCTGACGGCGCAGCGCGCGTTTGCCGAATCGGAACGTGAACGGGAAGCGCAGCGTGTGAAACGCGCCCCAGCTCATCGCGGGAAACACCACACCGCCCACGCGCTCGGCGGCGCGCTCGCAAATCCACGCGGCCTTGAACGAGTCGAGCCCGAGTGGCGCGTGCTCGCCGTGCCACTCGAGCGCGCCCAGCGGCACCCACGCGATGGGCGCGCGCGCGAGCATGTCGCGCAGCGCGGCGGGCCGCGACGTTTCGTATCGAATGAAGGCGGGATCGCCGGGCGCGGCAACGTCGGTCATTCGCGACTCCCTGGTCGGGAGGGCAGTTTGGCACAGCGTCAACACGTGCGCCACGCCCGCGGCGCGCTGATCCCTTCGCGGATTGTTTGTCGGAACTACTTGCGGATCGCCGGATCGCGCGGGTCGCGCAGGTCCTCGGGCTCGCCGATCCAGTGGCGCATCTCGGAGCAGTAGAAGCGCAGGTTGCGCACGATGGTCTGATCCGAGCCGGAGCCGTCGGCGTTCTGGAAATAGCTGATCTTCATGCCGGTGACAAACCGGCCGTCGGGGCAGCCGGTCCACTCGCGGATCGCGCCCGAGCCGTATTCGTTCGCGCCCTGCTGCTCGGCCACGGGCCAGTAGCGACGGCACTGGCGACGCACGCCGGTCACGTTGCGCCGGTCGGTCGTCGCCGCGGTCATTCCGGTGAGGAAAAAGCCCGTGTCGCACGTGTCGCGGATCGCCTCGCCGCCGAACTCCGCGCCCGTCGCGCCGATCTGTTCGGTCAGCAGCAGTTCGTTGGGTTCGGTGCACACGAGGCCGACGCCGGTGAGCGTGCCCACGCCGTCGACCACGGAGACGTTGTACGACAGGCCGCGCGCGACCTGGCCGTCCTGACAGTGAAAGGTCTTGTCGCAGTAGGCGCGCTCGGCGGTGTCCTCGTCGGCCTGGCAGGGCGTGCCGACGCGGGCGGAGAGCGTCGTGGACTTCGTGAACATATAGAGTTGCCCGCGTGCCGATTTGGAGAGCGCCGTCCCCGCCGCCGCGAGCGCGAAGAGCGCGATCACCGCGCCGATCAGCGCGGGACGCACCCGGCGACCCGAATTCCCGTTCCGCATATTCTTTCCGGCCTTTCTCCGCCGCGTCCCGTCGATGACTGGACCCGAAAAACGGCGCTCACGTTAAACAAGCCGTCTGGCAAGGTCAAGAACGATCGGCCGCGTGACCAGGGCAAACGCATCTAAATCTGGGTCTTGCCGGACCTGTTCCCTCTCGTGGCGGCTGTTTTCGTCTTTTTCGCGTTCCTCTCCCGTTCCCGCCGCGAGTGACGAATGATTTCGTCGGCGTACTTCTGAGCCAGTTCCATGAACCGGTTGTAGCCGTCGATGG
>CAZPJD010000255.1:0-8009 GCA_964586775.1 uncultured bacterium | reverse complement strand
GCCGCGGGGGGGGGGGGGGGGGGGGCGGCCGCGGGGGGGGGCGGCGGCCCCCCCCCCCCCGACGCGGGAGAGGGGTGAGGACTCAGCGCGTTGGTTGCCGGCGCGCCCGAACCAAAGAGAACCCCCGCCCGTTGCGGGGCGGGGGTTCGGGGATTCGTGGAGAGGCGGACTAGAACAGACCGGTGAGGTCGAGGTTCGTCCACAGGTTCACGGCCGAGATGTCATAGGACATGACATCCAGCGGATTGTAGTTGTCGCCGTCGAAGTCGTCGGGCATCGACGCGCCGACCACGACCACGATGTCCGCGGCGGACGGAGCGGCGCACGCGCCCTCGGGCACCACGAACGAGGTGTCGGAACCGGGCACCTGGGCCAGAAGCTGCTCGCAGGAGCTGTCGTCCGGGATGTAGATGATCTGATAGACGTCGGGGGTGTCGCCGGATTCGAGCGCCCACTCGATGGTCGAGGTCGACTCGTCCCAGGAGCAGTTGGCGCTGTCGAACGCGGGCAGGAAGTCGGCGTCGCCGTCGAAGGACACGCCGCCGGTGAACTCGTCGACGCTCTCGGCATACTTGATCGCAAACGAGAAGTTCGCGCTCGTGAAGCCGGACTGGAGCAGGTCGGTGGCGCCCAGAATCGCCATGTAGTCGGCGTTCGGAATGTCGGCGTAGTCGACCGCCGTGGAGCCGCCGTCCACGATGCCGATGCCGAGGGGCAGCAGCGCGCGGTTCGGGATCTCGGCCACCATCAGGGCGAGGTAGTCGTAGTCGGAATCGGCGTTGGCGAGGTCGACGTCGAGCTCGGCCTTGGCCTGCGTGTCGAGGACCTCGATGTCGGGAGCGCCGGTGCCGTTCCAATCGGGCACCGCGCCGGCGTACGAGAACGAAACGCCGTCGTTGACCAGCGGGGTCACCAGCGGCCCAATGCAGGTGAGGATGTCGGGTTCGGTGCCGACGCAGTCGATCAGGTCGACGATCGCGCCGAGGTCGCCGAGGATGGAGCTGACCAGCACCTGGATCACAAAGCCCTCGATCGGGCTCGTCGTGGCGTCGTCGTTGACCGGCACGACATACTGCTCGTTCTCGCCGCTCGCCTCGAAGACGCTCGGAATGGCGAGGTTGAGGTTCGGCAGATAGACGTTGGCGGGGATTTCGGTGACCTCGGGTCCGTCACCGGTGTCGAGGGTCAGGTCGAAGGTCGATCCGGCGAGCAGGCCGTAGAAGTCGGTGTAGAGAATCGACTCGCGGGAGACGCCCGGCAGGGCGACGCCCAGCGAAACCGGCGTGGTGAACAGGCCGACCAGGCCGGGGTTGGTCAGCCCGAGCGGCGAGCCGCCTTCGGTGAAGTCGCCGGGGGAAGAGTCGGTGTAGCTGGCGGTCGAGTTGCACTTGAGGCGAAACACCATGGTGTTGGCGTCGGCCTTGTACGACCAGGACCAGCAGTCGGCGGCGGTCGCCGTCACAGTCTGGGCCGCGTCGACGATGGCCAGTTCGGCCATGCCGTCGGCATCGGTGGTGTCGGTGGCGTCGCCGTCGTTCAGGATCACGGTCGCGTTTTCGATCGGATCGCAGGACAGGTCATCGTAGACGTAGACGGTGATCGTCGAACCGATCGCGCCGCCGCTCACGCCCGCGGGCTGCGTGGTGTCGCACACGAGCGAATCGTACTCGACGTCGGAGTCGTCATCGGTGGTGTCGTCGTCGGTGGTGTCGTCGTCGGTCGTGTCGTCATCGGTGTCGTCGTCGGTCGAGTCATCATCGGTGGAATCGTCGTCGGTCGTGTCGTCGTCCGCCGGCGCACTGTCGTCGTCGTCATCGTCGTCGCCGCAACCGCAACCGGTCGCGAAGGCGAACATGGCGATCGCCAGCAAGAGAATGAACCATCTTTCCTTCATCGTAATCTCCCTTCCGTTAAACGGTGTTCGGGGTTTCGTGCGGCGCAACACGCCGCGAACCGGGGGAACCAGGGTTGAAATGACATGAGGGCTCTAAAGCCTCTCCCGGGACATCGAGCACACGTGGCCGCACCTCCTTGGCGTACGGTTCAACGAATTGTCGGTAGCCCCAGGAATATGGCGGATGGCACGTCAATCAATAGACCCATATATCCGCCCCTCGATTCCAAATGTCAAGAAAGAAACGACGGTGAACGCACGCGGATCTTTCGATGATGGCGATTTCGCCGGAAAATCGGCGAGGCGGATCGAACCGCGGGAGCGGGGTTCCCAGACTACTGAATGTAGCCGAGGCTCTTGAGCACCTCGATCGTCTGCGGATCGAGCCGCTGCTTCTTCGCCGGCGTCGCGTCGTCGACCTCCGACCGAAACGCCGATTCGAGCGCGCGTTCGAGCTCGGGCGCCGCGCCGGGCGCGTAAACGTCCGCCGTTTCGCCGGGGTCGTTCGCCAGATCGAAGAGCTGGTAGCCGTGCTCGGCTTCCATGTGGACCTTCCGGTACTTCGCCGGCGACAGCATCTTGCGCGCGGGGGTGCGCGCGCCGAAACGCAGCGGCCCAAAGGTGCGCGTTTCGGAGATCACCGGCGACGCCGTCGCGTGCCGCGCGACGAGGGCCGGCGCGCCGGTGGTCTCGTCGCACGCGAGGGACGCGGGGTCGGTCGTCGCCGCGTCGAGCAGCATCGCCGCGAGGTCGGCCTGCTCGATCTGCCCCGACGCGATCGTCGATCCGCCGCACGCGCCGCCCGGCGCCTTGACGATGAAGGGCACGCGCACGAGCTCCTCGTAGAGCGTCACCGAGTGCCCCATCCCGCCGTGATCGAAGAACTCCTCGCCGTGGTCCGCGACGACGAAGATCCACGCGCGATCGTAGACCTTGTATTTCTTGAGTTCCGTAAAAAACAGGCCGAGCACGTGATCGACGTAAAGGATCCCCTCGTCGTATCGGCTCACGACGGTGGGCATCCGCGTCTCGCGCCGCGTCTCGACCCAGCGCGCGAAATCGAAAAAATTCCCCGCCTGCTTTTGCTGCATGTATTCGTCCACCGGCCCGAAGCGGCCCAGGAACGGCGGCGGCGGTGTGTAGGGATAGTGCGCGTCGAACAGGTGCAAAAACAAAAAGTTCGGCGTTTTCGCGTCGGCGACAAGCCAGCGGCGCACGCGGTCCGCGGCCTGCTGGCCGTCGATCGAGATGTTGATTTCGTACTTGTCGAATCCCGCCGCGAACCCGTAGGTCGGTGAGAGCAGCGTGGAGGTCACCACCGCGCCGGTTCGATATCCCCGGTCCTTGAGTGTTTCGGCGACGAGCGGCGTTCGGCGAACCAGTTTCGCGTTGTGCGCGGTGAGGCCGTGCATCGCGGGGGGCAAACCGGTGAGAATCGTGGCGTGCGTCGGCAGGGTCCACGGCGAGACGGCGATGAACTGCTGCGCGAGGGCGCCTTCGCGCGCGAGGTCCTCGAGGTTCGGCGTCGTCGGCCGCTCGTATCCGTACACCGACATATGATCGCGACGCACGGTGTCGATCGAGATCAGGATGATCGGCGGAAGCGGCGCCTGGGCGCGCGGCGGCGACACGGCGGGAATCGCGGCGATGGTGACGCCGACGAACGCCGCGGCGATCCCGGCGAGCACCGGTCTGGGGCGCGGGGGCGATTCGGGCGGGGATCGTCGAAAGATTCGCGCCTCGAGCAGGGCGAGGGGGAACGCGGCGAGCACCGCCCCGAAACCCACGACGCTGATCGTCTGAAGTCGGACCGGCAGCGTGGCCTGGATGAAATTGGCAACGCCGAGCAGCACGATGCCGAACCAGACGCTGACGGCCTCGCCGGTGTAGGCGGCGCTGTCGGCGAGCGCCTTCCACTCGGGGAATCGGCGCGAGATCGCGACCAGGGCGATTAGCCCGCCGAAAAGCGTCAGCAGGCCGGTGGTCCGCCGTTCGCGCGTCGCATTGCGACAGACCGCGAGCAGCACCGCGCCGAGCACGCCGCACCACAGGCCCACCGCGAATCCCGTCGCGAGGGCGGGGCCGAGCGCGCGCACCAGCGCGAATCGGGCAGCGTGAGGCAATCCGCGGTCGACGAGGCCGCGCGATGCGATCTCGGCGATGCCCGCAAACCACCCGATCGCCGTGATCGGCGCCCAGACGAGGAACATCGTGCGCGCGAATCGACCGAGCGACGCGCGCGAAACGGACACGCCGGCGACCGGCGGACTGCTTGACGGGGGCATGGCGCGCGAGCCTAACAAAACGGTCGGGCGGTCACAATGCGACGAATGCCGCGTGAATGCGAACGCCGGTCACTCGTCATTCGCCGAGGCGGGTTGATGCCTTTTGCGCAAGCGCGTGCAAGGTGAACCGAACGAAAAACCCCGGTGCGGATTTGCTCCGCCGCCGGGGTCATTCGGTTTCTCGGGCCCCGATCAGTGCGTCGAGTTCTTGAACGCGCGGGCCTTCATCTTGTCCTTCTGCTGCCCGTCCACCTTCAGCATACGCACGTCGAAATGCGGGGCCGAGGTGACCATGCGGCGATCCGCGCGAGACGGGCTGCTGTAACGGTCGATCGCGCTGCCAAAGCGCGTGCGGTCGAGCTTCATCTGCGACGCGGAGAATCCGCGCGCGACCTGAACCCCGTCGCTTTTCGCGGCGAGGGCCGTCATCGTGCCCGCGCCGACCGCGAGCGAAGCGGCCACAAACACCGCCAAAACCACCACGCCGATAACCTTCTTCATGTCGTACCTCCCCGGCCGCGAACTCCGCGCCGAATGACGAGATTCTACGCCTGTCGCGGCGGGCTGCAACTTTATCCGACGGTTAACGCATAATTGCATAAACCGCGTCGCCCGTTTCAGCACCCGCACCACGAGCACACGCACCTCTGGCACCCGCAGCGCGTTCTAGCAGCCGCAGCATCCGCCATCGTCGTCGTCGCCCCCGCCGCCCGAACCTCCGTCGTCGTCGGTGTTCGATGCGTCATCGTCCGTCGCGTCGTCGTCCGTATCGTCGTCGCTCGCATCGTCATCACCTGTGTCGTCGTCGGCGTCCGTCGGCGAGCATGATCCGACATCCTGTCGGAAGACCGAGTCCTCGACGATCCCCGAACCGCTCATTCCGCCCGCAAGATACAGATATCCGTCCAGGCAGACCGCCGACGCGAGATACCGGGGCGACGGGATGGCCGTGTCGTCGCTCCACGCATCCGACGCGGGTGCGTAGGTCCACGTGCTGTCGTGCGTGACGCCGGTTTCGTCCCGGCCGCCCAACAGGTAAAAACGCCATTCGCCGGCCACTTCGTCCCACGCCCGGGCATACGCCGCGCCGATGCGTTTGCCCGGCAGGTCCTCCATGTCCGCATCGCTGAACGCCACGTCGCCGGACGCGAGCACCGACGCGCCCGACACGCCGTCCACACCGTCGCCGGTTCCGCCGGCGACATAGTGGCTGCCGTCCGCGGTCCAGGCCGCGCCCATCCAGCGCGTGGTTCCCATCGGCGGTCCCGCCGCCAGATCCATGCTGCCGGTGTCGAACACCGAAACGGAATTGACGATCGCCGTGGCCGTGTCGGAACCGCCGAAGAGAAGGATGTCGCCGCCGGATTCCACGAACGCCGACCCCTGTTGGATGACGTCCATCATCGCCGGGTCCGCGCTCCAGGAGTCCAGGACCGTGTCGTACAAGCGCACATTGAAATCGATGTTGGCCGTGACGCCCGAAATGAACGCGCCGCCGAGCAGGAAAATGTCGTCTCCGACAACGCCGCCGGCGGCGAGAAACGTTCCGAGCACCATGGGCGTCCGGGTCTCCCATGAATCCGCGGCGGGGTCGTAGCGCCAGACCTCGGGCATGCCGTCGAACCACGCGGAATCGGATCCGCCCATGTAGTAAAGCGCGCCGCCCGCCGGAAGCAGCACGCCGCCGTAGCGGCTCGCCGGAAGGTTCGATCGTTGCTCCCAATCCGCTCCGCAAAGCGCGAGGAGGATCACCGTCGCCGCCGCGCAGCGAGTCGCCGCCCGTCTGTACACCCTGGAATTCATCCGCACACTCCTCGCGGGTTCAGACTCCGTCCGGCACCCGCAACATCAATTAGCACCCGCAACATCCGCCATCATCGTCATCGCCGCCGGATTCGCCGCTCGCATCGTCGTCCGGCGCCGCGTCGTCGTCGGTCGCGGCATCGTCATCCGCGGCGGAGTCGTCGTCCGGGAACCATGTGTCGTCGTCGGCGTCGTCATCCACGGTATCGTCGTCCGCCGTGTCGTCATCGGCGGTGTCGTCGTCGGTCGTGTCGTCGTCGGTCGTATCGTCGTCCGTCGTGTCGTCGTCGGGCGTCGCGGGCAACACGGTGACGTCGAGCTGCGCCGAATCGGCGTTGCCGTCGTTGTCGGTTACGGTCAGCGTCACGGTGTAGGTGCCCGGCCCGTCCCACGCGTGATCCACCGTGACGCCAGAACCCGTGAGCCCGTCGCCGAAGTCCCAGTCGTAATCCGCGAGCGTGTCGCACGGATCGAAGGCGTCCGACGCGTCGAAGTTCGCGCTCTCGCCCACCTCGATGTCGCCCGCGGGACCGGTGAACGCCGCCGTGGGGTACCCGAGTTCTTCCTTGCTCCACTCGAACGAGTCGTAGGTCAGGCCGAACTCGCTTTTGACCGTGAGCCGCATGTGGTTATACGCGACGTCGAAGACCACGTAGTGCGTCGCGCCGATGCCCTTGAGGTAGAAGTTGTTGAAGATGTTGAGGATCGGATTCACGAACGCGCCCGCGCCGCCCGACACCAGGTACATCGTGCCCAGCGAATAGTCCTCGCCCGCGATCGGCGTGCCGTTGCGGATCGGTTTGGTGCGTTCGTACATGTGGTCGTGGCTGCCGATGTTCACGTCGATCTCGTGCGCGTCGTACACGGGCAGAAAATACTGCTGGCACTCGGGCTCCGAGCCGTGCGTGGTGCCCGAGGAATACGTGGGCCGGTGCTGAAAGGTGACGGTCCACGGCGCGTCGGTGTCGCCGAGCTTTTCGTCCATCCACGTGGCCTGCTGCCCATAGCCGGTCGCGCCGTGCTCGGTGGACAGCGCGAAGAAGTGAATCGGGCCGACGCGAAAGTCGTACCAGTCCTCGGTGCCGGTGACGTCGTTCACGGGAAACGCGAAGTTGTCGAGAAAGGCGCTGACGCCGTGGTGCTCGTGGTTTCCCCACACCGCCATGATGGGGAATTTCGACAGGTCGCCCTCGGCGCGGTCGAAAAAGTCCTCCCAGCCGTCTTCCTGCTCGTCGCCGTCGGCGATCATGTCGCCGCCGAAGAGGATGAAATCGGGGTTCTCGTCGGTCGCCGCGTCCATCACGGTGGACCAATAGATCGACGCGCCCGACCCCGTGGATGAGCGCGCGTCGCCCATCGCGATGAAACGGAAGGGGGTGCACAGGTTGTCGGCGCCGAACGCCGTCTTGAAGATCTTGTCGCCCGACCAGTTCGATCCGCCGTCGCCCACGCGGTAATGATAGGTGGTGTTTTCGGCGAGTCCGGTGATCTCGACCGTGTGGCTGTAGCCCCTGCCCTCGGGCAGCGCGGCCCACGTGCCGGTCGCGCTCTGGCCGTAGCTCGCCGTCGGGCCGTATTGCACCACCTGGTCGGTGACGCCGTTCATCGTGCGCCACATGATCGTCATGGTGGTCGATGGTTCGTTCTGCCACGACAGATGGACGTAGTCCGGGGTCGGGCCCGGATCGACCGCGCCGGCCGTACTCGCCAGCATCAACTCCCAAGCGCACGCCAGCATCAACACCCACGCGCACGCCACCGCGAATCGACCGCGCATCCGGGGACCCCCGTCGAAAGTTCGAATGATTATTATAGCGCGTTCCGATGGCGCCAAACAATTGAACTGTTCAGTTGATTGTTGACGGGTGGTTGGACGATGGCGACCCGGACTGGGCAGTCAGGACATGGGTAACACTATTCGCACGGGAGAACCATCTTGAGCCGTGTCCGCTCATCGCCCCTCGCGGCGACGCCGACATCACGCGCCCTCGTGCGGGGCCGCGTGAAGAACGGCTGGCGCGATCATC
>CAZPJD010000254.1:0-1792 GCA_964586775.1 uncultured bacterium | reverse complement strand
GCGAGCCCGCCGAGCGGGCGGAGCGTTCCGGGGCGAATTGAGGTTGTTCATGTCCGCGAATGAGGTTCGGCCGTTCGAGGTTCCCATCGACGAATCGGCGATCTGGAACACACTCAAGGAGGCATCCACGCGCGATGCCGTCCGCGTGCGCGAGGCGATCGCCAAGGCGCGGCTGATGAAGGGGCTCGATGCGCCGGACATTGCCGCGCTCGCCGCGATCAGCGATCCGGAACTGCTCGCCGAACTCTTCGCCGCCGCCCGCGAGGTCAAGGAGACGATCTACGGCCGGCGCATCGTGATGTTCGCGCCGCTCTACGTCTCGAATCTGTGCGCGAACGACTGCCTGTATTGCGGGTTTCGCGTGCGCAACAAGACGCTCGCCCGCCGCGCGCTCACGCAGGACGAGATCGCCGCCGAGGTCCGCGCGCTCATCGACGACGGACACAAGCGCGTGCTTCTCGTCGCGGGCGAGTCGTACCCCAAGCAGGGTTTCCAGTACGTGCTCGATTCGATCGCGACGATCTACGCCACCAAGAGCGGGCGGGGCGAGATCCGGCGGATCAACGTCAATATTGCGCCGCTGACGATCGGCGAGTTCGCGCAGCTCCACGGCTCCGGTATCGGCACCTATCAACTCTTTCAGGAAACCTATCACCGCGAGACCTACGCGCGCGTCCACGCCGCCGGGCGCAAGCGCGACTACGACTGGCGCATCACGGCGATGGACCGCGCGATGACGGCGGGCATCGACGACGTGGGAATCGGCGTGCTCTTCGGCCTCGCCGATTGGCGGTTCGAGTTGCTTGCGCTCTTGCAGCATATCCGTCATCTCGAGGCGCGCTTCGGCGTCGGGCCGCACACGATCAGCGTGCCGCGACTCGAGCCCGCGACCGGCGCGGACATCGCCGCCCACCCGCCGATGCCGGTCAGCGACGCCGACTTCCGCAAGATCGTGGCCATTTTGCGTCTCGCGGTGCCGTATACGGGCATCATCATGTCCACGCGCGAGACCGCCGAGATCCGTCGCGAGACCTTCGCACTCGGCGTGTCTCAGATCTCGGCGGGCAGCCGAACGAATCCCGGCGGCTACGCGTCGGACGGCGAGTGCGCCGAGCAGTTTCAACTCGGCGATCACCGGACCCTCGACGAGGTCGTGCGCGACCTGGCGCAGCTCGGGTTCATCCCTTCGTTTTGCACCGCGTGCTATCGACTCGGGCGGACGGGGGCGGACTTCATGGATCTGGCCAAACCCGGCGAGATCAAGAACCACTGCGACCCCAACGCGCTCTCGACCTTCGTGGAATATCTGACCGACTACGCGTCGGACGAGTGCCGCGCCGCCGGCGAAGAGACCATCGCCGCCGCGCTCGAGCGAATGGACGCAAAGCCGCGCAACGCCGCCGCGCACATGATGCAAAAGGTGCGCGATGGAAAGCGCGACGTTTTCTGCTAGGCGAGGCATGACCGCGACGCGAACAGAAAAAGACCTGCTGGGCGAACGCGAAGTGCCCGCGGACGCGTTGTGGGGTATCCATACACTGCGCGCGGTCGAGAACTTTCGCATCGCGAATCGCCCTGTGCATCCCGCGCTGATTCATGCCTTCGGGCAGGTGAAGCTCGCGTGCGCGACGACCAATCGCCAGCTCGGCGCGTGGAAGGACGATCCCGCCAAGGCCGACGCAATCCTTCGCGCGTGCCATGAGATGGCGGCGGGGGAACTCGACGCATGGATCGTCGTGGACGCGCTGCAAGGCGGGGCGGGAACCAGCACAAACATGAACGTCAACGAGGT
>CAZPJD010000253.1:0-13132 GCA_964586775.1 uncultured bacterium | reverse complement strand
CGGCCGCCTCATGCGATTCCTGTTCGTCGGGCCAGCGTTTTGCCTGCGGCTTCCTTCAGATTCCGCCTCGCGGCGGACACCCTTGCCGTCCGGCTAACGGTTCCCCCTGCCGGGTCCGTAGAGGACTTGCACCTCCAAGTGAGAGCGCCCTGCCGGGCGCACCACCAAGAAAACGCCCGGTCGCGCCAGCGGCCGGGCGTTTCGTTTTTGCGGTCCCGGCGGGGCGGCTATTCCGCCGGTTCGACGATCTGTTCGTCCAACTCGGGAAACAGCGCATGGCGCGTCTGATAGCCCGAGTCCTTGAGCACGAACTGTCGGCCCACGCGGGTCTTTGCGTTGAGCAGAATCGGCCCCTGCAGATTCGCCGTCATCGACTCGATGCCGCCCTTGAGCGACAGAATGACCAGCACGTCCAGGTCGGTCCGTTCGACGATGCCCAGCGCTTCGAGTTCCTCGGTGCGGACCTCGACCTGATAATCGGGAAAAAACTCCATCGGATCGGTGACCACGAACGCGAGATGGCCTTCGTCCAGCGACTGCAGCCACCAAAATGGCGAATCCTGATCGGGCTCGAGCAGGGCGTAGCGCGCCGAATCGGGAAATCCCAGCAGCCCACCGGGAATCTTGATCGCACGACCGATCTCGATATCGATATCGCCAAAACGGCTGGTGTGAACGCGGACCCTGGGCGCCGAGGGAGCGGCCGGCGTGTCGGAGGCGTTATTGTGAAGCTCACTCATGGCTCGCCCCCTCGGCCTTGCGCGTCTTGAAGCGCGCCAGCGCCGCGCTCACCATGTCGGGCGTCACCGCCGCGGCCTGCTTGTTTTCTTCCTGAATGCGCAGGTAGATCTCCTCGCGATGGACCGCCACGTGGGCGGGCGCGCGGATGCCGATCTTGACCTGGTTTCCGCGGACTTCCTGGATGTGGATGCGGATGTTGTCGCCGATCGTGATGGATTCGCCGACTTTGCGCGTGAGAACCAGCATGCGAGATCGCCCTCCAATGGCGAAGATGCGAGATTATCGGCGGTTTATCAGAAGTAGTCCAGCAGGTTTTGCTGAATGACGCGGTTCGAAACGAGCAGCGTGGCCTGATAGACCTGCTCCATCAGAGCGAAATCCGCCGTCGCCTTGGCGATGTCCACGTCCTCGGCATCGGACAGGATCTTGTTCATCAGTTCGTCCATCTCGGCGTTCGCCGTTTCGGCCCGGTCGATGGCGTTCGTGACCGCGCCGATCGCCGAGCGCGCGCCGACCACCTGCTCGATCGCGTCCTCGACCTGCGGAATGAGCGCCGAGATCTGCGCCTGATCGCCCGCCGCGATGGCGGCCTGGAGGTCGGTGAGAACCTGAAAGACGTCGATGGGCCCCTTGAAGACCTCGTCGCCGCCCCGGTTGATCGTCACGAAGTTGCTGGACGTCACCTCGATGTCGATGTTCTGCCCGGTTCCGCCCGAGTACGCGCCGACACCGTCGAAGGGCGGCGTGAGCGTCTCGTAACCGGCGAAAATGTAGCGCCGGTCGTCGCGCGCGTTCGCGCTCTTGAGCACGCTCTGGAAGATCCCCGCGATCTCCCCGGCGGCGGCTTGGTAGTCCGTCGTCGCGGCGGTGCCGCCGTTGATGTCGGTGGCCAGCTCGCGCGCGCGCGTCAGGTCGTCGACCACCGACGAGAGCGCGCTTTCCATCAGCGTCGCGAAGTTGCGCGCGTAGCCGACATTTCGCGAAAACTGCTCGAAGCGCCCGAGCTGATTGCGCGTGCTGGACACGCGCGCCGCGCCGACCGGATCGTCGGATGGGCGATTCACCTTTTTGTTGGTGATGAGCGCTTCCTGCGCGTTCATATAGCGCTCGCGGTTCTGGTTCACGTTGAGCGAGGCGTTCGAGAAGAGCTGGGCGGTGGTGACGCGCATGGCGATCTCCCGTTAACGCAGTTCCGACAGCGTCTGAAGCATTTCGTCGACGACCGTGAAGAGGCGCGACGACGCCTGATACGCGAACTGATACTTCATCAGGTTGGACATCTCTTCCTCGATCGAAACGCCGACGAGGCTCTCGCGCAGGTTGACGATCTGGTTCGTCATGTTCTGCTGGTGGCTCACGTCGCGAACGGCCGCCTGCGCATCCACGCCGATCTCGCCGACGATCGAGCTGAAGTTGTCCTGGAATGTCCAGGTGCCGCCATTGAAGATGAGCGCGTTTTCGATGGCGGCGATGGCGATCGCGTTTTGATTGTCACCGGGCGAGCCCGACGCCGAGGCCGCGATGTTGTTCGAATCCGCGGTGATGAGCGGGTCGATCTCGATCAGCCGCGACGCATCGGTCGCCGATGCCAGCGGCGCGAAGAAATCGAGACCGGTCGAACCGTTGAGGCCGAAACCGGCGGCGTGCTGCGCGTTGACGGCGTTCGCGAACTCGTACGCCATCTCGTCGAGCCGATCGATCAGGTTTCGGGCGTGCGTGTCGCGGGTGACGAGCGCACCGCCGAGCTTGCCGCCGGAGATGCCCGACGTGATGTCGTTCGACTGGCCGCCCGCGCTGACGAAGTGAACGTCGTAGAATCCGTCGATATTTCCTTGCAGTTGCAGCGAGCCCACCGTGTTCGACTCGACGAGCGGCGACCCGCCCGCGAGGATGATCGTCGCCTGGCCCCGCCCGTCCTCGAAGGTGTGGAAATCGACGAGCTCGGCCAATTCCTTCATGCGCTGCGTGCGCGTCGCGCGGAAATCGCCGGCGCTCTGCCCCGAGACCTCGATCGCCGCGACCTTGTCGTTGAGTTCCGCGATCTGCCGCGCGAGGTTGTTGATCTGCGCGACATACTCCTTCACGGCGCTGTTCGCCGAGCTCTGCACGTCGCGAAGACGTTCGTTCATCAGATGAAACTGGTTCACCACCACCCGCGCCGCACCGACGACGCCGACGCGCGGGGCTTCGTTTTCGGGATTCGCCGACAGGTCCTGCCACGACGCGAAAAAATCGCCGAGGTCGACCGACAGACCCACCTCGTCGCTCTCGTTGAAGATCTCCTGCAAGGTGGTGAGACCGTCGCTCTCGGCGTTGCGAAACCCCAGCAACGACGTGGCGACATACATCTGGTAGTTGAGGTAGCGATCCTGCACCGCGCTGATGTCGGCCACCTGCACGCCGGTGCCCAGGAACAGTCCCGCCGACTGAATCGGCACCTCGGGCGCGAGCACGAGGCTTTGCCGGATATACCCCTCGGTATTCATGTTCGCGATGTTGTGGCTCGTCACCTCGACGCCCATCTGGGACGCCCAGAGCGCGCGCGACGCGATCGAAAGAACTCCGCTGATCCCCGCCATCACACGCTCCCCTGAAGGCGGCCCGCCGACGCCGACGAACGACGCACCGCCGCGGTCGGGCCGTAGGTGATGGGCTGCTCCACCGTCTGACGCATCAGGCGCGCAAGCCCTTGCACGGCCAGCAGCGACGAGCGCGCCATCGAGCGGTTCAGCTCGTTCTGCGCCGCGATCTCGGGGGCGAGCGACGAAATCTCGTCGCCGAGCGCGCGAATCGATGTCCCCACCGTCGGCGAGGCCAAGCCCGCGACGCGATCGGTGCTGATTCGAGTCTGTTCAACTCCGAGCGCCTCGGCCAGCCGGCGATTCACGATGAACCGCGCCTCGACGAGCGCCTTGGCGCGAAGCGCAAGCGTCTCGATGACCTTGTTGAGCTCGTCCACGCGCGGCGTGTCGTACGCGCGCATCGCCTGTTCGCTCGATCGCATCGCGGCGAGCATGTCGCGGTAAACGTCGCGCTGCCGCGAGAGGATCTCGTGCGTGGCCGCAATCAGTTTTTGCATCTTCGCCTCCTTCGTCCGCGTTGGCTTTATCCCATTCAACGGCGGACAAACGACGACGCGTTCCGAAACCGATTCGGAACGCGTCGGAAGAAGGCGTATCGGAGTGCGTTACTGGTACAGGGACTCCTGAAGCGAACTGGTGATCATCTTCTCGGCGATGTCCGCCGCCGGGCGATGGTATCGGCCCGCCTCGTACTCGGCCTTGATCTCGGCCACCTTCTCGGCGCGAATCTCCGGAATCCGCTCGAGCTCTTCCTTCACCCCGCTCAGGCTGGCCGCCGACTTCGAAACCGACAGTTTCGCGGCGGGGTCGGCCTTGGCGACCTCTTTCGTCACATCGCTCGCCGCTCCCGCGGCCGAGGTGAGTCGGGGGTCCACATTCAGGGGGGAATTTCCGCCTTGGACTTTCATGTCTGTCCTCCCGCCGTCGTTTCTGTCTCTACGGCGTCCTGCCATACCTATCGGCAATACGCAAGAAGACTTGAGAAAAAACGTCGTGATTTTGTCGCCGGACGGAAGATTCGTGCGGTTTGTGGGAAATCCGCGCGTGCCCGTACGCCTTCTTCCATGTTGTAAAAGATCGACAATTCAGGGACTTGGCTAAAGCCCCCCATTGCAGTTTGTCAGTCGCGATCCAGATCCGTGATCCTGCCCACCCTCGGGGTCGGATCGAGCAATTCCTCATATCGTCGAAATTTTGACGTTTTTTCGGCGGCCGAAAAATCCGAAATCGCCGGTTTCCTGACCAGTTGATCGTGCAGCATCCGGGCGATTCCGAACTGCCGAGCGCGACCGCCGACCTCGGCAACCTTCTCGTCGAACATCGATCGGTACATGCGCGTCGCATGCGAGTTGTCGAAGGAATCCTCGCTGGCGAAGGTCGTCGCGCGCATCTGCTTGAACATCGAATGGAGAAAGAGCGTCTCGAATCCCTCGGCGACTTTCCACGCCGCCGCATCCTTTTCGTCGGCGACTGGCCGAACCGCCGGCGCCGGTCGCGACGCGGCTTCGGGTTTGGGGCCGAGAAGATCGATCCGTGCGGCGTTCATCAGATGATCTCCAGTTGCGCCTCGAGCGCGCCCGCCGACTTGATCGACTGAAGGATCGCCACCAGATCGCGCGGCGTGACACCCACCGCGTTGAGCGCGCGCACCAGATCGCCGATGGTCGGTTCGGATTCGACCACGAAGAGCTGGCCCGGGTCCTCGACGGCCGACACCGAGCCCTGCGTCGTCACCACGGTCCGCCCGCCCGATAGCGGCGCGGGTTGGCTGACGTTCTGCGTGGACCGGATGCGCACGTGCAGGTTTCCGTGGCTGATCGCGATGGTCGAGATCCGCACGTTCGCACCCATGACCACCGTGCCCGTCTTCTCGTTGACGACCACCTTGGCGACGCGATCGGTGGAGATGTCGATGTTTTCGATTTGCGCCATCAGCGCCACGACGTTCTGCCGGTACGACTCGGGCACCTGAACGCGGATCGTACGGTTGTCGAGCGGCTGCGCGACGGTCGCGCCGATCTGCTCGTTGATCGACACAGCGGCGGCGGCGACGGTCGTGAAGTCGCCGGTGCCGAGCGTGAGACGCAGATCGCCCTGCGTGTTGAATTCGTAGGGCAGGTCGCGCTCGACGATCGCGCCGGACGGGATCGCTCCCACCGTCGGATGATTCTTCGTCACGGAGTCGCCGGCGCCCTCGGCCGCGAATCCGCCGACCGACACCGAGCCCTGCGCGACGGCGTAGATTTGGCCGTCCGACCCCTTGAGCGGCGTGAGCAGCAGCGTGCCGCCCTGCAGCGATTTCGCGTCGCCGATGGAGCTGACCGACACGTCGATGGTCATGCCCTGACGCGCGAAGGCGGGCAGCTCGGCGGTCACCATCACCGACGCCGCGTTGCCGCTCTTCACGTCGTTCGGCGACACGGTGACGCCCATGTTTTCGAGCATGTTGGAGATCGACGCCTTGGTGAATTTCACCGAGTTGCCGTCGCCGCTTTTTTGCAAACCGACGACCAGCCCATAGCCCACGAGCTTGTTCGAACGCACGCCCTCGATCGTCGCGACGTCCTTGATCCGCACGGCGTGCGCGTCGGCGGCCATCGCCAGAGCGAGCATCGCGATTCCGATCGCCATCACTCTTCGCGCCGTTCCTTTTCGCGTCGCGTCGTGTTGTCGTCTCATCTCCCGCGTCTCCGTCGCGCGGCGGCATGGCCGTCGCGCGTTTGCGTCGTCAGAACGGCCAGACCTTGTCGAACGCGCGCGCGAACCAGCCGGGTTTCATCTTGTCGGCCAGCACGCCCTCGCCCACGTATTCGATGCGCGCGTCGGCGACGAGGGTGGACGGCACTGAGTTTGTCGCGTCCACGTCGCGCGGGCGCACGAGGCCGGACATCACCATCACGTAGTCCTCGTCGTTGAGCTTCATCCGCCGCTCGCCTCGGATCACCAGATTTCCGTTGGGCATCACGTCGACCACGATGCACGAGATGGTGCCGACGAGCTTGCCCGAGCGCGACGTCTCGCCCTTGCCGGCGAACTTGGTGCCGACCTTCGATCCGACGAGCGTGTCGAGTTTCAGGTTCGGATTGCGCCGCGCGGCGATCTGCTCCATGCCGAAAAAGCCGTCCACGCCCGCGCCGATGGTCGAGGTCTTGTCGGTCTTGGTGTCGGCTTTTCCCTTGGCGTCGGACTGTTCGAGGATGTTGACCGTGATGACGTCGTTGACCTGCTTCGCCTTGTGATCGCTGAACAGGAAGTTGTTGGGATTGTTCTCGACCCACAGCGACGATCCGTGGCGCGCGGGGGCCGATGAGGTCCGCGCGTCGGTCGCGCGAAAGTCCATCGCCGAATAGCCGGTCGCTTTCGCGCTCGGCGGTTTCTTGGCCGAACATCCCGCGCCGGTGGCCGCGAGTCCCGTCGCCAGCGCGAGGGCCGCGATCGCTCCGAGTACGCGTTTCGTCCATTCGCGCATCATCGCCTCACAATTCCACGGCCACGGTGTGCGCGTCGCGCACCCGTGCCTTGACGATCACACCGCTGTCCATGTTCTTGACGTCGATGGTCTCGCCTTCTCGCCCCTCGCGCTGGGCCACGGCAAACGCCGTCAGTTGAACGCCCTGCGACATCACCTGGAGTTTCACCACGTCGCCCCGCCGGACCACCGGCGCGGACGTCAACGCGTCCTCGCGCAGCGTTTCGCCGTTCGCCACAGCGCGACGCGCCACGCGACCGACAACCAGATCCGGGTTGCGCGCCACGCGCCCGCGCACGCGCTTCGCCGAAACGGGTTCGACGCGGATGTCGTCGCTCGTCACCGCGCGGCCCTTGGGGATGGCGTTCTTGGCCACGACCACGCTTTGCGGCGTGTCGATTTCGACGTCGATCATCACCTTCTTCTCGAAGCCCTCACCCGCGATTTTCACGGCAACCGGGCGGCGGCCCGCGACGGGTAGATCGCTCGGCCATTCGCAACGAATCGTCGCGTCGCCGGGCGGTACGAGCACGTCGCGAACCGTCGCGGGAAACTTCACCGGAAGGTTTGGATCGCCCGCGAATTCGCGAAGCTGCTTCTCGGTTTCGCCGCGAATCGCGTCGGCGCCGATGGCTTGCGCCGGGCTTGCGATCACTACCTGGGCGGGAATCCGCACCGCGAGATCGCGCCCGCCCGCCTGCCGGATTCTTCCCGCGATGAACGAACCCGTGAGAATGCGCTCGTCGCCCAGCGGCGGCGCTTTGGCGACGAACACGCCCGCGAGATTCGCGGGGAGTCCGCTCGGAATCAGATCGCCGAGCACCACGCGGTCGCCGCGCGCCTCGATGCGTTCTTTCACCACCAGCTCCGTCGCGAACGCGACGCCGCCCGCGCCGACCAGCATGGCGGCGAGAGCGACAACGGCGATGGCGAACGCGCGCTTCACGGCGACCTCAGACGATGCGGCTCGTGGCCTGGAGCATCTGGTCGGCGGTGGTGATGACGCGGCTCGCGGTCTCGTACGCGCGCTGGCCCACGATCATCTGCACCATTTCTTCGACCAGATTGACGTTGCTGCCTTCGAGGAATCCCTGCGAAACCTCGCCGAAGCCTTCCTCGCCCGGCACGCCGGTGACCGCGTCGCCCGACGCGCCGGTGGCGACCGACAGGTTGTGGCCGATGAAACGCAGCCCGTCGGGGTTGATGAACCGCGCGAGCTGGATGGTGCCGATCTCCTGCGCCTCGGTTTCGCCGTCGAGGATCACCGAGACCGTTCCGTCCTGCCCGATCGTGATGTTGAGCGTGTTTTCGGGGATCTGAATCGACGGCTCCAGCGGATCGCCGGTGGCGTTGGTGATCGTGCCCTCGTTGTTGATCTTGAAGTTGCCGGCGCGGGTGTAGGCGATCTCGCCGTTCGGACGCGCGATCTGGAAAAACCCCGGGCCCTCGATCGCGACATCGAGTTCGTTCGTCGTCTGCTGCGCCTCGCCCTGCTGAAAGATCTTCGACACCGCGACGGTGCGCGTGCCGAGACCGACCTGCGTGCCGCCGGGAGAGGTGACGCCCTCGGCCGCCGCGCCGCCGGGCGCGCGCAGGGTCTGGTAGAGCAGGTCCTCGAAGTCCGCGCGGCTTCGCTTGAACGCCGTGGTGTTCACGTTCGCCAGGTTGTTGGCGATCACGTCGATCTTGAGCTGCTGGGCCTGCATGCCCGTGGCCGATGTCCAGAGTGCCCGCATCATGGCGCGTCGTCCCCTATCCCAGGGCGTTTGCCCGTTAAGCCTTCGCCAGCGTTTCGCCGGCGCGCGAATTGACCTGACCGATCGTGCGGATCGCCGCCTGAAACGCCTCGTACTGGCGGCCCGCCGTCACCATCGACGCCATCTCGCGCATGACGTTCACGTTCGAGCCCTCGAGCGCCTTGTCGACGATCTGAAACTCGGGCTCCGCGTTGACAGCGGCGGTCGCGGACTTCACGAAGAGCGAACCGCCCATCTTCCGGAGTTGGCGCGGATCCTGAACATCCTCGACGCGCACGCGGTCGATCTCTTCCGCGCCGACCACGATGGTGCCGTCGTTGCGAACCTCGAAGTCGGCCCCCGGCGGAAGCGTGATCGGGCCGCCCTGCCCCAGCACCTGCGCGCCCGACGCGGTGACGAGGTTGCCCTCGACGTCGAGACGGAAATTCCCCGCGCGGGTGTAAGCCTCGCCGCGCTGGGACTGAACGACGAAGTAACCACTCCCCTCGATCGCCATGTCGCCCGAGCGGCCCGTGCTGATGATCGGCCCGGGCGTCTGGTCGGTGGCCGTGTCGAAATACCGGTTGATGTTCTTCAGCGACTTGCGCGAAAGGTCGAAGTCGCGCCGCGAGATGTAGTCGAGGTGCGACTGAAAGATCGATGCATCTGCCTTGAATCCGGGACTGTCGGCGTTGGCCAGGTTGTTGGCGACGACGTCGAGGCGCTGCGTCTCGATTCGACTGCCCAGAACCGCGGCCCAGATCGCATTGCTCACAGTGGCCTCCGATGACTCCACGAAGCTCCACGTGGAACTGAAGCAATCGGGGTGCCAACCGGGCACGTGAGCTAACGTGTTGATTTCACTCTATAAGTCTTTGCGCTCGCCACGGCGGGATGGGATTGCGGTGGCTCGATTCGGGCAAGAATTGCCGGGCGCTCGCCCCTTTAGGACCTCGGATTCGGCAGGCCGGACGCGCGGGCGGCGGCCTCGCGATTTGCCCGATAGATGATGGCCAGCACCTCGGCCACCGCGCGATACAGCTCCGCCGGAATGGGGGCGTCGAGCTTGAGCTTGTTCAAAAATCCCACGAGATCGCGATCGATGTGGATCGGAATCCCGTGCTCGCGCGCGAGCTCCAAAATGCGCTCGGCGACCTTGCCAAAGCCCTTGGCCACCACGCGCGGCGCGGAATCCTTGCCCGATTCGTACTTGAGCGCGGCGGCCTGAAGGCGCTCTGCTGCCCCCTCGCCTTCCGGTGAATCCGGCTTGCCCGGCGATCGGTCGCGTTCGTCGTCGGTCATACCGTCATCCGAATGCGCCCCGCCTCACCGCGGGCTTGCGACAGCAGGTGCGTGAGATCGGGAAATGGCTCCTCGTTGTCCGCGAGGGGCGTGAAACGAACGACAACCGGTTCCGCGATGGCCGTGAGCGCCGTTTCGAGGGCGTCGCGGTGCGCTTCGATGGATGCGAGGGAATCTGCGCGGGCGCGCACCGTCAGGTCGATACCCGGCATGGCGGCGAGCCGGAAACGCACCTCGCCGAGGCCCGTCGTGTCGAGCATCATGTCCACGACATGCCGGTGGGGTTCGGAATCGCCCGGACCATTCCGCTCATTTCTTCGATACGTCATGCGCACCGGCGCTTCGTCGCCGCCGAGCAGCGGCCACTGGACGTAGAGCGGCTGATCGAGCGAACGCAGCAGCCGGTTCGCGGTCTCCGAAGATTCGATCCACGAAGCGATCGACGCGAGGCGTGAACGGACGGCGTCGATCGTCTTGCCGGGCGACTCGGCATCGAGCGTCCACGCGGATTTCGGCAGCGCGAGCAGTTTTGCGAGGGTTTTCGTCGGCCCCGCGTTTTTCGCGAGATTTTTCAGACGATCCAACACGCCCGGCTCATCGACGCCGAAGAGCTGAAAGAGCGTGGCGATGGTGCCCGCGTCGGCGGGTCGGTCGATGACGGGATCGACGAGCATCGCCCGCAGCGCGGCGAAAAGCGCCCCCGCATCGCCGCCGGGCGCGAGTTTCCACAAAGAGTCGGACAGCACCGCGAGCGCGCGTTCGGCCACGCCCATGCCCGGTCGCACCGGGGTGCCAACCGAACTCGGAATTTCGCCCGAGGTCGTGACGGTGTCGGCGCGGCGCAATATCAGGTGCGTGCCGGTGCGCTCGATCCGGGCGCTGAAGCGCTCGCCCTCGGTCAGCCCGCCGGGATCGGCGACCTCGAAGGTACGCCCGTGCATCTCGAGCTCGAGCCGTCCGCCGCCGGTCCGCACGACGCGCACGTCGATGCGCGCGTCCTGCGCGGCGCGCGTGGTGCCCGCCTTCGCGGCGTCGCGCAGCGGCAGATGAATCTCGATGGGCATGCGGAAAGTATGGGGAGATCAGGCCGTGATGTCGATGTGTTTCCGCGGCGTTTCGCTCGTCTCGTCGTCGTCGGCCTGCGCCGAGTCTGTCGCAGGGTCGTCCTCCCGTTTGCTTCCGCGATCGTCGCGCTTGCGTCGGTCGTCGCGATTGGCGACGCGTTCGGCCTCCGGCGGGGGCTCCACCTGCTCTTTGGCCCGGGCGTGTTTTCGGACGAGGGCTTCGGCGACCTGGGGATTGGCGGTTCCGCCCTGCCCCTGATGGACCGATTGGACGCGGTCGATCAGCGGTGCGGACGAGACGATTTGCGCGACGCCGATATTGGCCATGGGCCGAACTCCTCGTTTCTCTTATCGGCAGACTCTTCGGAGTTGAATAGCGACGGACGCGACGAATGCGCGGGAAAGTGGAGTTGGGTCGAAATTTCGCGGGTTTACGAACTCGAACCGACGGTTTGCGCCGAGTATCCGGCTCAACCCTCGAAAATCTTGGCGATCTTATCCTGCAGGATCTTGGCGGTGAAGGGCTTGACGATGTAGTCGGTCACCCCGGCGTGGACCGCCTTGATGATCTTCTCTTTCTCCGACTCCGCCGTGATCATGACGAAGGGGATGTGGCGCAGCTCGGGGTCGGACCGGACGATCTTGAGCAGGTCGAAGCCGTTGAGCTTGGGCATGTTCCAGTCGCTGAAAATCAGATCGACCTTCTCGGCGCGAATGATCTCGAGGGCCTTTTGCCCGTCCTCGGCCTCGAAGACGTTTTCGTACCCGGCTTGCTTGAGCAGGTTCTTGATGATCCGACGCATCGTCGAAAAATCGTCGATGGCGATGATCTTCATGTTGGGATTCGCGCCCATCCGAGCCTTTCCCTCGCGCGCGACACGACTCGAAACGTCCGTCGGCGCCCCGGTGTACCCGGCTAACGATCGGTTCCGCCCGAAACGGACGACCGACGTTGCACGCCGTGATCCAGACTACCGTGTCCCGAAGTTGCAATCAACGTCCCGGGATCGCTTTTTCAGGTCGCGTCCTCGAGGTGGCGCTTCAGCTTCCCCCGCAGGCGCAGGACGGCCTTGTTGTGGATCTGGCTGACGCGGCTTTCGGTGATGCCGAGAACGAGGCCGATTTCCTTCATCGTCAGTTCGTCGAAGTAGTACATGCTCACCACGAAACGCTCGTTTTTCGGCAGCTCGTCGATGGCTTCGGCCACGAGGTTTTTCACCTGACGCAGGTTGAGCAGGCTGATGATGTCCTGCTCGTGGGGTTCGCGGAAATAGTCCTGCACCTTGCGCTGCACGGCGCCCTGGCCTTTTTTCGCCGCGAGGTCGTCGTAGCTGACGAGGGTGACGCCATTGGCCTGGTCGTACATCTCGAACAGCTCGTCGTGCGTGACGCCCATGTGCGCGGCGAGCTCGTCGTCGCTCGCCGGGCGGCCGAGCCTTCCCGCGAGCTCTTCCATCGCGCGTTCGAGATCGTTGAGGCGCTGGCGGATGGACCGCGGCACCCAGTCGAGGCTGCGCAGTTCGTCGAGAATCGCGCCGCGGATGCGGTATTCGGCGTAGGTCGCGAACTTGATGTCGCGCGTGGGATCGAATTTGTCGATGGCGTCCATCAAGCCGAGCACGCCGGTGTTGATGAGATCGTCGAGCTCGATCTGCGGCGGCAGACGTCGCAAAATCCGCATCGCGACGAGCTTGATCAGCGGCGTGTATTGATGGATCAACTCGGCGCGCGTCGTATCGTCGACCACGCGCGATGCCTCGCTCATTTCGTCCAGATCCTCTCGAAAACCCACGCAACCACGGCGGCGAAAGCGCCGAGCGCGGCTCCGACCGCGAGGGAACGCAGAAGGATCGCGCCGGGCGGCACCGAGAACACGAGTCCCGTCGTGGCCGCCACCATAAACGATCCGAGCGAGATCGTCGAGACGATACGGCGTGACGAAGCCTTCATCGAGAATCCTTAAAGCAGGTCCAGCGTCTTGCGCCACATGAATTGCAGACTGCCCTTTGGTCCCGAGGGCACCTTCATCGCGAGCACCCGGTCGGCAAGACGGTCGATCGCCTCGCTCGCGGGCGATTCGGGGTAGGCCAAAACAAACGCCTGCCGGCGGCGCACCGCCCGGCTGACGTTGGGATCCGTCGGCACGAATCCGAGCAGATCGATCGAAATGTTCAGGAACCGCTCGGCCACGCCGGTCAGGTCCTGATAGATCTTTCGCGCCGCCTTTTCGCCCGACAC
>CAZPJD010000252.1:0-30725 GCA_964586775.1 uncultured bacterium | reverse complement strand
GACGTGGACGACGATTCCACCGATGACGATATCGACGATGACACCGTCGATGACGACACGGCGGATGACGACACCGCCGACGACGACACGGCGGATGACGACACCACCGATGATGACACGGCGGACGACGATACCGCCGATGACGACACGGCGGATGACGATACCGCGGACGACGACACGGGAGACGACGACACCGTGGCCGACGACTGCACGGTCCCGCTCGAGGACCCGATCGACGTCGGTTCGCACACCGCGACGCTCTATGAGTATGGCGACGAGGACGACCCCGACGCGCGCACCACGCCCGTCGGCGCGTATTTCTGGTTCGCCGATCCCTATGTGACCATCGTGCGCGGCATCAGTATGAGCGCTGTGCCGCTGCACGGGCTCGGCCACATCCCCGACGGCGCGGGGCCGTTTCCCCTCGTGCTCATCGTGCACGGCAATCACGACGCCTCGGAACTGTCGTATCCCGGCTATCAGTATCTCACCGAGCACCTCGCGACGCACGGCATGATCGCCATCTCGGTGGAAGAGGACTTCCTGAACGGCGGCGTGAGCGGCGAGATGGACGCGCGCGGCATCGTTCTGCTGCGTCATCTGCAACTGTTCCGCGAGTGGAACGCGGATTCGGATCACCCGCTCTTCGGCAAGATCGACATGAACCGCATCGGTCTCGCGGGCCATTCGCGCGGCGGCGAGGCGGTCACCGTGGCGTGGCAGTTCAACACCACCAAGCACAACGCGGGCGATCCGCTGCACAACTTCCATTTCAACATCCGCTCGCTCTACGCCATCGCGCCGGTGGACGGGCAGATCGGGCTGTTCAACGACATCGTCCCGCGCGACGTGGACTACTTCATCATGCACGGCAGCCACGACGGCGACGTGTCGGACTTTCAGGGCCACCAGTGCTACGACCGCGCGCTTCCGGTGGACGAGGCGACGACCGGCGAAAAGGGCCTGCTGTTCGTGCAGGGCGCGAACCACGGCCAGTGGAACACGGTGTGGGCGCCGGCGGGCGATCCGTCGCCTCCGGGCGATGTCTCGATCCCGCTGATCTCGGCGCAGGATCAGCAGGACATCGGTCAGATCTTCATGACCGCGTGGTTCCGTTGGACGCTGCTGGGCCGAGGCTGCTACCGGCACATGGCGGCGGGCGAGGTCGAGTTCCCTTCGTTCCCGTCCAGCGCGCCCCTGATTCGCCAATATCAAAATGCCGAGCGCGTCTTCCTCGACCATTATCAGGAGGACACGAATCTTTCGACGGGCTCTTACGCGGGTGTGACGAACGCGAATCAGGACTTCGACGCCATCGCCGAGCAGGTCATGTCGTGGGGCAACCCCGGCACCTTCCCGGGCTCGACGCGCGGGCTCGTCTTTGCGTGGGACGGCGGCGGCAAATACACCGTGACGCTACCGACCATCACCGACCCGGCGGTGGACGAGATGGACATGCTCGCCCTGCGTGTGGGGCAGGTGAACGAGGCCGTGGACGACTACAACACGCTGGGTGAGTCGCGCGACTTCTCGGTGAGCGTGGTCGTGGACAGCGTGGAGAGCGACCCGGTCAAGGCTAGCGACTACCGCGACCTCATCTCGCAGGCGCGCGTCGAGATGGCGTTTTGGGGCGACATCTCGATGTCGGTGCTCGACACGCTGCGCATCCCGCTCAAGGACTTCAACGGTGGATCGGATCTGCTGCCTTCCGAGATCGATTCGATCATCTTCGAGTTCGATCAGGATGCCACCGGCGCGATGGGTCTCGACGAGATCCAGTTCACGAAGGACTAAAGGAGGCCGACATGCGCAAATTCGTCATCATCGTTCTCGCATCCGTACTGGCGCTCTCGGCGTCGGTCGCTTCGGCCAAGTCCTTCGCCGCGCCCGAGTTCACCTCGGTCGATGTCGCCCTCGTCAAACTGCCCTTCGCCGTCGAGCGGCCCGCCGGACCCAATGGCGGATCGAAGTCGTACACGCACGGCTGGCTGGTGCGTCTGCACGGTTCGCGTTTTCCCGCGACCGCCGTGGCGTGGAAGCTCTTCATCGGCGACACGCGCATCGAGGAATACGGTTCCTTCGACGGCGGCGCGTACTTCGTCGTGTACGAGCGCTCCGAACTCGACGCGTTGGCGGGAAAGCCCATCCGCGTCGAGATCCGCGCCGGGGATAGCCACACCTCGCCCGCGAAGATGCCCGCCGTCGTCGCGGATGGCGCGGCGATTCCTTTTGACGAGGCGTTGGGGCGCAAGTAGTTCCCCGAATCCGCGCGAACCCTGAAACCGGAGGCCGATGCCTCCGGTTTTGTTTTGGACGAAACGAAAAAGCCGACGCGATTCATGGCGCGCGATGTGCGAATCGTGGCACGTAACGCCAACACGATTTTCGGAGACGACATGCCCCACACGCCGCTCATGCGTCGCGTTCGCCGCGCTCTGCTCCTCGCCGCCGAAATCCTCGCAGATCTGGGCATCGCCGCACCGCAGGGGCTGGTGCGTTCGCTCGGCCCCAAGCTGCTCATCCCGCAGGCGTGCTACCGCGCGCGGTCGCGTCGAATGCGCTTTGCCGCGCGACGGCGCGCGATCGCGGCAAGGCTGGCGAGGCTCGGTGTACGAGATTGATTCGCGGAAATGTTCCTAAATGTTCCCATTTGACATTATGTGGTGACTTTTTGTAACATTTGTTGATGGCGACACAGGCTCAGACGGTTCTACGGCTCGCCCGTCGACGCGGATTCGTACGGGCGCGCGACCTTGCGCCACTCGGAATCCCCCGGGTCGCACTCACGCGACTCACCGCCGCGGGAGACCTGATCCGCGTCGGTCGAGGTGTTTACGAACCTTCGGAAACCGACGCGGGCGAGTTCCACTCCTTCGCACTCGCGGCGAAACGCGTTCCCGGCGGCGTGATCTGCCTGCTCAGCGCGCTGAGCTTCCACGGCCTCACCACGCAGTCGCCTTTCGAGGTCTGGATGGCGGTGGCCCGCACCGCTCGCAGACCCAGCGTCGATGCGATTCCCATGCGATTCGTCCGGTTCTCCGGAGAGGCATTCGTATACGGAATCGAATGTCGCCGAATCGAGCGGGTGCCCGTTCGAGTCACCTCGCCGGCCAAGACGGTTGCGGATTGTTTCAAGTACCGCAACAAGATCGGTCTCGATGTCGCCATCGAAGCCCTGCGCGAGTACCGTCGCACGCGCGCGGGCTCGATCGACGACCTCTGGCGTGCGGCGCGCGTCTGCCGCGTCGCCCGCGTCATCAGGCCGTATATGGAAATGGTGACATGACGGCCCCACGCAACCTGCCCGCGTCGATCCATCAGCGGCTACTCGCGCTCTCGCGACGCAATCACGAGGAATTCAACCTCGTTCTGACTCGATTCGGTATCGAGCGTCTTCTCTATCGTCTCTCCCGTTCGGACTACGCGGACCGATTCATTCTCAAGGGCGCCATGCTGTTTTCCGTTTGGGCGAGTGTGCCGCATCGCCCGACTCGAGACGTCGATCTGCTGGGATTTGGGTCGCCAGCCGCATCCGATCTCGCCCAGACGTTTCGAACGATCTGTTCCGCGCCGGTCGGGGCCGACGGCGTGACATTCGACGTGAATTCCATCCGGGTGGACCCCATTCGGGAGGAGGCGATCTACGACGGACTGCGCGTGCGCCTGATCGGGTATCTCGGCAACGCGCGCATCCCGCTTCAGATCGATGTGGGGTTCGGCGACGCCGCGAAACCCGATCCCGAGTCGGCGGTGTTTCCGGTTCTGCTCGAACTTCCAGCGCCTCGTCTACGGGTTTATCGCCGCGAAACCGTCATCGCGGAAAAATTTCATGCGATCGTCGATCTGGGCATGGCGAACAGCCGAATGAAGGACTATTTCGATTTGCGGTTTCTCTCGATGAATTTCGCCTTTGACGGGTCCGACCTGTGTCTCGCGATCGAATCCACATTCCGGCTTCGCGATACACCGATTCTCGATGCACCCGTGGGCCTCTCGCCCGAGTTTGCCTTCGATGAATCGAAACGTCGTCAATGGTCCGCGTTCCTTCGACGCGCGGGAGTGAATGCGTTCGAGTTCGACCTGAAAACCGTGATCGACGATCTCCGGGCGTTTCTCGATCCACCGCGGACCTCATTGCGCGATGGCCTATGGTTTTCGGAGACGTGGCCGCCGGGGGGGCCTTGGACGAAGCCGGTTGCCTCGTGATGCGACGCTTCCGCAGACCCCATCGAGCGCGCAGGCAACGCGGTCAATTGGCCGTGCTCGCGACGCGTGCTAAGGTCGCGGCGGTGAACATGTTCACGGAGTTCGCGATGCGCGGCGCTTGGGTTACGGCGATGTGGGCGATCGTGTTGGCGGCGATGCCGGTCATGTCGATGTCGGCGTGCGGCGGTGACGACGACGACGGCGGAACGTTCGGCGGCGAGTCGGGCGACGATGATGACGACAACACGGGCGGCGTTCCCGATGACGATGCCTCGGACGACGACGCGACCGATGACGACGCGGACGACGATACCGGCGGCGACGATGACGACGACACGACCGATCCGACGCAGGTCACCGTCGCGTCGAGCGTCTTTTTCATGGGCTGCGAACCCGAGGATTCGTCGTGTGCCGACGACGAAAAGCCACGCCATGAAGTGTTCGTCTTCGAGTTCGTCATCGACGTGAAAGAGGTGACGAACGCCGAGTATCTTGCCTACCTGCAAGTCGAGAACCCGGAGAACGACTGCGACGGGTACGAGTGCGTCGCGTCGGCACACGACACGGGCGACCCGTATCAGGGGCTCTATCTGGACGGCGAGGAGTGGGCGATCGACGCGGGCTGGGAGGATCGCCCGGCCGTGGGCGTGAACTGGTATGGCGCGAGCGCGTTCTGCGTTTCGAACAACCGCCGACTTCCGACCGAAGCCGAATGGGAGAAAGCGGCCAAGGGCGGATTCGAGCACACGATCTTCCCGTGGGGCGACACGTTCGAGTCAAACGCCCTCAACTACCTCGCGAACGGCGATCCGTACGAATCGGGTCTGCCGCCGTTCACCACGCCGGTCGGGTATTTCGACGGCGAGGAGCACGACGGCTACCCGACGACCGACGGGCGAAGCCCCTACGGGCTCCACGACATGCTGGGCAACGCGGCCGAATGGGTCGGCGACTGGTATGGCGAGGACTACTACAACGACCCGCCGGACGGCGGGTGGCAGAACCCGGCCGGGCCCGACAGCGGCGACGACAAGGTGATTCGCGGTTCCGCTTGGGCGTCGGCGGACGAGACCATCACGCGCAACACGCGCCGCGACCACTTTCCGCCCGATTCGCCGGGCATCTCGTCGTTCGGTTTCCGATGCACGCACAATCCTTGACGATCATCGCCTTTTGAAACCCATCCTCTTCACCATCGCCGCAAGCCTGTGCTGGGGCACGGGCACTGTGCTGCAAAAGCACGGGATGGCGACCTCGTTTCCGCGGATCGCACTGCGCGACGCCTTCCGACGCATCGGCGAAATCATTCGCGCGCTGGTCGCCAACCGGCTTTGGCTCGCCGGTCTTGCGATCATGATGACCGGCAACGCTTGCTTCGCCATGGCGCTCGGATCGGGCGACCTCGCACTCGTCCAGCCGCTCACCAACGTCACCAGCGTCGTCGCCCTCGCGTGCGGCGTGGTGTTTTTGCATGAGCGCGTGAGCCGCGAAGAGATCGCGGGCATCGCTCTCATCCTCGCGGGGGTCGCGGTCGTCACGGCGTTTGCCGGAGCGCCGTCGTCACGCATGCCCGCGACCATCGGCCTCGCCGTCTTCGCTCTGGGCGCGGTGGTCGCCGTGGTGGCCGCCCTCGCCATTCGCCGCGCGGGCGCGTCCGCCGAGTTTGCCCTGTCGGTGGCGTCGGGCATCGTCTTCGGTCTCGGGAATTTGATGGGGAAACTTCTCACTCAACGCGCGATCGTCGAGGCGGGCGAGCCGTTCAGTCTGCTGCGCATCGACATCCTGTTCGCCCTGCTCGTCGACTTCCCGCTATTCGTCGTGATCGTCGCGACGGTGGTGGGCAGCGTCTTTCAGCACACGGCCTACGCGCACGGACGCGCGGGCGTGGTCACGCCGCTCGTCACGATCATGTCGAACATGATTCCGCTGGCCGCGGCGGTGACGATTTTCGGGGAAACGGTGCGCGTGGAGCAGTTCGCGGGGGTGGCGGGGATCTTCGCGGGCACGTTCGTCCTCGCGCGGGCTTCGCGAACGACCTGACTATCCCTCGCCGATTTCCTCGTCGATCGCGCGCAGGTACGCCTCGACCGTCTCGGGCGCTAGCGCACCCGCGTCGAATCCGCACGAAATCGTCAGCGTATTGCGGTACCCCGAAACGCCCAGCACCTGCACCAGCGCGTCGCCGCGGGGCACGATCATCTCCGCCGCGATCGGCTCGATGCCGTCGAAGCGCGGCGCGGGGCTGAACTCGCCCATATTGGTCAACCCGATCGGCGAGTTGCCGCTTGTCCACAGCCACACGAGCGCCCGCCGCGTGATGCGTGAATACACCCCGTGCGGCGAGCCGAGCGTACTGAGATAGCCGCCGAGCAGGAACGGACGGCCGATGTGATTTTCCTTGACGTGATCGACTTGCCGCTTCACCTCGCGGATCGTGTCGGCGAGCGTCGCCCCCACGTCGCGGCCCAGATGTACCCAGTAAAACGAGCTGAGGTTGCACGGCGCACCCGCGCGCTTGCCGGGCAGATAGCGGCGCAGGTCCACGGTGCCGAGAAGCCTGTACGCCTCGTCCGCGCCCGCATTCGGAACGATCCTCGCGAGAGCGCGCAGCGCCGCGGCAACGAGCACGTCGTTGAGCGTCGCCCGCATCGGCGCGCCCGCGCGGCGCATGGCCTCGATCCGTTGCTCGTCGAGACGCAGCAACCGGTAAGTCGACGTTTCGCTGCCCTCGCCGGCGCGCGGCAGACGCACGCTTCGAAAGGGCCGCATGCTCGCGCGCATCTCAACGTAGTAGCGGCGCAACACGGCAAGAAGTCCGCGCCAGCCGAGGCCCTGATACACCTGACGCAGTTTGCGCGACCCGGTGTTCACCGGCGGCGCATGGCGAGGATCGAGGGCGAGGGCCGAGTAGATCTCGCCGACGCGCAACACAAGCTCGCGCGAGCCACCCGCGTCGGCGGCGACGTGACCCATCTTGAATACAACACGGTCGCCGCCCGGCGCGCGCAAGATCAGCGCGGCGATCTGGGGATTCGCGAGTTCGTCGCGATCGGCGATCCAGTATCCGTTTTCGTGCGCGTCGGCCTCGGCGTCGTCGCGAACTTCGAGCACGGTGACCCACGGATACGCATCGAGCTCGGCGCTGGTGAATCGCCGCCAGTGCGGGAACGCGAAGCTCGGCACCAGACGCGCCCCGACGACCAGCTCGGCATCGGCCAACAGGCGCAGGGCCCGCGCGAGGCGATCGGCGTCGATGCGCGCCGCGAAACGCAGACGGATGTGGATCAGCGGGATCGTCAACCGGCGCAGCACGTGATTGCCGACGTCGGCGTACACCGCCGGGATGCGCTCGGGGATGACGTGGGGCGCGCTGGTCACAGGAGTTTCCAGATCACTTCTTTCATGATCTCGGTGGTGCCGCCGCCGATGGCCAGAATGCGCGCGTCGCGATAGAGGCGCTCGACGCCGAACTCGGTCGCGTAACCGTATCCGCCGAGAATCTGGATCGCCTCGCGACAGACGTACTCCGCCGTTTCCGCCGCGAAGTTTTTGGCCATCGAGACCTCTTTCACCGCGTATTCGCCGTCGCGCAACCGCGCAGCGAGCCGGTAGTTGTATTCGCGCGAGATTTCCACGCGCGTCGCCATGTCCACCAACTTGTGGCGCGTGACCTGGAACCCCGCGATCGGCCGCCCGAAAGCCTCGCGCTCGTCGGCGTAACGCCGCGCCCGCTGATACGCCACATCGGCGATGGCGTGGCCCATGACGGCGAGGGCGAGCCGCTCGTTCTGAAAGTTGCGCATGATGCCGACAAACCCCGCGCCCTCGCTCCCGAGCAGGTTTTCGGCCGGCACGCGGCAGTCCTCGAAGACCAGCTCCGCCGTATCCGACGCGCACCAGCCCATCTTGTCGATCTTGCGCGACACGCGAAAACCCGGCGTGCCGCGCTCGACGACGATCAGGCTCACCCCCGAGTGGCCAGGTTCGCCGGTTCGCACCGCGACGGTGACCAGATCGGCGCGCGTGCCGCTGGTGATGAAGGTCTTGGCGCCGTTCAGCACGTAGTGATCGCCGTCGCGCACCGCGCGCGTGACGAGCCCCGCCACGTCCGAGCCCGCGCCCGGCTCGGTGATGGCGAGCGAAGCGACTTTTTCGCCCACGAGCACGGGCGGCACGAAGCGCCGCTGCTGCTCGGGCGTGCCCAACGAGAGGATGGGCGGAATCGCGATCGCATGGCTGCCGAGTCCGGCCACCACGCCCATCGAACCGGCGCGCATCAGCTCCTCGGTAAACACGATCATGTGGAACGGATCGCCGGGCGTGCCGCCGAGGTCCTCGGGGTAGCCCATGCCCAAAAATCCCGCCGCCGCGGCTTTGCGATACAGGTCGCGGTCGAAGATGCCCCCCGCTTCCCACGTGTCCACGTGCGGCGCGACCTCGCGCTCGGTAAAGGTCCGCGCGCTCGCGCGCAGCATCTCGTGCGTCTCGTCGAAGTACGCGGTCAACAGATCTCCCCCGTTCAGCGAACTCGGCATCGATCCATGAGCGGCTCTTTTAGCACAGCATTGCGAAGCTCGCACGGGCGTCGGGCCAGGACCCCGTCGTCAAGAACGAATGCCGAATGAAAAAGAAAAAAGGCGCTCCGAATGCCGGAGCGCCGCGCGAAGGGAATGGAAGGGAGCAGACGCGATTTGCCGGAAACCGATCGGCACGTTGGCCAGGGAACGCGGTTTGCCGACATTCGTTCGCGACCCGTGGGCGGTTCGCCGGTCATGCGCCGTCGGCGTTCCGCCCGTCCGCGCGACCGGAAGGGGGACGACCGGTCGCGCGGGGTTCTCGAACCTTCTGTATGAAAAAGACCCTTTAGGACACGTATCGAATCAGACGGGCCTCGAAGTCGAAGGTGACGCCTTCGTCCCGCTCATCCACGTACTTGTTCAGGAAAAACCGATGGTCGCCGGGGGTGATGCGTTCGATGCTGGCGCGCACCGATCGGGCGCCGTCCTTGAGATCCGTCACCGACTGAATCCGCGTGACGAAGGGCACCACCCGCCGGCGATACACGCACCGGGGATCGTAATCGTTTTCGTCCTGCTCGTCGCAGGCGTTTTTGAACGACGCCTTGATAAGCACCACGTCGCCCGACTTGACGTCGAGGGTGGAACGGAAACGGCAGACATCGCGCTGCGTCAGCTCGAACGCGGCTACGTCCATCTCCCTGGTTTGAATGCCCTTCAATTCCTTGGCTCCGATCATCCGTGTGGCGCCCATTGCTGCTCCCCATTTTTCGTCGAGTCCCCTGGTGCGATCCCCACGACCCCTGCGAACGTGTCGAAGTATCGCAAGGCGCGTGCCAAGCGCGCGTGGCACGAAGGCCGTTTCGCGCCAGGGTTGGCGAATGGGGGTTGCGAGCAGGGCGCAAGTTTTTCATCGGGAATTCAAGGAGTTGGATTTTTGCCGGATGAACGTGCTGTGGATTTTGACGGCGTGTTGCGTTTTGTGGATGTGTTTGCGTGGCGCAGGCGTGTCGGAAATTTGGACGTAAAACAAAATTTTGACTATCTATAGATAAATATCGTCATTTATTTGGCTATTTGTCCTTCAATTAATGATATACGATTATCGATTGTCTTAATTTTCGAGAAAATGTTTACCTAAGTTCGCCTTTGCCCTTCACCCTCCCGCTTTCGGTCGGTTTGGGATGAAAATTCGACCCATTTTTCCCGCGATTCGGCACCGTCCCTTCGCGCCGGGCGATTCACCCCGGCTTGGTCCGCAATTCACAGGCATCCCGCCGGCCAGCGCATGACACGCCCTTGCGAAGTTGCTAATGTCGCCGCGGCCGATCGGCCGCACGCCGGAGTGCCCCCATGAAACCGCTGCCCTTCGAACCCTTCAAGATCAAGGTCGTCGAGCGAATCCCCGTTCTCGAACGCGCCGAGCGCGAAGCGGCCCTCGAAGCCGCCCGCTACAATCCCTTCAAGCTGGCCGCGCGCCAGGTGACCATCGACCTGCTCACCGATTCGGGGACCGGCTCGATGAGCGATCAGCAGTGGGCCGGCATCATGATCGGTGACGAATCCTACGCCGGGTCCAACAGCTATTTCCATCTGCAGGACACGGTGCGCGCCATCACCGGGAAAAAGCACGTCGTGCCCACACACCAGGGGCGCAGCGCCGAAAACCTGTTTTTCGGCGCGATCCTGTCTCCCGGCGACGTCGTTCTCTCGAATACGCACTTCGACACCACGCAGGCCAACGTCGCGACCAAGGGCGGCGATCCCGTCAACATCCCGTGCCTCGCGAGCCGCGATCTGGAGCGCACCGACCCCTTCAAGGGCGACATCGACCTCGACGCGCTCGAGCGCTGGCTGGCCGACAAATCGCGCCACGTGGCCGCCGTCGTCATGACGGTGACGAACAACTCGAACGGCGGGCAGCCCGTGAGCCTCGCGAATCTTCGCGCCGCTCGGGAGATCTGCCTGCGTCACGCAACGCCGCTTTACATCGACGCCGCGCGCTACGCCGAGAACTGCTACTTCATCAAGATGCGCGAAGACGGCTATCGCGACAAAACGCTGACCGAAATCGCCGCGCAGATGTTTGCCCTGTGCGACGGCGTGTTGATGAGCGCGAAAAAAGACGGCTTCGTGAACATCGGCGGATTCTTCGCGACCGACTCCGACGCGGTCTTTCGCCGCGTGTGCGAGCTGATGGTGGTGGTCGAGGGTTTCGTCACCTACGGCGGGCTCGCGGGCCGCGACATGGAAGCGATCGCGATCGGCCTGAAGGAAGGGCTCGACATCGCCACGCTCGAGCAGCGCGTCGAGCAGGTCGGGCGACTGCACAAGCGCCTCGCGCAAAACGGCGTGCCGATGATCCACCCGCCGGGCGGGCACGCGGTGTATCTGAACGCCAACGCGATCTGCCGCCATTTGCCGATCGAGCGCCTGCGCGGCTGGGCGCTGTCGTGCGAACTCTACCGGCGCGGCGGCGTGCGCGCCGTCGAGATCGGCTCGGTGATGTTCGCGAAGACCGATCCGGCGACCGGCGCCACGATCTATCCCGATAACGATCTGGTGCGCCTCGCGATTCCGCGCCGCGTTTACACCGACCGCCACATCGACTTCGTGGCCGAGACGATCATCGACTGCGTGCATCACGCGGCCGAGATTCCGGGCTACGAGATCACGTACGCGCCGGACCACCTCAAGCACTTCCTGGCCGAGTTCCGGCCGGTGGCGAACTGAGGGCGGCGTGCGCGCGGTATTGCAGCGCGTGAAGCGCGCGCGCGTCAGTGTCGCCGGCGAGGTCATCGGCGAAATCGGCGCGGGGCTGCTCGTCTTTCTCGGCGTGGCGCAGACCGACACCGACGCCGATCTTGACTACATGCAAAAAAAGATTCCCGAGCTGCGCATCTTCGAGGACGACGAAGGCAAGATGAACCGCTCGGTCGCCGAGGCCGGCGGCGCGCTGCTCGTCGTTTCGCAATTCACGCTCTACGGCGACGCGCGCAAGGGCCGCAGGCCGGGCTTCACCGACGCGGCGCGGCCGGAACTCGCAATCCCGATGTACGAGCGCTTCGTCGAGGGCTGCCGCTCGATGGGCCTGCGCGTCGAGACGGGGCGCTTCGGCGCGATGATGGATGTGGAACTCGTGAACGATGGGCCCGTCACGCTGCTGCTCGATTCGACGAAACTGTTTTGAATTCGCGCTGGAGCGGCCGCGCGTCGCGTGATAGGATCGCCTCCGGTTTGAGCCAAATCCCGGGAACGACATGAAGCTCGACGAACGCGATCGCCAAATCGCCGCGGCGATGTTCGCCGTGGCCGCCCTCGCCGCGCGCCTCGTGGGCATCGGCTCGCCGGGTTTCACGCCCGCCGAGGTGCACCGGCTGACGCTGGGCGGCGGCGGGCTCTTCGCGTATCTCGGCACGTCATCCGAGCCGCCGATCTACCCGCTCTTCCTCGCGGCGTGGTCCGCGTTTTCCAACGCCGAGTGGTGGGTGCGTCTGCCGTCGGCGATCTTCTCCGCCGCGGCGGTCGGCGTCGCCTTCCTGCTCATCGAACGCAAGATCACCGCCGTGACCGCGACGCTGGCGTGCGTGCTGCTCGCGCTGCACCCCATGTCGGTCGAGGCGGCGCAGCAAGCGTCGCCCGTCGCGCTCGCGACGCTCTTTGTCGCGCTATCGGCGTATTTCGCCAGCGCTTGGCTCGCGACGCACGGCGAGAGCGCGAAGCTGCCGACGGTGATCTTCGCCGCGCTCGCCCTCTACACGCACACCTTCGCGTGGTTCTACGTCGCGTGGCTCGGCTTCGCGATGCTGTCGTCGTCGATCAAGCCGGGGTTTCGTTTTCGCGATGCCTTCGCGCCCGCCGCCGGCGCGGTGTTGCTCGGCCTGCCGTGGCTGCCCGTGATGGTGCGTCAGGCGGCGCACGGCATGGCGACGATGCCGCGCGAGGAACTCTCCGCATTCGCCGCGCGCTTTTGCGCCAACTTCCCCTTCGGCGTCGACTCCTGGCACATCCCGACGTTTTCCGGGCTGTGGCATTTCGCGGGTGTCGGCGACGCGGCGCTCGTCGTCGCGCTTTTCGCGCTCTTCGCATTCGTCGCCGTGCTCGGGTTCTGGGGCGGATTTCGCCACCCGTTCCTGGGCGCGCTCTTCGCCGTGCCGGTGGTGAGCGCGTTCGTTGCGCGCATCTTCGTGCCCGTTTCGCTCGTGGACATGACGATCGTCGCGCCGGCGGCGATCGGGTGCGTGGCGTCGGGAATCGGCGAGCTGTCGCGGCGCTCGCGATTCGGCGCGGCGCTCGCGGGGGCGATCGCGGTGGTGCTGGTGCTGCTGGCCGCGGGCGCGGTCAACGACGTGCACCGCAACCGCCGCTACAACCCGGCCGACTGGCGCGAGATCCACGCCCGCGTGGGCGAGCCGCGTCAGCGCGAGTGGGTGCTCGCCTATTCCGCCGAGTCCGCCGCGCCCTTCGAGTTCTACAACCGCGGGCGCTGGCAGTTCAAACCGCTGGCCGCCACCGATGCCGACGCGCTGCGCATGGGGTCGCGCGGCTTGGCCGAAAAGGCGTTGTCATTCGCGCCGCTGGCGTTTCGCGTGACGCTGATCGACCACGACGGCGAGCGCTTCGACCCCGAGGCCGAGGTCGTGAAAGTTCTCACCGCCACCTTGGGTCGCCCGACGTTTCAGACGGTCGCCGGCTACCCGACCTACACGATCGTCTCCTACCCCGACCGTCGGACGTTCGAGCCGCTCAAGCTGTATTGGCTGCTGCGCTGGTGAGCGGATCGCTCACGGCGCGTATTCGTCCGCGCCGATGTCCGACGTTTGGAAGCTACTTGGTTCCGACCGGCATTCGCCCCGCGCACTCGCGCACGGCGCGGGCGATGTGGGCGAGGTCGGACGCGGCGAGGTCCGGGTGCACGGGCAGGTGCAGGATGCCGTCGGCGGCGCGCCGGGCATTCGGGCAGTCGGTGCGAAACGGTGCGAAGATCCGCTCGTCGGCGCACGCGCTCATGTAACCCCGCGCGGTGTCCACGCCGTGGGCCACGAGTCGCCGCGCCAGTGCGTCCGGCGCGTTCACGAGCACGGGGAAGCTCATGAAGATCGGCGTTTCGCCCTCGCGCACGTGCCCAATGCGCAGCCCCGGCGTGCCGGCGAGCAGCCGCGCGAGTTCCACGCCGTTCGCGCGGCGCCTCGCGTTTTGCGCATCGAGCCTGGCGAGCTGCGCGAGGCCCACGCGCGCCTGCGCGCCGCCGGGTAGGTCATCCCAAAACTCGGGCGGAACGCGATCGTAGACGCGCGGCGGGTCGACCGTGGCGAGATCGATCACGTCGATGCCGCGCGGTTTGAGGGCGCGCATCAGCGGCGCGAGCGTCGCCGTGAAGACGCGCGCGTCCGCCGCGACGCGCATCGCCGACGCAAAGGCCGCGCGTTTCGCCAGCCGAGCGCGCGAGGTGCGCCGCCCGACGGCGAGTCGCTCGCGGATTCGCGCCGCCCACGCGTCGTCGTCGAGGGCGACCATGCCGCCGCCGAGCGTCGTAAAATTCTTCGTCGGCCCGAAGGTGAAATACGCCGCGTCGCCGAACGACCCGCATGGTTTTCCGCGCCACGCCGCGCCCAAACCTTGAGCCACGTCCTCGATCACGAGCGCGCCGCGCCGCTTCGCAAAATCGAGGACCGCGTCCATGTCCTGCACGCGGCCGTAGAGGTGCGTGGCGACGATCGCGCCGACGTCGCCGGGCAGCGCGGCGAGGCGCGACTCGTCCATGAGCATGGTGTCGAGATCGATATCGACGAACGCGGGGCGCGCATCGGCGAGGCGGCACACCGAGGGCACCGCCCAATAGGTGAGCGCGGGCATCGCGGCGACGCCCACACGGTGCGGCGCGGTGACCAGCAACAGGTAGAGTCCGGCGCGGGCGCTCGCCACGGCGATCGCGTATCGGCGGCCGATGTACGCCGCGAACGCGTCCTCGAACTCGCGTACCGCGTCGTCTGTGTCGTTGCGCCCGCGCCACGCGGCGGCGAGATCGGATGCGGAGAGGTTCGGCGAAAAGCGCGGGATCATGCCGCCGCCCCGTTCGCCGCCCTGCGCGCCGCGCGTCGGTCCATGACATATGTGCCGACGCCGACGACGGCGAACAACGTCACGCCCGAACCGGATAGCACCGCAGCGAGCAATTTCGGCTGCCAGCTAGACAGCGCGAACTCCGCGAACATCCCGATCGCGAATCCTGTCAGCAGGACGAATGCGTCGATGCGGCCCTGAGCGAGGCGGAACTTCACGACCAGCACGGTCGCCGAAAGCCCCGCGGCCCAGACCAGATATCGCGGCAGGATCTCGCGCACGAACGCGTAGTCGGAACCGAACACGCGATCGACGACGAGGTCCGGCGCGAGGGTCGCCACGGCGATGGCGAGGCCCGCCGCGACGCCGAATAGCCCCAGCGCGCGCAGGAGGATCGGCAGGTTCGGCTCACGCCGCGCGTGGGCCTCGACCGCGAGGGGGAACATGACGGTGCCGATGCCCTCGGCGAGGAAGAACAGGAACTTGCCGCCGGTGAAAGCCACCGACCACCACCCCGCCGCGCGCGCGTCGAACTGGTGCTTGGCGACGACCATGTCGGCGTTGGCGAGCGCGACGATCACCACGTGCGCGGCGAGGATGGGCGCGATGAACAGCGGCGCGGGGGGCAGCTCGGCGGCATCCACGCGCATGCGCGCGCCGGGCGGGCCGTTCCACAAATCGGGAGACGTGGTCATGGCGGACCACGAGTGGACGAGCGCCGCCGCCGCGCCGAAGACGTAGCCGGCGAGCAATCCCTCGACGCCGAAACCCGCGCCCAGCAGCGCGAAGCCGACGATCGCGCGCAGCGCGCCTTCCCACACGAGGTTGACGCCGAGCGCGTCGAACCGCTGCGCACCCTCGACCACGCCGCGCGTGAACGCAAGCAGGATCGAGACGAAGAAAAACACGCCGACGGCGCGCACGTGCCCGGCATCGGCGATTCGAAGCCAATGCGACACCGGCGTCGCGCCCGCGATCAGCAGCGCGGCGATGGCGACGCCGATCGCGAGCACGAAGCGCGCGGCGCGCCGAACCCACACGGCGGCGTCGGCCTCGTCGCCCCGCGCGAGACGCAGCGAGGTTTCGCGCGCGGCGGCCATCGAGACGCTGGGGAAGAGCGCAGCGCTCACCATCATGAGCGCCCACAGCGCGCCCCATTCGCCAAAGGCCGCGGGGCCCAGACGGCGCGCGGCGACAGTGGCGAGGGCGAACGTGGCGGCGGAGAACACCAGATTGGCGCCGACCACGGCCGCGCTGCCCCGGAGCAATCGTGTCGTGACGTGCGCCATGCGCCGCTCCGACCGCCTAGAGGATTTTGAGGTTCGCGTATTGCAGCATCAGCGTCTTCGCACCGACCGACGCGAAGTGCACGACGACCTTGGTCTTCGCGCCCGATCCCAGCGAAGACAGCACCGTGCCCTGTCCGTACTCCCGATGCAACACGCGCGTGCCCGGCCGCAGCGCGCCGCCCGCGTCCTCGGGGTCCTGGCTGTCGCTCCTGTCCACAAACGAATCGCCGTCGTCCACGACCGGCGCGGGTTTCGCGGGGCGGCGAACGAGACTCGCCGGCAGGGCCGGGCGCGCGGTCGAATTCGGGGCGTCGCGCCGGATTCCCTGCGGCGCGGCGCGCGGCGGTGTGCGCGAAAACGCCAGCGTATTCGACGCGGGCCGCGAAGGGGTTTCGCGATCCCACGACCGGCGCGGGGTGTCGTAGTCGTTTCGTCCGCCGAAGCCCGTTGGCGGGGCGAATCCCACCGGTTCGAGCAGATTCGAGGGGATTTCGTCGAGAAAGCGGCTCGGCCGGGCGTAGGCCGACTCGCCGCTGTACGATCGCCGGCGCGCCGCGCACGAGAGCGTCAGGTGCTTTCGCGCGCGCGTGATGCCGACGTAGCAGAGCCGCCGCTCCTCTTCGATCTCGGCGAGGCCCGCGTCGAGCGAACGCGCGTGCGGCAATATCGCCTCTTCCATACCCACGATGAACACGGCGGAGAACTCGAGCCCCTTCGCGTTGTGCAGCGTCATCAGGCGCACCGAGCTGTCCGGCCCTCCCGCCGCGTCGCCCGCGATCTGATCCAGATCCTGCGACAGGCTCACCTGCTCCAGATAGTCGCGCAGCGTGGCCTCGGGATTGCGTTTCGCGAACTGCGCCGCGGCCTCGACGAGTTCCTTCAGGTTTTCCTGACGCGAGAGTGATTCGACGCTGCGGTCTTCGGACAGCATCTGCGCGTAGCCCGAACGTCGCTGCGTGAAATCGACCAGCTCGGGCAGATCATCCCCGCCCGCGTGCCGGCGCAGATCGGCGACGATCTCCAGAAACGCGCCCACCGCCTCGCCCGCTCCGCGCGGCAGCGCGTTCGACTTCACCAGTTCCACGCACGCGTGCAGAAAGCTCACGCCCATGCGTTCGGCGTGTTCGTCGATGCGCTCCACGGTGGTCTTGCCGATCTTGCGCGCGGGCACGTTGATGACGCGTTTTGCCGAGACGCCGTCCTCCGGATTCACGACCAGACGCAGGTACGCGAGGATGTCTTTGATCTCTTTGCGATCGTAGAACCGCGTGCCGCCCACGACGATGAACGACACGGCGTTGCGTTGAAGCTCTTCCTCGATCACGCGGGAGAGGGCGTTGGTTCGGTAAAAGACGGCGATCTGCGATGGACGCAGTCCTCGCTCCACCACCATCTCGCGCACGCCGTTCGCCACGAATCGCGCCTCGTCGTATTCGCTGTCTGCGCGAAAGAGCCGGATGCGCGAGCCGGGATCGTTGCCGGTGAACAGGCGCTTGGTCGCGCGGCCCGTGTTGTGGCGGATCACCGCGTCGGCCGCGGACACGATCGTCGCGCTGCTGCGGTAGTTCTGGCCGAGGATGACGATCTTGGCGTCGGGGAACTCTTTCTCAAAGCCGAGGATGTTTTCGATCTTCGCGCCGCGCCAGCGGTAGATGCTCTGGTCGTCGTCGCCGACCACGCACAGGTTTCGGCGTTCGCCGATGAGCAGTTCGAGCAGGCGGTTCTGCGCCGTGTTCGTGTCCTGGAATTCGTCGACCAGCAGGTGCGCGAAACGCGTGCGGTAGTGATCGCGCACGGCGGGCACGGTCTCGAACATTTTCACGGTGAGCACGAGCAAATCGCCGAAGTCCATCGCGTTGTTGGCGGCGAGTTCCTTGGTGTAGAGGCGCACGATCTCGACATAGCGGTCGCGCATCGGCCCCGCCATGTCGGCGGCGATCTCGGCGGGATCCACGAGCGCGTTCTTGGCCTGATCGAGGATCGACATGACCGAACGCGGGTCCATCACCTGTGGGTCGATGTCGAGTCGTCGCATCAGGTCGCGAATCAGCGCGCGCTGGTCGGTATCGTCGTAGATCGAAAAGCCCGGCGCGAATCCGATGTGCTCGGCGTCGCGGCGCAGCACGTGGGCGCAGAACGAATGGAACGTCGAAACCCACACGGCTCGCCCGCGGCCCGGAAGCAGGCGTTCGACGCGCTCGGCCATCTCGCCCGCGGCCTTGTTGGTGAACGTGACGGCGAGGATGCGATGGGGATCGACACCCCGCCGATCGCACAGGTACGCGATGCGTTGCGTGAGCACGCGCGTCTTGCCCGAGCCCGCGCCCGCGAAGATGAGCAGCGGCCCGTCGCCGTGGAGCACGGCTTCGCGCTGCTGCGGGTTGAGCCCGCTCAGAATGGGATCGTCGGAATCGTTCATCGGTCGGCCGTATGGAAGCGACGCAGCATATGCGAGCACGGCGCACGCGTCCATCGGCGTGCGAAGGGTTGTCCGCGCTAGAAGGTCATCATCAGTCCGCCTTCGAAGCTGAAGTAGCCGCCCTGGTCCTCGAAGTCGTCCGGCGTGTTGAGCGGGTGCGTGTAGCGCGCGCCGAGGACGAGGCTGACGTTCGGCGCGATGCGCGAGAGGAAACCGGCGCGGCCGATGGCCGAGTAAATCGACGAACTCTCGCTTCGATCCTCGCCCTTGGCCTCGAAGTCCTCGAGCGTGAACCAGATGTAGTCGAGCCCCACGCCGCCGCCAAAATACGGCGAAAACTTCGAGCGCGGCATGGGGTAGATCGTCGCGAGCAGTTCCGACGGGACGTAATTGACGTTCGCGGTCTTTTCGTCGCCTTTGTAGTCCTCGTAGTAGGCGGTGTAGAAGCCGTAGCCCGAAGCGGCGGTCATCGAGAAGTACTGCACGAACCAGTACGTCACCGCGAGCTGGCCGACGAACGCCGATCCGCCGCCGCCGAATCCGCCGCCCACACGCAGTCCGAGCGCCACGCGCCCCTTGTAGGGGTCGAAGGTCTTGCCCGATCCCTTTTTCTTCGCGGCCATCGCGGGCGACGCCAGCATCAGGCACAGCACAATCGTCAGAAACGCGCGGATGACCGAACGACGCATGGTTCGCTTCCCTTCGTCAATCGTTCGTTCACGGATAATCGACGCGGCGCGAAAAGGCAAGGACGGCGGCGCCCGTTTGATGCCGACCGTTTTCCTGCTAGATTCACGTACACAACGAGGACGCCTCTCATGGACGACGTGGTTCTGGAACAACTTTTTTCGAGCGAGGAGTCCGACGGGTTCGAGCGGAAGGAATCGGCGGCGGATCTGGAGAGAATTCGAAAGACGATCTGCGCGTTTTCGAACGACCTTGCGGGATCGGGAGGCCCCGCCTACCTGTTTGTGGGGCAAAATGACGATGCGACCTGCGCCGGTCTGACCGTTGACGACGAACTACTCAAACGGCTCAGCGAAATCCGGTCGGACGGTCTCATCAGCCCCATGCCGGTCTTGACGATCGACCGCAGGACGATCCGCGGTTGCACCGTCGCCGTTATCGAGGTTTTCCCGTCCGACGCACCCCCCGTTCGATACAAAGGACGCACGTACGTTCGCATTGGTCCCACTACGCGGCTGGCATCACCAGGGGACGAGTTAAGGCTGACGGAGCGCCGACGCAGCCGCGTTCTGCCGTTCGATCTGGAACCGATCCATGGCGCCTCGATCGACGACCTCGATCTGGTCTATTTCGAACGGGAATACCTGCCGAGCGCAGTGGATCGCGACGATCTCGAGCAGAACGACCGGAGCGTGGAACACCGACTCGCGTCTTTGCGACTCATACAGTCCGGCTCGACGCGGATCCCAACCCTTCTCGGGATGCTCGTTGCCGGGACGACTCCGCTCGACTTCATCCCGTGTGCGTACATTCAATTTCTTCGTATCCAAGGGCAAGAACTGGGGGACCCGGTCGTGGACGAGCACGAAATCTCGGGGAACCTTCAGGACATTCTCCTCGGCGTCGACCGCGTGATGACTTCGCACAACCGCGTCGCCGTGGATATCGAAACGGGGTCGACCGAGGTGCGTCGATCGGAATACCCGATCGTGGCTCTGCAGCAGCTCGTTCGCAACGCCGTTTTGCATCGCACCTACGAGGGCACCAACACGCCGGTCAGAATCTACTGGTTCGACGATCGCATCGAGATCCACAGCCCGGGTGGGCCGTTTGGCATCGTCAACGAAGCCAACTTTGGAAATCCCGGCGTGACGGACTATCGGAATCCGCACCTGGCGGAAGCCATGAAGAACCTCGGATTCGTCCAGAAATTCGGAATCGGCATCGGGACCGCGCGCCGAGAGCTGGCGAAAAACGGCAATCCACCGCCGGAGTTCGATGTCACGCTCAGCGCCGTGATGTCGCTCGTCCGGAGGGCACATGGCTAAGCCGGTCTTCACGTTTTTCAACAACAAGGGCGGAGTCGGAAAAACGACGCTCGTCTTCCACGTGGCCCACATGTTTTCCGAACTGGGTTGGCGCGTTCTCGCCATGGACGCCGACCCACAGGCGAACTTGACCTCGGCGTTTCTGGGTGAGGAAGACCTGGAGGAAATCTGGCCGGACGACGATTCTCGTCCGAAGACGATCTATGGCGCCGTGAGGCCGTTGATGGATCGATCGGGCGATATCGGTCCCGCGATGCCCATCGAAATCGGTGAACGTCTTCATCTCCTCGCCGGGGACCTGACCCTGTCGAGATTCGAGGATCTTCTCTCCAGCGAATGGCCGAAAGCGCTTGAACTCGACGCGGGCGCGTTTCGCGTCCTCTCTTCATTTTGGCGACTCGCACAAGATGGCGCGCGGCAAATTGATGCCGACCTCATTTTACTGGACGTGGGGCCGAATCTTGGGGCGATCAATCGGGCGGCCCTGATCGCTTCGGATCACGTCATCATCCCGCTCGCGCCGGACCTGTTCTCCCTTCAAGAACTTCGCAACCTCGGCCCCACGCTTCGAGATTGGCGAAGAGAATGGAAAGAACGACGGAACCGAACGCCAAAATTGAATTTTGATCTTCCCGAGGGAGCCATGACGCCGATGGGGTACGTGGTCATGCAACACACCGAGCGCTTGAAACGACCCGCGCGCGCGAATGACCGCTGGATGAAAAAAATCCCGGGGGAGTATCTCAGATCGGTTTTGGGCCGGTCAAAGAATACGCCGCCCTTCGCCATCGACCGACATCGGCTCGGTTCTCTCAAACACTTTCGCAGTCTCGCGCCGCTGGCTCACGAAAAACGAAAGCCCATGTTCGCACTGACTCCGGCGGACGGCGCTGTCGGCTCTCATGTCCAAGCCGTTCAAAGGGTCGAAGTCGCTTTTCGCGAATTGACCAAGCGCATCGCTCAAGAAGCCGATCTGAAACCGCTAAAAATCTGATTTTTGTACAAACAGCGGTGCCTGATACTTCACCGCCCCAGCCGCACCGGCATGCGGCGCGAACCCCACGCGCCGGGCCGCGCGTCGAAGACTCCCGCGCAAGAATCGCCGCAGCCCAGGCACGCGCCGCGCGCGTCGAGATCCCACGCGCCGATCTCGTAGCCGTCGCGCTCGATCACGCGCATTCCGCAGCGCGGGCACCAGGTGGACTGCCCCGCCGGATCGTGCACGTTTCCCGTGTACGTGTAACGCACTCCGTTTTGCCGCGCGATTTCGCGGGCGCGCGCAAGCGTGGCGGGCGGCGTGCGCGGATGGTCCAGCATCTTCCAGTCGGGGTGAAACGCGGTGAAGTGCATGGGCGCATCGGGGCCGAGATTGCCCACCACCCATCGCGTCATCGCGTCGATCTCGTCGGGGCCGTCGTTTTCGCCGGGGATGAGCAGGGTCGTCAGCTCGAACCACACGCGCGTCTCGCGCTTGAGATAGATGAGCGTATCGAGCACCGCGCCGAGCGATCCGCCGCACACCTGTTTGTAGAACCCTTCGGTGAAACCCTTGAGGTCCACGTTCGCCGCGTCCATCGCCGCGAAAAACTCGACGCGCGGCTCGGGGCTGATGTATCCCGCGGTGACGGCGACGGTCTTGATCCCGCGTTCGCGGCACGCGGCGGCCACATCCACCGCGTACTCCAGAAAAATCACGGGGTCGTTGTAGGTGAACGCAACGGAGCGGCACCCGGTTCGCACGGCGGCATCCGCGATGGCACCCGGTGTGGCGGCGTCGGCGAGCGTATCCATCTCCCGCGATTTGCTCATGTCCCAGTTCTGGCAGAACTTGCAGGTGAGGTTGCAGCCGGCGGTGCCGAAGGAGAGAACGCTGGTTCCCGGCAGGAAGTGGTTGAGCGGTTTTTTCTCGATCGGGTCCACGCAGAACCCGCTCGAACGTCCCCACGTGTGCAGCACGATCTCATCGCCCGCGCGACCGCGCACGAAGCACAACCCCCGCTGGCCCTCGGCGAGACGGCACTCGCGCGGACACAGGTCGCAACGAAGGCGCCCCTCGTCCTCGCGCGACCAATACCGGCCGGGGACGTACGCGGGAATCGGATCGCTCGCGGCATCTCGTGCCATGGCGGGATGATAGCGCGAATGAAGTCCATTCCGAAGCCATCGCGGGCGGAACGAGAAGCCGAATCCGCGCGATCTTGACCGAGAATCGCATTTTTGCGATAATGCCGCCGTGTATCAGATCGCCTTTTTCGTCTCGGATGGCGGCCGTATCCCTGTTCGGGAGTTCCTGAACGACCTGCCGGACATACGCGCGAAGGCCCGGCTGCTTCGGGCGATCGAGCGATTGGGCGAGGAAGGATTCCTTCCCGATCCGTTTACGAAGGCGATCGCGGGAAGCCGCAAGCTCCGCGAGCTTCGTGTCGGTTTCGCCGGGAACATTTACCGTGTCTTCTACAGCGTGGTCGCCGAGCGTCGAATTGTGCTGCTCCACGGCTTCATGAAGAAGACGCAAAAGACGCCGCCCGGAGAAATCCAGACGGCCGAAAAGCGGCTGAGCCGTTTTCTGGAGAGGGACGATGAAAAAGCCCAAGCGAAGCGATGACTTTCGGGAGTATCTCGCCGGCGAGCTACGCGACCCCGCATTCGCGGCGGTATTCGAGGAGGAAAAGGAGAAGGTCGATCTGGCGATCAAACTCCTGAAAATCCGTCGTCGAGCCGGACTGTCTCAGAAGGAACTCGCCGATCGTATCGGAACTTCGCAGTCCGTCATCGCGCGAATGGAGAATCCCGAATACAGTGGATACTCCATCCGCATGCTCAGGCGCATCGCCTCGGCGCTTGGAACCCGGTTGCAGATCGAATTTCGGCCGATCAAACTGGGGACACCTTCGCGATCGACGTCGCAGGTTCGGCGCTCCCGCGTTGAAGCGTCCTGACGGTCCGGTAATTCACTCCCCCTTCAGCGGCCAGGCGGTGCCGGTGCCCTCGCCCGTGACGGCTCGATGCCAGCGCAGGATCGGCCATCCACGCGACACGGCGATGGCGCGCAGCGCGTCGTCGGGATTGACGGCCACGGGGTGCGCGACGCGCTCGAGCAGCGTCAGATCGGGGTAGTTATCCGTATAAAACGTCGCCTCGGCGATCGCATGGCCCTCTCGGGCAAGCAGGTCCTCGACGAGCGTCGTCTTTCCCTCGGCATAGCACAGCGGCCGTCGCGCGATGGGGCGATAGCGCCCTCGCTCGTCGATTTCGGCCTCGGTCGAGACGATGTCGTGCGCGCCGCTACGCCGGGCCAGCGCGGCGACGATGGCCCGCGCCGATCCCGAGGCGAGCACCACAAAATCGCCTTGCGCGCGGTGGCGGGCAATAGCCTCGAGCGCCTCGGTGTAGACCTTCGGCCAGACCATCTCTTCCACGCACGTCTCGGCCCAACCGTCGACGTGCGCGGGCGAGAGCCCCGCGAGCCCCGTGACGCCCGCCTCCACCATCACCGATTCGGGGCGGATTTTCGTGCGATAGAGGATGTAGCTTTTCACCGTCTCCCACCGCCCTCGCGGCAGCAGGTGGCGGCGTCGCCATAGAAATTGCCAGAAGTAGTACCCGGCCATGCCGTCGAGGAGCGTGCGATCGACGTCGAAGATCGCGACGCCCATCTATTTTTTTCCGAAGAGCGACTTTTGCGCGGGAGCGGGCTCGGCCCCCGATTCGCCGGGCAGGTGGAATCCGTACAGGTCGGACGCGGCAGTCGAGGTGCGACGCAGGTACGTGCCGAGCAGCCCGTGCCGGTCGGTCCACTGCGCGTCGGGGCCGGCCTTTTCGATATGATTCAGGATCGCCCACACCTTGGCGTCCAGATCGTCGATCTGGTGAATGATCTGCGCCTCGACCGTGGCGGGGATGACCGGCGAGCCGAACTCGCGCGTGCCATGGTGCGCGAGGATGATGTGCTCGATCTGGATCTTGGCCTCGGCGGGAAAGTCGGGGACGCGCGCGCACCACTCGCCGAGAAGCTGCACGCCGATGATAAGGTGCGGCACCAACCGCCCGCGATCGGTGTAGCCGAATGAACGCGCGTACTCGAGTTCGTAGACCTTGCCGAAATCGTGGAAGAGCCCGCCCGCCAGCAGGATGTCGCGGTTCACGTGTGTGTAGTGGCGGCTCACCATGTCGAGCATCAGCAGTACCGAAACGGTATGCTCCAGCAGGCCATAGAGGTGCGCGTGGTGCATGTTTTGCGCGGCGGGCGCGCGGCAAAACGCCTCGCCCTCGGGCGTTTCGAACATCGCCATCAGGCACAGACGTCGGACGTGTTCGCCCTCGATCGACTCCAGGATCGCGCGAAGGTGCGTTTTGAGAACTTCGGGCGGCACGCGGCCCGCGGGCAGAAAGTCCTCGGCGTTCACCTCGCCGGGAGCGATGCGCTCGAGCGCGTCGATCACGAGTTGCAGCTTGCCCTCGTACGATTGGACTTTGGCCTGAACGTAGACGAAGTCGCCCTCGGAGAAGAGCTGTGAAAAGTAGTCGGCGTTGCGAAAGATGCGCGCGACGATGTCGCCCGTGCGATCGGCGAGCGTGAGGTTCAGATACGGTTTGCCAGTTTTGGCGGTAGCGAGTTGCTTGCGACGCACGGCGTAAACCGAATCGCAGAACATTCCGTCTTCGAGCGATGCCACCGGGACCTGACGAATACCCACGAATACGTCCTTTCTCGCGCGGACCGCGCCGCTCACATGCCCGTCGAGAGCCAGCGCACGATGTAGGCCACCGCCTCGGGATCGATGCGGCGGTCGGGATCGGAATACGAGCCGATCGTGCCGCGCCCGCGCACGAGGAAGTGGTCGAGGGCGTCGAAGCGCTTGACGGTATAGTTCGATTTCGATCCGGCCTTTTTCACGAACGCGTCCGAGAGCTCCGGAAAGACCTGCTCGTCGCGACCCATCAGCACCTGCAGAACGGGAACCTTGACGGCCGCGAGGTCGGCCGCCGGGTCGAGTCGGTCCCATTGGCGAAAGACGTCGAGATAGGTCGGCCGATTGCCGATCACCGTGAATTCCTCGTTCGTCGTGCGAGCCTTTTTAAGCGCGACCATCACCGGATGCTCGTCCAGATCCTCGGCCTCGAAGTCCGCCGCGGCCGAGAGCCGACGACGAGCCTGTTCCTCGGCGAGCTTCGCCATCGAAACCGGCGCGGGCGCAAGGGCGACGACGGCCTTCACGCCGGGTTCCGCCGCGGCCACGCGCCACGCCACGTTGCCGCCTTCGCCGAGGCTCACCAGCGCGACGCGCGCGGGATCGATATCGTCGCGCGCCACCAGCCAGCGCAGGGCCGCGCGGGCGTCGGCGACCTGCGTATCGAGGGTCGTCTGGGCCACGTCGCCGGGGGAGCGGTCCACGCCCCGGTCGTCCCACGACATCACCGCGAAACCGCCCTCGGCGATCGCGTCGCACAGGTCCCCCGTGCGCGTGTCGAGCTTGGTGACGGGGTCGACGCCGTCGGCGCTCTGCGGGCCAACGTCGGACAGAAAGATCACGGCGGGCAGGCGTCCGGTCACGCCGCGCGGGCGACGCACCACGCCGTGAAGCATCGCGGTGTCGTCCGAGCCCGGTCTTGGCTTGATGGGAAACGGTGCGTCGGCGCGGTCCACGCGCTCCGATTTCGCGCGCAACGGCGCGGCCTCGGTGGCGCGCGGTCCGGTGAAATTCTGCAATTCCACCGTCACGCCGATCGCCGGGATCTCGGCGCGGATCATGCGCCCGGGCGTGTCGGTCCACACGTTCGCGCCGACCGAGCCCATGTCCACAAAAAGTCGGCGCGACGCGAAATATCCCTTCGCGGTTTTCACCGAGTCGGCTCCGCGGTCGTCCACCACCGCCGTGGCCTTGGTCAGCTCGCCCGGGTTGACGATCGGGATCTCGCGGCCGAGGCGGCTGTCGCGGATCGCCGTGCGCACGAGCAGTTGCAGGTGGCCGTAGATGCCCAGATCCGTCACCACCGACGTGGACGGCGCGGGGATTTTGTATTCCTGCGCGCCCTTGCCCACCGCAACCTGCACGACGAAGCGATAGCCGTCGTACTGCATGGCGAGCTTGCGCGGCAGTTTGTTGACCGTCACCTCGCGCTGATAGTCCTGAAACTCGCCGCCCGCGCGGGCGCGCAGCTCCGACAGGTTGCTGAACGTCGTCTCGTCCTTGCCTTCGCCCTGCTTGAGCGTGCCGTTGGTGCGCACGGTGTACGAGCCGTCCGCCGCGTCGTCGAAGTCGATGCGCTCCGCGCCGATCAGACGGCCGTCCTGACGGATCTCGTAGTAGCCGACCCAGTTCTCGGCATGTGCGAGCGACGCGAGAGCGAGCGACGCCGCGACCGCCGCGAGGGAAATCCGTCGCGACGCACGGCATGGCGTGGAAACGAAAAACGAGGTCATCGGATCCCCAGACGCGACCGCGCGCCCGACGGGACGCGCGAACGGCCCCCGTTTAACAGACGCGTTCCCAAAACGCAAAGGGAACGGGCGTCATGTTTCGGTCGGCGCCGCCACCAGGTTTCTCTCAACGCGACGCGTCCGCCAGTGGGTTTCGTCGGAGGAAAGGAATCCCGGGCGTACGACCTTGGCTCGATGGGTCGTGTAGCGATCGTCGCAGATGCGAAAATACAATCCCTCTCGCAAAGAGTCGCCGAATCGCGAGTTGGACGTCATCAGTTCGTCGAAATCCCGCTTGTCAATCTGACCGACATGAAGAAGCGGCACCTCGGCGACGTCGCAGCTTCGGACGAGGGCGTGGCGGCAATCCACGCTGAGGAATCGACCATCCTCCCGGTCGAACACGTCGAATGCGAGAAAGAGATCGGGGAGGCGCGCATAAGCAACCGTGTGCCTCGCATAGCACCATTCACCGAACAGGATGTACCGTATTCCCAACACGCGCTTGAGAGCTTCAGCCCGGCGACTCAACCACGAAGGCAGTGGACGAAACTGTGCGGGACAGGGCTCCCTTAAGAAATCTCCACGGTTCTGCGCCAAGATTCGGCCCGAGGGATCGACCGAAATTCCCACATTGGCTCCGTCAATTTTCTCCTCGACGTGGACGGGGCGGGCAAAGAACGGCTCCGACTCTTCGCGCGTCAAACACTTGTCTTCGCGCGATACGGACCCGTACGACATGAGATGCGGGGTCGAAGGGAATTTGACGAAGTCGCCGGTCATGGCTTCCGCCGTTTCCGCGAACCGTGACGAGCGACGCGCGCGGGCGTTGGGCAAATCCATTGGAGTGCAATTCCGAGCGATTTCAACGGCGCGCGCACCTGTTCCCAATCTCTTGCATCCCGCGCATAGACAATCGGTGGTCGACCTGGGTGACCAATGGCGACGGCCGCGAACTTTCGATCGGAAGGATCGAGTTTGGAAAGCGCGGGATCCTTCGGCAGCTCGCGATACCAGGTGCCGGGTCTCCCTCCCCACGCCGAGGAATCGCCGGCTTCCTCGATCGCGACCGAATCGTAGTGCGCCTGCTGTTCGATGCGATTGAGAATGTGCTTCGCCCAGCTCTGGTCGCTGAGATGCTTTCTATACTCCCCAAATATCCGGTAGTCGGTATCGACGACCATGGTGTCGGTTCCGGTCACGTCCAGTCCGCGGACCAGATCCCGACAAGCGGTCTCGCACGCATCGCCCGTCGGCTCGAGCGAACCGCAGACGATCCAGACATTGGTATCGACGACTTTGGGCGACATGGCGTCAACGCTTCTCGCGAACGACGCCGCCGACCTGTGTGCCCGTGCCGTTCTTTCGACGCATTCTCGCCATGGTCATGGCTTCGTAGTCGCTGTCGATATCGCCGAAGAAGTGCTCGGGCCAATTGGAAATGACGCCGTAAGTATCCGTTTTCAGCCGTTCGATGCGGGACGTCCCCCGCGACATCGAAATGAAATAGACGGCGGCATCGGCCTCGGAAATCTTTTCTTCCGCAATACGCTGTTGCAGCCGTCTCAGCAGGTGCTCGCTGTGGCTCTCCAAAACGAACTGCACGCCGTTGGACCGATTCGCGGCGATGAACAGATCGACGAGATTCGCCTGAACGGCCGGGTGGAGGTGCAGTTCAGGTTGCTCGATCAGCACGGTCGAGCCGGGAGGCGCGAGGAATGCCTGCACGACGATGGGGAGGACCTGCGAAATCCCGAATCCAACATCGGTGACCACGACGTCCGATGTGGCTCCGGGGGTGCGAACCCGCAGTTGCCAGAGTTGGCTTTCACCGATGCGTTCGAGACTCAGCTCGTTCACGACGCCGAGTTCCCGCAACGACCGCTGCGTTTGCCCAACCAAGGTGTGATTTCGTTTCTCGGTCCTTTTTTCGTAGCCGGGCGTGTTGATGACCGCGAGCAGGGCGTTGATCGCGTCCTCCCCCGCGTCGCCGACCCGGACGACGCCGCCGCCGGAATACTGGTACGTCCGCTGCGGGTGTCGTCGAAGGGGTCCGAGATAGAACACGCGCCCGAACAGCCATTGAGCGAGTAATCCGAAGTCCGACGTGAAGTCGGCATTCTGAAAATAGTTCAGGACTTCCTGCGGAAAGGCGTGGCTCGCGATGGGCGCTGGAAGGTCCCAGGCCCGCCCTTTCTTTCTCGTGAGTCTCGGGTTCGACAGCACCTTGTACTTGCCCGACTCGCTCTTTCGCTCCAGCCCAAACGACCGATCCCCCTGCGTATACCGGAGCCGACGAACGTACTCTTTCCCGTCGGCACCGGCCGACACGCGAAGCTCGTAGTCCATCCTCGTCGAATTTGAAGATGTCGCTCCCCAAGCCTCCAAACGTCGGGCTTCATTCTCCAGCAGGTCCCAACTGAGCTGGACATCGAGATCCCGGCTGACGTCATGGCGGTGGATCATTTCCGCCCAGTGTCCGAGATTCAGTGGCTCATTCGGCCCCCCGTAATCCAGCACAATCTCGCGCTTCGCGCTTTGGATCGTCCGCTGCAACATGAGCAGGGATTGGAGCAGGCTCGACTTTCCGGAGTTGTTCGATCCGAACAGGACGGTGATCGGAGCGAGGTCCACGCTGCCGGTATCAGCCCATCCTTTGAAGTTGCGAAGCTGAATTCTCGCGATCATGGCGATCCCCGAATCGAAAGTGCGTCGAGCACCCGCATAGTGTCAAATCGGAATCCCGTGCGAAAGGGGGTCGGGCTATTTCCCACGCGCCGCCGCCGATTCGCGGCGGTAGTGCGCGCGGCCGTCGAAATCGACGCGGCGGATTCGGCCCTCGGAAACCAGCGCGCCCAGCACGGCGCGGGCGTCGGATTCGGCGATGCCGAGCGTGCGGATCAGATCGGCCTCGTCCACCGCTCGGCGCTCGATCATCGCGAGCACCTGCGCGCGCGGGTCGCCGGTCGCGTCCGGCGCGTCGGCGGCGTCGAATCGGCCGATCACCTCGACCGGCAGCCCCGCGAAGCGCGACGCGATGGCGTCCATTTCGGCGCGCGAAAGCGGCAGCGCGAACTTCATCGCGGGCGGGCGGTCGACCGTGTTGAGCTGCACGCGGTCCGCGCCGATACGCCGCGCCGCATCGGCGAGCAGATCGACCTCGGCCGCGTCGTCGTTCAGGCCCTTGCAGAAAAAGATCTCGAGATCGATTCGCCCGGCAAACTCGTGGCGAAACGCGACGAGACCTTCGATCATCGCCGCCGCTGTGATCGACGGATCGGCCATGTTGATGCGATCCATCGCATCCTGCGTGACCGCGTCGAGGCTCGGCATCACCACGTCGGCGAGGGCGAGTTCGGCGCGCACGTCGGCGTGCATGACGAGCGCGGAGTTGGTGATGATCGCGACGGGCGTGTCGCACCGCGAACGGATGAGACGCACCAGATCGCCGAGCCGCGAATACAGCGTGGGTTCGCCGTTGCCCGAAAACGTGACGAAGTCGAGCCCGGCGTGCGGAAGGAACGCGCGAAGCTCCGCGGCGACGTCGCCATAGGGCACGAACTCGGCGCGGTCGAGGACGAGTTGCCGCGTCGGGCCACATTCGCAATAGGGACAGTTGTGCGTGCAGACCTTGGTGGGGAACAGATCGACGCCGAGGCTGTATCCCAGCCGCCGCGAGGGAATCGGCCCGAACAGGTAGCGATAGGCGCGCGGGGCGTTCATGCGTTTTCACCCAAAACAAAACCCGCGGCGTCGTCTTCGTCGCGGGTCCGTTCGGAGAGAGAGGGATTCGAA
>CAZPJD010000251.1:0-28144 GCA_964586775.1 uncultured bacterium | reverse complement strand
AGCGACTGCGTGGTGAAGGTGCTGTCGGGAATGTCCTTGTCGTACTCCACCGCCGTGAGATCGAGCAGGGTCTTCGTCTTTTTGTCGGGCGTCTGCACCTCGAGCGTCTTGATGGTCCAGAACTCGCCCACCTTTTCCACGACCGTGGCGTGGATGGTCTTGATGAGCTTTCCGTTCTTGTCGAAAAGCTCCGCCTTGCGTCCGGCGAAATTCTGCTGGTCGATGTAGAACACGCTCCTCGCGTAAGCCGTGCTGATGCCGGCCTTGGGCTTGGACTCGACCGCCCAACAGGGGAAGCCGTCGACCGCCTCCTCTTTGAGGATCGTGTGTTCGTAGTCCTCGGCGGAGATTGTGCCCATGTCCTCGACAAAGAGATCGGACCCCATGAACTGGTCGGACTTGTCCGCGGCGGCGAGCTGCCGGACGCTCTTGCGCGAGGGCAGGAAGAGCCACTGCTGGTCGTCGGCGCCCTGCTTCTCGAAGGTGAGAAGGCCGGTGCCGTTGGCGTCGGACGGTTCGGAGAAGCGGATCATCTTTTTGGAGCCGCCGGCGAACTCTTTTTCGAGGACCTTGAAGGCGTAGACGCGGCTTTTTCCGCGCTCGTTGATGACGTTCATCTTGTACGAGGCGTTTCGCGTCTTGGACTTCTCGAGCTCGATGCTCTTCTTGGCGATCTCGAACGCGGTCATCTCCGCCAGCGCGGCGCTCGCGAACGAAACGGCGAGGGCTATGACGATCAGGGAAATCGGGAATCGGAATTTCATCGGACACCTCCGTTGCGAAACATCGAACACATCATTCGGAAACCTCGGCCGCGATCGACCGGGCGTCGTTTTCCGCGTCTTCGGGCGCGAACTCGGCCTTGCGAACGAATCGGGGTTTGAGGGTGACGAGCAGAATGGGCAGCACGATCAGCGCGGCGAAGCTGGCCGTGAACATGGCGACGCCGGTGAGCAGACCGAGACGCTGGATCGGGGTGAAGTTGGACGCGATGAGCACGAAGTAGCCGAATGCCACGGCGGTGGCGTTGAAGATGATGGCTTTGGCCGTCGTGAGATGCGTCCGGCGTACCGCGACCTCGGCGTTTTTCGATGCGCGGATCTCGATCAGAAAGCGATTGATGAAGTGGATGGCGTAGTCGATGCCGCATCCGATGGCGACGGCCGAGGCAATCGAGGTGCCGATGTCGAGCGGTATGCCGAGCATCACCATGGTCGCGAAGTTGATGAGCACGGCGATGACGGTGGGCAGGACGGAAAGCAAACCGCCGACGACGCTGCGAAAGATGATCGAGGCGAGGATCCAGACGGCGAGCAGCGAAAACGCGAGGGACCGGACCTGCGAGATCACGATCATGCGATCGACGACCATGCGCAGGTTGTTCATTCCCGAAAAATAGTAGCGCTCGCTGACGGAGAACGACGATGGCGGCAGGAATCCGAAGATCTCCGCGACCCGCTGGACGGGCGTGAGGTGGTGCTCTTTCGCCACATACATCTCGGGCCAATTGCCGCGAATCCAATCGTCCACATCGGTCTTCAGCGCGTACATCGAGGCCGTCTGCCCGTCGCGCGTCTTGAAGGCGACGCGCGCGCGGCGGAACTCGAAGTCCGTCATCGATTCGAGCGAATCGCTTTTTTGCGAGAAGAGAAACAGGCAGTCGGCGACGGCCTGCTGGGTGTCGGGGATTCGGTATTGCGCGGGATCGTCGTATTCGAGGGCCATGTTCATTTTCTTGATGTAATCGATCATCGAAATCGCGCTGCCGACGTCCGGGCGCGTCTCGAAAACGTGCGCGATGAGCGCTTCGAGTTTTCTTAGGTTCGCCGGGTCCTTCCAGTAGTCGTCGGATCCGCCGTCGAGCACGAGCGAAAAGACGTTGGTGCCGCCGAAGTGTTCGTTCAAAAAATCGTCGGCCTGCCGGATCGGGCTATCCGCCGAGAAATACTTCACGACGTTGCTCGTCACCTCGATTCGATACGCGAGCGCGGCGCACGCGACCACGACGACGAGAATCCCCGCGCCCAACGCACCTCGGTGACGAAGAGTCAGGTCGGAGAGCCGGCCCAGCGCCCGGTCGAACCGGGACGTCGAAGTTGTGGACAGTGCGTCGGAACCCGTCGCTCCGGCCTCGACGTTTGTTCCCTTCATGAGGCGGATGACGGCGGGGATGAACGTCAGGGCGATGAAGAGCGACGCGAACGTCCCGAAGGCCGCGAAGAATCCGAAGTCGCGGATCGGAATGACCGTCGTCGTCGTCAAGGACATGAATCCGCCGACAGTGGTGAGGCCCGCCATGACCACGGCCATGCCGACGTGCGTGATGGTCCAACGGATGCTGTCCTCATGGGTCCGTCCGCCCCGCCGCATTTCCAGATAGTGATGGATCACGTGGATCGCGTAGGCGCTGCCGATGGCGATGATGAGCGTGGGCAGCGAGCTGGTGATGAGCGACAGCGGCTTGCCCACCAGCGCGACGAACCCGACCGTCCAGATCGTCGCGATGATCACGTTGAGGATGGGCAGGACCACGCCCATCGCTTTGCGGAAGCTGAGGATCAGCACGCCGAGGATGACGAGCAGGACGAAGGGAATGAGCAGTTTCAGGTCGCCGATGAGGTAGCGGCCGATCCAGACGTTGACGAGCGGCAAGCCGCCCGTGGCGAGGACGATGCCGTCGTCCGGTCGGTCGAGCTGGGCAACGTGGGCATCGACAATCCGCTGGAGCTCCTCCTCGTAATGAATGCTGATCCCCGTCGGTAGGAACATGACGATCATCGTGGACTTCAGATCGGAGCTGACGACGTTGTTGGTGTACATCGCCCACGACTGGATCTTCGCGCGGGCCGCGGCGGCCTCCTCGGGCGTGGTGGGAACGACCTCCCACAGATCCTCGATCGCCAGTTGGTGTTCGACCTGGCCGTCGAGGCCGGGCGGAAGGGCGCGGTCGCCGATGGTTTTCATCGTCGCGAGGCTGACGACCTCGTCGAGCGCCCAGGTGCCGGGCTCGTTGCACTGCCAGACCTTCACGTATCCATCGAGGTCTTCGGGAATGGGCTGCGCGTCGAGCTCGGCGATCTGCTCCGGCGTGCACACGCGCGTCATCCGCTCGCGGCCTGTCGGCGCCGGCTTCGCGTCTTCGGCCTTCACCCACGCCCAGCGCTCGCGCGCGTCCTCGATCTCGACGGTCTTCAACCAATCGGTCAGGTCCTGGACGATCGCCAGCACCTTGGGATCGAAAACGTCCTGGTACGGTCCGCCGGGTTCGACCAAGAGGCCGACGAACGCGACGATCTCGCCCTTGAACAGCTCGTCCATGCGCATGTAGTTCTGTTTGTCTTCCTGATCGTCCGGCAGGAAGTTTTTCACCTCGTTGTCGATCGTCAGCGTGCGTAGCTGCCAACCGAAAAACGCCGTGACGAGCAGTGTCGCGACAATGACGAGCCGCGGACGGGACGTGACGAACATCGCCAGAAATTTCATGTCATGCGTCCAATAGGGTCACGAGCGCAGCGGCGCGGTGACGCGTTCCAGCAATTCGACGAGCAGGCGGCGCTCGTCGGTCGAAAGCAAAGAAAGGAGATTCGCCGCGAATTCCTTGAAGAATTGAACGTGCTGCGCGTGAAGCCGGACGCCGAGCTCCGTGAGTCGGACGAGGACGACGCGACGGTCGTCGGGCGAGGACTCGCGCGCGAGGATGCCGCGCCGAACGAGTCGGTCCACGACGCCGGTCATCGTGCTGGGCTGCGTTCCCGAAACGCGCCCGATCTCGGACATGGTGATCGGCTGGCGACGCACGACCGTTTCGAGCAGCGACGCTTCCTGGGGCGACAGTTCGTTGACCGTGGGATCGGTCTGACGCGCCACGAGACCACCGGCGAGAAGATCCCGAAGGCAAACGTAAAAACGAAGGTCCGAGTTGGGCTCCATCGGCGGCCCCCGAATGCGTTTCGGATCGTGAATATTTCAAGATCCAAAATATCGGTACATCGAATAACGCACCGTGTCAATCCCGAAAACGCACGTCCGGCAGCTTGCGTCCCGTGGCGATTCCCACTAAACATCTGCGCTTGCCAAGCGGCCCGAGCCCTCATCGCCGGGCCGATCATCGTCTGGAGACCCGGTCATGACGAGCCCGAAGCCCGCCCCGAAATCGGGGTCCGAAATCCGTCGCGCCTTTCTGGACTACTTCGCGTCCCAGCAGCATCGCATCATCAAGAGCAGCCCGCTGGTGCTTCCGGCCGATCCGACGTTGCTCTTTGTGAACTCGGGCATGGTGCAGTTCAAAAATGTCTTCCTGGGCCAGGAGGACATCGGCACCAAGCGCGCGACCACCTGCCAGAAATCGCTGCGCGTGTCGGGCAAGCACAACGACTTTGAAAATGTCGGGCGCACCCCGCGCCACCATACGTTCTTCGAGATGCTCGGCAATTTCAGCTTCGGCGACTATTTCAAGCGCGACGCCATTTCTTTTGCGTGGGAGTTCGTCACCGGCGTGCTGGGCTTGCCCGCCGATCGGCTGACGGCGACGGTCTTCGAGGAAGACGACGAGGCCGAGGCGCTATGGCTCGAGCTCTCGGGCTTGCCCAAGGAGCGCGTGGTGCGCATGGGCGCGGCGGACAACTTCTGGGCCATGGGCGACACGGGGCCCTGCGGTCCGTGTTCCGAAATCCACTGGGATCTCGATCCGTCAAAGCCCGGCGGCATCGCCGACGACCCCGAGCGGTTCCTCGAAATCTGGAACCTCGTATTCATGCAGTTCGAGCGCGGCGCGGACGGCAAGCTCACGCCGCTGCCCGCTCCGTCGGTGGACACCGGCGCGGGCCTCGAGCGCATCGCCGCGATTTTGCAGGGCGTGCCGACGAACTTCGATTCGGATCTCTTCGCGCCGATCCGAGAGAAGATCGCCGCCATCGCGGGCAAGACCTACGGCGACGATCCCGAAGCGACCGTATCGATGCGCGTGGTGTGCGATCACGCTCGCGCGATGACGTTCCTCGTCGGCGACTCGATCCTGCCGTCCAACGAAGGGCGCGGCTACGTGCTGCGTCGCATCATGCGCCGCGCCGCGCGCCACGGTGTGCTGCTCGGCATCAAGACGCCGTTTCTGCACGTGATGGTCGACGCGGTGATCGAGGCGATGGGCGAGACCTATCCCGAACTCGTCGACCGGGCGTCGTACATCAAAAAGGTCGTTCTCAATGAGGAAGAGCGATTCTTGCGAACGCTGGACAACGGACTGCGTCTGCTGGGCCAGGAGCGCGAGCGTATGAAGGCGGCGGGCTCGTCGGTGCTGGCGGGCGCGGTGGCGTTCAAGCTCTATGACACCTTCGGTTTTCCCCTCGATCTCACGCAGGACATCGGCCGCTCGGAAGGATTCGAGGTCGATCTCGCGGGCTTCAACGAAGCGATGGAAGTCCAGCGCGGCAAGAGCGCGAAGGGCGGCAAATTCGAGGCCGAAGCGGGCCTCGGCGTGCTGGGCGAGCTGTCCGGCCAGGGCGCGAAATCGGAGTTTCTGGGCTACGCCTCGACACGCGCCGAGGGCGAGGTGATCGGCCTCGTTCGCGCGGGCGAGTTGGTCTCCGATGCCGATGCAGGGCAGGAGATCGAGGTCGTTGCCGAACGCACGCCGTTCTACGCCGAAAAAGGCGGCCAGATGGGCGACACCGGTGAAATCGTCGGTGACGGCGTTCGTTTGGTCGTCACCGACACGCGAACGGCGGGCGACGCACTGATCGCGCATCACGCCAAGGTGGTCGAAGGCCGCGTGCGCGTGGGCGACCGTTTGAGCTTCGTCGTCGATGAAACGCGACGCAACCGCATCCGCCGTCACCACACGGCGACGCACCTGTTGCACCACGCCCTGCGCCGCGTGCTGGGCCCCGACGCCAAACAGGCGGGCTCGCTCGTCGCGCCCGACCGGCTGCGTTTCGACTTCACGCACTTTCAGGCGCTCACCGGCGAAGAGATCGAGCGCGTCGAGCGCATCGCCAACGAGATGGTGATGGCCGACGCCCCCGTGGGCACCGAGTTGATGGCGTACGATAACGCCATCGGCACCGGGGCCATGGCGCTCTTCGGCGAAAAATACGGCGACGAGGTCCGCGTGGTGCGCTGCGGCGAATCGGTCGAGCTGTGCGGCGGCACGCACGTTTCGCGCAGCGGCGAGATCGGCCCCATCGTGGTGACGCACGAGTCGTCGATCGCGGCGGGCGTGCGCCGCCTGGAAGCCGTCACCGGCGAGACCGCCGTCGAGAAGTTGCGTGCGGCCATCGACACCGAGCGCGAGATCGCGCAGGCGCTCAAGGTCGCGCCCGAGCAGATCGCCGAGCGCGTTCGCCAGACGGTGGATCAGGTGCGCGATCTGGAACGACAGATCACGGACCTGCGCAACAAACTCGCGGCCGAGGCGAACAAGGGCCTCATCGACGAGGCGCGCGACGTGAACGGCGTGACGTTGATCGCGGCCGTCGCCGCGGCCGACGACGCCGACGCGCTGCGCCTGCTGTCGGTGCGTCTGCGCGATCAGATCGGATCGGGCGTGGTGGTGCTGGGCGCCGAAATCGGCGGCAAGGCGGCGCTGTGCGTTCAGATCACGAAGGATCTGACGACCAGTCTGCACGCCGGCAAGATCATCGGTCCGCTCGCGAAGATCGTGGGCGGCGGCGGTGGCGGCAAACCCGACATGGCGCAGGCTGGCGGCCCGAATCCCGCGAAGCTACGCGAGGCGATCGACGCCGCGGCGGGTTTGATCGCGGGGGCGTGAACGGCACGTTGTGATCGGTTCACGAAGACTGAGATCGGGTTACGCTTCGAACAACGGTATCTGATCCGGATTGTCCTTGTCCTTGTCCCCGCCCGTGACCATCGCCCGTCGATCCTCGTCCCACGGTGCTTCGAACCGAAACTTGGCGGTTTCGAGGTATTCCTCGTTCAATTCGAATCCGATCCACCGACGCCCCAGATTTTCCGCCACCTCGCCGGTCGTACACGAACCGGCGAAGGGATCGAGCACGAGGTCGCCCGGTTCCGTGAGAAACCGTATGAAGAAGGCGGGAAGCTGCGGCGGAAACCGCGCGGGGTGCGGCTTGCGTCCGGTTTCGTCGCAGCGAGTGAAGTACCGGCTGTTGGCGTCGTTGTTGCCGAAGGTCAGAAGATTGCCGGGAATGCTGCCGCCGCGATCGACGAATTTCGACGTGATGACATGCCCGCTCGGCCGCGTTTTCGCGCGGTAGCCGTTCTTGAGCAGCCGGATCATATCGGGCGAATAGGGCTGCAGCACAGCGCGGTTGTCGGCCTTCGGAAATGGCTCCTTCGAAAACCACCACACGCACTCGACGGAGTCCTTCACACGGATCTTGCGAACGTTGACCCATTCGGCGGGCGCGGGGAGTTTGGCGGGGTTGTACCAGAAAAACTCCTGCGCGAGATGGAATCGAGACTCCTTCACCAGCCGCAGCGCGATCTCGAAGTGGCAGAGCGACCGCGTGGGCGCGCCGGGCGTCCAGCTTCCGCCGATATTGAGAACGAATGAGCCCGCCGGTTTGAGGACGCGGCGGATGTCCAGCGCGAACTCCAGCAGCCACTCGACGTAGCGGTCCTGATCGACGTTGCCGTATTCCTTCTTGAAATGAAGCGCGTACGGAGGCGATGTCAGCACCAGATCGATCGACTCGTCGGGGATCTTCGCGAGCAGCGCGCGCGCATCGCCGAGGTATGCCGCACCGTGCTTCGACCGGAAGTGCGGCAAAACGTCCGACAGCCCAACGACGGTTTTTTTCGCAACGCTCATCGCGCGAGATCCTCGATCGCTTCGTCAATACGAGCGCGCCACCGGCCATCGGCGGCGGCGGGAACGGCGTGAAAGACCTTCAGCATCTTCTCATTGTCGGGCCGCGTCGCCAAGCGGTTTACCGCGATGTGAAGGAACGTCCAGTGGCCGGTGCGGTTGAACAGGCATGCGGACAGGACGTGGAAGTGGCTTGCGGAATAGCCCCGGGTGTTCGTTCCGTCCTTGGAGTTTCGCGTTTTCTGCAACTCGACTTTCAGGGGCGCGTCAACCCGCTCAGTGCGTGTGCGGCTTCGGATATTCTTGCATTCGACGACGTAGTCGACACCGGACCGAGTCACGATGAAGTCCGGTTTGTTGTCTTCGTCGAGCCATTGGATGCGGTCAAGCGCCCCCTCGGCACGCAATGCATCCAACTCCTGAAAGAGTTTCCATTCGGCCAGCTTGCCCTTGACGTCCACCTGCGCGCGAAAGCCGTGATGCACGGCCTGTACGACATCGAGCGCGGTCACGTTCCAGCCCTGAAGCAACGGGTGATCGTCGATGGCGACGAGGTCCGCGATCGTCGCGCCCAGAGCCTCCGCAAGGCTCGACAACACCTCGATGGTGACGTTTTGAACGCCTCGCTCTATGCGACCGATGTAGGTGTAGTGCTTCCCGCAACGTTCGGCGAGCGTCTCTTGGCTCCATCCGCGACGCTCGCGAAGGTCTCGAATGCGCCCGCCAAGCCGACGAAACAGTTCCGCGCCTTCCATGGTCGGACGTTCATCGGCTGGGACTCATAAGTCCAGAGACTATAGGTCTTACTCGAAATCGCCGCCGGGCTGGTCGCGGGGGCGTGAACGGGTCCGTCCGCGATGGCGATTCGAGACCCACGACCCCTATCGCACCGGCCTCCCGATCGGTATGCTGCGAGGTCCGATCCTCGATCGGTGGGGAGTCCGTCACATGAACACCAACGCGCTGCACGACGCCGCCGTACTGCTCAACGCCAATGCGCGCAAGGTCTCGCGACGCATGCTTGCGGGCGTCGAGCAGTTCGTGCCCCGCGCGCAGACCTATCTTTCGCACAGCTTCGACGACGCGCGCCGCGCCGTGAAAGAGATTGTCGACCGCGGCCACCCGGTGGTGTTCTGCGGCGGCGGCGACGGCACGCTCGTCTCCACGATCAACCAGTTCAAGACGTACATCGACGAAAAAAACCGCGCGATGCAGGGCGCGATGCAAGACGCCATGGCCCGGCATCCTCTGCCGAAGTTCGGCGTGCTCAAGCTCGGCACGGGCAACGGCATCGCGGGCTGGGTCGGCAACCTCAAGGGCGTCGAGCCGCTCGCCGCGCTGCGACGCGGTTTCGAGGTGCGCACGCGCCGCCTGCCGCTCATCGAATCCGAATCCCGCCACTTTCATTTCGGCGGCCTCGGATGGGACGCGGCGATCATCAACGACTACTCGTGGGTGAAGACGCGCTTCGGCAAACTGCCCGTCATGCGAAGATTCTCGACGGGCTTCCTCGCGTACATGGCCGCGATCGCCGCGCGCACGGCGCCGCGCGCGTTCTTCGGCGAACGGCCGCACGTGCGCGTCGTGAATGAAGGCGACGAGGTCTTTTCGTGCCGGCTCGGCGAGCCCGCGCGTCGGCTGCCCTATCGCGCCGGCGATACGATCTACGAAGGCCCCGTGTCGGTCATGGGCGCGGGCACGACGCCGTACTACGGCTACAACATGGTCGCGTTTCCGTTCGCCGACGCGCGCGAAGGATTCATGAACTTTCGCGTGGTCGACATCCCCGTCAGCGAGGCGCTGTGGCACAGCCCGGGCATCTTCCGCGGTCGATACCAATCGCGCGGCTTCTTCGACTTCCTCGTCACGCGCGTGCGCATGGAGTTCGACCGGCCCACGCCGCTGCAGATCGGCGGCGACGCGATGGGCGTGCGCGAAAATCTGACCTTCGCTCTGTCCGATTTCGCGGTGGACCTGCTGGACTTTTCGCCGGCGTAACCGCGCCTCTCGCTTCACGCTCGGATCGGCCTGCACAGACGGCCTGCACAAACGAAAAGCCCCGGCCGCGAGGCCGAGGCTCCGTGATGTCGTCGAAAAAGCCGCGTTACTTCTTTTTCGACGGAACGATCGCTTCCTGGCAGGCCTTGAGCAGGCGCATCTTCACGACGGTCTTCGCGGGGATGTTGATCGTCTCGCCGGTGGCCGGGTTGCGTCCCTTGCGCGCCTTGCGCTTCTGGACGACGAGCTTGCCGACGCCGGGCAGCGTGAACGAGCCGACCTTCTTGGTCTGCGCGACGGCCAGCGTCGCGAATTCCTCGACGACCTCGCCCGCGGCCTTCTTCGGCAGGTTAAATTTCTCGGCGAAATGCGCAACGATCTGGGACTTGGTCATCGGCTTCTTGGCACTGGCCATCCTGAATCCTCCTCGCCATGACGTGATGTTGGGAACGAATCGCCTCGCAACCTAACAAATGGACCCACGCCGGTCAAGCAAAAACACGCGGATTTTTGCACTTCCGGCGGCGCTCACCTTCGCGGCACGCCCGTTTCACGGGCGTTTGAGAACGCTTCGAATTTGTCGAGTTCGCGCATGAAGCAATTGAGCCGGGTTTATCGCGTCGGGGAAAAATGTCAAGCGCCCCGCGCGATGCGCCCGAGATTTTCGAGACGCGAGCGAGCCGCCCCGCGAACGCGCTGCGCGAATCGTCGTCACGGCGCATCGCCCGGCGGCACGACGCGCCGTCGTCGTTCGCCCTGCAATCGCTCGAGCTCGCGCTTTTGCGATGTGAATCGATACGTGACCGAAGAGCCCGGCGCGCGCGTGCTGAACGCGTATCCGCTGCCGTTCATCGCGGTGAATCGAAACGTCACGTCCGACGCGGGAAGGATCGTGGAATCGATCTCGAGCAGGTCTTCGAGACGCTCCGCGTATCGCCCGTGCTTCGCGCGAAACGCGTCCTGCGCCCGCTCGGCACGCGCGCCGGCCTGATGCGCGACCTGCGCCGCCTCGGGGGCGCGCGATCGCTGCGCGCGCACGGGAATCGCGATGAGCGCAAAGACGGCCCAGCCGACAAGCGCGAGCGTGGGAAGAGCCGACCACGCGCCGAAATCGCGCCAGCTTTTGTTCGTGCGGATGTCCCGCACGCGAAAGACGACATACGCGGCGGCGACCACGCCAAAGAGCGCGCGACCCGCGGTGGCGAGAAGAATCGCCGCGCGCGACACGACGCCGGATGCGCGAAGGTCGGCGACTTCGGAAGGAAGCATGAGCAGCACGGCGATGCCGAACAGCGCCGTCAGTGCGCGCAGGAATTTGGGAGCCCGGATCGCGTCGGGCCGCGCGCCCGTCATGGCTCCTCGGCCGTCAACGCGCAATTGAGCCACGAGATGATCTTGTCCTTTTCCTGCTTGCCCGGGTACGGCGCGGAGGGCGGCATCGCCCCGTCGTCGCGGAGCTGCTCGATGATCAGCTCGCCCGCCTCGAGCACCTCGTCCTGCGAATCCCAGTTGTATCCCTCGGGGGCGCCGTCGCGCGCCTCGCCCTGCTGATACTCCGAATGGCACCGCACGCAGTACGCATCGAAGAACGGCTGCAACTCCGTTTCCCATTCGCGCCCGCAGATCGTCTGCGTCTCGTCGGTTTCGCCTTCGGATTCGAGGTCGACGTCCTCCTCGTCCTTTTCCACGCATCCCCACGCGACGAGCAGCGTCGTGACAAGAGTGAAGAGAACGAGCGCGTCGCGGGATGCGCGCGATGTGCGAACCTTGCGCGGATGGGTCATGTGTCGGCTCCCTGAATTTCGCGAAAAAAGACTATCAGGTCGCGGCGACGCGCGAAAGGGCACGGCGTGAAAATGATCGAGACCGCATCATCGCCGGTCGTCGAAGCGCAGGGTCTTGATCTCGAAGGGTCCGATCGGAAGCGTCACACCGCGGCCCTCGACCCAATACGTCTTCGCCGGGCGGCCGAGCAAATCGGTCACGGTCACGTCGCGCGGCGGATTCGCGAAGACGAGGCGCATCGTGGCTCCCTCGCCGGCGGATTCGTAAACGCGCAGCTCGTATCCTTCCGCGTCTCGACGCAGCGCGCTCATCGTCACGTTCGCGGGATCGACGCGCACGATCGACGCCGTTCCCGCGCCATCGGGAATCGGCAGGGGACCGACCACGCGAAGAGGCCGGGCGAACGCCTGCGCCCGCCGGGCGGCGTGGTCGCGCTCCACCGGGCCGACATGCGCCAGCAGCCCGTAACGTAGCGGTGATCGGTCGCCCTCGGGGCGGGCGTCGATGCCGAGCGCGACGCGCCCGCGGCGGTGGGTCCAATCCGGCGATCCGTCGCCAATAAAGACCAGCTCGCGCGCGCCCTTCGAGAGCGTAACGAAACCCTGCGCGGGCAGCGACGATGCGGTCGTGCGGCCGAACGGCGTTTCGATGCGAAACTCGCCACGCCGAAACTCGGTGGGAAACTCGATTCGGGAAAAGCCGTTCGGGATTGCCGCGAGCCCTTCGACGATCGCCTCGACATGCCGCGTGCCCTGCGTGATCCGCCAGGTCACCGACACGCGTCGCCCCGTCACCGCGCCGCCGTAGCGCACCGCCGCGCGCACCGGTCCGTTCTCCAGCACGTGGATCTCGTCCACGACAAACGTGCTCCCGCGACGCCACGGTCGCGAGGGCGCGCCGTCCGGCGACCACACGATGCGCCCCGCGTGGTCGAACCCGAAATTGGCGTCGTGCTTGCGGTCCCACAGGGAACGCACCGTCGCGCGCCGTGGATCGAATTCGGCGCGTACGAATCCGTTTTCGATCGCGTCGTCCGTTGCTTTGGCGAAATAGCGCCTCGGCGGGCTGTCGAATCCGCTGTCGCCGTAGGACAGGTCGTACACGCGAATCGAGCACGCGGGCACGTGAACGAGCAGCGCGACATGGGCGCGCTTGATCGATCCATCGGCGTAGAGTTCGCGCTCGATGACCTGCGCGGGCAATGCGCGCCGCGCATCGTGCACGACGGGCAGTTCGCCTCCCCGGGCCTCGAGCCAGACCTCCACGGCTTCCTGCCGCGCAAACCCGAGCGTGTTGGCGACGGCGATCCGTGGCGCGGCGCGAACCGATCCGGCGAGCGCGCCGCCGAGCAGTTCACGCGAACGATCCTCGGTCTCACGCCGAACTCGGCCCAGACGTCGCGCGGCCTCGTCGTGCGCGGCCTTGCCGACATCGCCCACCAGCGCGGCGGCGGAGGTTGCGGCCAGTGCGTCGTCCCACAACCGGGTGATTTCCCGGCGGGCGCGTTCGTCCGCTTCGCCGGCGGGCCGCGCGATCGCATGCAGGGCTTCGAGTTCGCACAAGGCGTTCACCGCGGCGCGAGACGATACGTGAAGCGGCGGCGAATCGGGCGTCGCCCGCGTTCGACGTTCACGGGATGGTGCGAAGAGCGGTCCCAGCGTCGGAAGCTTCGCGCGGTCGGATTCGGCAACCACCGCGCCCGGCGTCGCGAATCGCATCGGCGCGGCGGGGAATCGTCGGTTCCATTCTTCGCGCGCGTGCGCGATTTCGGCGCTGGGTGCGGCAAGGCGACCGCCCGAGGGGAGCGCGATCGTCGATTCGCCGAATCGACGCGCAAGCCGCGCGACGATCGTGTGCCATCGCCGCATCGTCCGCTCCGGGTCGGCGCCCGTTCCGCACACGCCGCCGGAGTCGTCGGCTAGGTTGAGCGTCGCGATGCGCGCGCCGTCGAGCCCCCGCCACCAAAAGTGCGGCGGCGACTTCGGCGGCAGCGATGTCTCGGCGACGACAAGAGCGTTGATCCCCGACTTGAGCAGGATCTGCGGAGTCTGCGGGCCGAGCGCGCCGACGTGCGTCCACCAACCCGTGCGGCTCTCGCGCCCGAATTGCTCGCGGGCAAAGCGTTGCCAGCGAACGACGTGCCGAACGAAGAGCTCGCCCGGCATCGCGAGAGGCGCGGTCGCCGCCATGCCCGCGCACACGGGCTCGAAACGTCCCGCCGTCACGAGCGCGCGCAGCTCTTCGAATTCGTCGGGCCGCCGCGCGGCGAGTTCGGCGATCGGCGCGGAGTGGGCGAACGCGAACGTGAATTCGGGGTGGTCGTCGGCAACACGCAGCGCATCCTGCAAGATGCCCATCGCCGCCTGCGTGGCGTCGGTGAAATCGAGTTCGCCCGCGAGATCGAAGTGCGCGTAAGGCAGGAGCGCGATGGGCCCGTGCGGCGCGGGAGCGGGTTCGTCGGCCGGTTCATGCCACGCGGGACGCACCCCGTTGCGATCGACGAGGATGGGCAGGCCGGTGAGCAGCGTGTCTTCGATTTCACCGCGCAGGCGCAGATCGAGAAAATGTACGCCGGGTCTCACCCAGACACCGAGTAGCGTCACGACGAGCGGCTCGCCATGGGGAAACTGGATTCGCGTGATGGCCGACGCGCGGCACACGAGCGTGCCGTTGTCCACGCGGATCTGCTCCGCGTCGTGCCGCCGCCCGTCAAGCGCCGCGCGCACGCCCACGAGACGCTGCGTCACGCCCGCGTTGGTGAACACGAGGGACAGCGCGTCGGGCGCGCCATCGCCGTCGAAATCGAGGACGGCCCACAGACCGGGCAGGATCATCGCATCGAGCGCGCGCGCCAGCGAAGGGTCGAACCGGCGCGGATCCGCGAACGCCTTTTTTGCGCGCCGGGCATACCAGGCACGTCCCCGCACGGTTCCGCACAAAATCGGTTTTGGCAGGTTTTGCCGACCCGGCATGCGCCTCTAGTCCCAAGTGGCTTGCCCGAAACGGGGCCATCCCCATACGAGCAGGCATCTTAGCCGGGCGATGACGGCAAGACCAGCAAAGCTGAACGATTGACGCGACGCCGCCCGCCGTGGTCAAAAGAATGTTCGATGCTTCGCGCTGTTCGCGGGCGCTTGATGTTGTCAGCGGGCTCTGGCGCCCGAGTTTTCATGAAATTTTCCGGGGTTTGCATGTCGGGCAAGGTCTCCGAGGCCGATCTTCTGGAGCAGCATCGGGCGGTCCTTCGAGCGGCGCCGGTGGGCATCGGCGTGGTCGTGAATCGCGTGTTCACCGACGTGAACGAGCGACTGTGCGAGATGGTCGGGTACGCCGCGGCCGAGCTCATCGGAAAGAGCGCCCGGATGCTCTACCCGTCCGACGAGGAGTTCGAGTACGTCGGACGCGAAAAATACCGTTTGATCCAGGAATCCGGCACGGGCGCGGTCGAAACGCGGTGGAAGTGCCGAAACGAAACGATCATCGACGTCTGGCTCTCGTCGACGCCGATCGACCGCGCGAATCTCGAGCGCGGAGTCGTGTTCACCGTGCTCGACATCTCCGCGTGGAAGCGCGATCGCGAAGCGCTGATCGCGGGCGAAAAGAAGTTCCGGGCGTATTTCGAGTCGGCGCCGGTGGGCGTCTTCGTGGTGGATGCGAACGGCGTCTGCCTCGATGCCAACCTCGCGGGCGCGACCATGCTCGGGTATTCCGTCGCCGACGCGATCGGCCGAAACGTCGCGGACGCCTTCTCGCCCGTCGATCTCGCGACCGGCCTGGCCGAGTTCGCCGCGCTGAAAGTCACGGGAAACGCCCGGGTGGACATCGGGCTGAAGCGCAGCGACGACGCCCTGATTTTCGCCCACATCGACGCACTGCGCCTCGACGGCAACCGTTTCATCGGATTCCTCACCGACATTACCGAAAAAACGCGGCTGGAACGGGCGCTGTTCGACGCGCACGAGACCTTTGCCAAAGTCTTCGACAACACCTTTGACATCATCACGATCACCGAATTCGGCACGGGCCGGTTGATCGAGGCCAATTCCTCCATCGAGCGGCTCGCCAGACGCTCCAAGTCGGAGCTGCTGGGCAAGACGCCGGTAGAGATGGGGCTGTGGGCGGATCCCGCGGACTTCGAGCGGTTTCGCGAAATTCTACATCGCGACGGACGGGTGGTCGGTTACGAAACCGCGTTCGATACCGGCGAGAACGATGGCCGCATCATCGGTTCCGTTTCCTCGGAGCGCATGGCGATCGCGGGTCGCGACTGCGTCGTCACCATCGTCCGCAACATCACCGAACGAAAAAACATGGAGTCGGCGCTCGCCGCGAGCGTGCAGCGGCTTCGTCGCTACTTCGAGTCTTCGCCCGTTGGCATGTTCGTCGCGAACCGCGAGGGCCGGTACCTCGATGTGAACCCGGCGGGCTGTCGCATGCTCGGCTATTCGAGGGAGGAGTTCCTTGCAACATCCGTCTTCCAACTCGTCGCGCCCGAATCGCTGACAGCGGCCGAGGAGCATTTCGCGAAGGTGGTGAACGAAGGGCATGCGACGGGCGACTTCGCGCTGCACCACTGCGACGGACGCACGGTCCACGTGCGCCTCGACGCCGTGAGGCTCGAAGACGGCACAGCGATCGCCTTCGCGACCGACTTGACGGACCACGTCTATCTCGAAAACGAGCTGCGCGAGACGCGCGATCGTTTCCGCAAAGTGTTCGAGAGCACGATGGACGCCATTGCGATCACCGTCGCGGGGACGGGCCAGATCCTCGCGGTCAACGAATGTTTCGAACGACGCACCGGCTATTTGCGGAATGAACTGATCGGACGCCGTCACGAGGAACTGGGACTGTGGGCGAAACCCGAGCAACTCGAACCGCTACGGGAGCAGATGCTGGAGCACGGCCGCATCACCGACGCCGAGGTCGATTTCCGCTCACGCAGCGGCGAGAACATCACCGGTTCGGTGTCCGCGCAGCTCATGGAGTTTTACGGCCATCCCTGCGCGCTGATCGTCATTCGCGACATCACCGAGCGCAAACGCATCGAGATGGAGCTCGCGGCCAGCGAGCGGCGGTTCCGCCAGCTCTTCGACGAGATGCGCACGGGATTCGCCCTGCACGAGATCATTCTGGACGGCGAGGGAAAACCTGCCGACTACCGATGGCTGATGGTCAATCCCGCGTTCGAGCGATTGACGGGAATCACTGCGGATATGTGCATCGGGCGGAATGCCAGCGAGGTCATTCCCGAGCTCGATCCTTACTGGATCGAGACCTACGGCCGCGTGGCGCTCACGGGAGAACCCGAGGACATGGTGCAGCGGGCGAGTTCGATCGGTCGGTGGTACGAAACGCGGTCTTACTCCCCCGCGCCGGGCCTGTTCGCCGTGCTCTTTCACGACGTCACCGATCGCATGGAAAGCGAGGAGATCGCGCTGGCGATTCGCGACATGTCGGTCGAGATCGCGGCGTCGCGCGATCTGGCCGCGGCGCTCGACGTCTGTCTGCAAAGCGCCGTTCGCGTCGCCGAGGGCGACGCCGGTGCCGTGATGCTGGTGGGCGAAAACGGAGCGTTCGAAACCGTCGCGCATCGGGGATTGCCCGACGACTTTGCCGACAAGCTCCGCGTGCTCGGGCCCGACACCGAACACGTGCGACTCATCGCCGCGGGCAAGCCCGTATTCTCGACGCACGCCGTGCTCACGCGAAACTGGGACAAGCGGCTTCCGCCCGGCGCATTCCGCGCCGTGGCCGTGATCCCGCTGGTGCACGAGGCCAAGGTGGTGGGATGCCTGACGGTCGTTTCGTTCACGCGCGACGAGTTCGCGCCACGGCGTCGCGAGGCGCTCGTCGGTGCGGGATCGCAGATCGCGCAGACGATCGTGCGGTGGCGGACCGAGAATGAACGGCTGCGTCTGGAGGAACAGCTTCGCGCGGCGGCGAAGATGGAGGCGATCGGCCGCCTTGCGGGCGGCGTGGCGCACGATTTCAACAACATCTTGACGTCGATCCGTGGTTACGCCGAGCTGCTGCTGCGTTCGGTGCGCGATGAAGATCCCATGGCCGAAGATCTGAAGGAAATCACGAAGGCCGCGGACCGGGCCGCGTCGCTCACGCAGCAGCTTCTCGCGTTTTCGCGCAAGCAGATCATCGAGCCGCGCCTGATCGACCTGAACGAAGTGATCGCAAGTTCCAATCGCATGCTCGAACGGATGATCGGCGAGGACATCGAGCTCGTATTCGTGCCCGGCGCGCATCTGACTGCGGTTCGGGCCGATCCGGTGCAGATGGAGCAGGTACTCATCAACCTCGGCGTCAACGCGCGCGACGCGATGCCGGCCGGCGGCCGACTGACCATCGAAACGGCGAACGCGGTGGTGGACCGGGACTACGCCAGTCGCAACCACGACACCTCGCCCGGCGCCTATGCGATGATGTCGGTGCGCGACACCGGCCACGGCATGAGCGACGAGGTGCGCGAGCGCATCTTCGAGCCCTTCTTCACGACGAAAGAACAGGGCAAGGGCACGGGGCTCGGCCTTGCCACGGTGTACGGCATCGCGCGGCAAAACGGCGGATTCATCACGGTGGATTCGAGGCCCGACGAAAGCGCCGAATTTCGCTTCTACCTTCCCGCGATCCGTGAAGGCGTTCGCGCGGCCAAGACGCCGGAGATGCCGGCCGCGCCCGGCGGTGCGGAGACGATTCTGGTGGTCGAGGACGAAGACGCGGTGCGGCGACTCGCCCGGCGCGTGCTCGAGCGCAACGGCTACCACGTGATCGAGGCCGGGTCCGGCGACGAAGCCCTCGCGATCGGGGACGACGTGACGATCCATCTCGTGCTGTCCGACGTCGTGATGCCGCGGATGAACGGGCGCGAACTGGTCGAGCGGCTCCTCGTCCGGCGACCGGGGCTGCGCGTGCTGTTCATGTCGGGCTACACCGAGGACGCGATCGCGCGCCACGGCGTGCTCGAAACCGGAACGGCCTTCGTGCAAAAGCCGTTTACGGCGGGCGACCTCGCGCGCAAGGTCCGCGAGACGCTGGACCGGTAAAGGGCGAGGACGGTCTTCCGTTGGGCCCCCGGAAAATTCGCTTGACAATCACGCAAATATACGGTATCGGTACGAGTACCGATACCGTTGTCATAAGAAGTTTCTTCTGCTGACCGATGGATTTGTTCGGAAATTTCGACATTGACAAATCCAAGACGGTGTGCTATACGAGTTACTCGTAACTCGTATAGCGTAATTGCATCCAATGAATCAGTCGTCCTTGCAGAGCACGCAACGTCCTCCTCGTTGGCGAAAAGTCGTCGACCGATTCGAATCCCTCAACGCGGCGGCGTGGCGCTCGAGGACGCTGGAGTCCAGTCTCGAACAGATTCGTGTCGAATTGAAAATCAACGCGAGTTTCTCGCCCGGCATGGCCATTGACAAGATGAATGACCTTGGGCTCTTGACAGAAATTCGATTGAATTTTCCTGTCCGCCCGACGAGCGTTTATGCGCGAAGAAACCGGGCGTTGCCCGAACATGTTGCCTGTGCACTCGATCATCGCGCCTACCTTAGTCACTACACAGGTCTCGCCGTGCACGATCTGACCGACGACGTTCCCAAGATCGTCTTCGTCACCATCCCGCAAACACGAAAGACCCCGCCGCGCGAACTCGCGCAGGACGAGATCGATTCGGCGATGTCGAAGCCCGTACGAGAGACTTCGGATGTCGCCGAATGGAATGGATTTCGCATCGCGCGGCTGCGCGGGCAGGACGGCGGGGGGCTGGAGATCGTGGATCGCGACGTCGCCGGCTACCCAGTGCGGGTCTCGTCGGTCGAACGGACGTTGATTGATGTCATCGTGCGGCCCGGTTACGCGGGCGGAACGCACCGTGTGCTCGATGCGTTTCGCCGGGCGGCGGGTCGTATCTCCGTCAATCGCCTTGTCGGGGTGCTGCGTTCGCTCGACTACGCATACCCGTGGCATCAGGCGCTCGGGTTTTATCTCGAGCGCGCGGACGCGTATCCGCGCAAATCCATCGACTTCGTCCGGCGCTTGCCGATCGAGCGCGACTTCTATCTCGAGCACGGCATCGGTCGCGAGGGGACGTACGTCCGGGAGTGGCGACTATGGATTCCCGGAAATTTCGAGCCGTGAAACGAGGTCGAGCACGCGATCATAGTAATCGTTGAAGGAGCGCAGATCCTCCGGATTTCGGACTGTCTGCTCCACCGACCGGAAGTCCGGCGCATGAAAGGACCGGACGTTTTCGTCGCCCAATTTAGGAAGAAGTTTTGTGGGAACACGTTTCGCTTCGAAGATCGAAGGAAGTATCGCGGCGACCGAAGCGGGCTCCAGCGAGACGGCATCCATCGCCGCGCAGATGTCGAATACGTCGCGAGCACGCGGTCGCTTCATGCGCGCGCCCATGTATGGGTATTCGGGAAGTTGCTGGCACAGCGCTCGCAATTTTTACGCCACGATGGCGACGGGCGAATAAACGACGACGAGCGTTCCTTCCAACTCTTTCTCCAGCGAGGCCGCGCAGAACTCGTGCGCGCTGATATCGACGGACATGGTCCGCAATTGACCGCGTCCGACGACGACCGCGTCACGCCGCGCCGCGGTCAACCAGATCGCTGATTCGTTTGACCGATCGCGAAGCGTCAGTTTGAATTCGAGCCGATAGCCTCCCCAGAAATCGAGTTGTCCGGGACCCCGCCGCTTCGGCCGACGCTCAAACGTCATGTCGAACGCGCGCGCGCCGAACGGTTCGAATTCGCGGTCCAGCGCCCGGCGCCAGACGTCACGAACATCATCGATTTCGCCCGAAGCGAGGTCGTCCGACATCGAGAGATCGATATCGAGCGAGGACCTGGCGGAAGGGAAGCGATAGATCAGATCCAGCGCCGCGCCGCCCTTGAGTACGAATCGGCCGAACCGCGCATCGTCGGCGAAAAGCGCCTTGACCGTGGCGATTTTCGCCCGTTCGATACTCAGGGGCGAAGGGGGCTTCGCCATCTCAACGCGCCGCGATCTCGCCAAGCCGGTCGGCGCTACGCACGACGATACAACGGCCCTTCACCTCGATCAGCCCGTCTTCGCTCATCTTCGCGAAGACGCGCGAGAGCGTCTCGGAGACGGTGCCGAGCATGCGGGCGAGGTCGGTCTTCGACATCGGCAGGTCGATCTCGGCGCCGTCGACGAGTTCGATGCCCGTCTCGCGCGCGGTCTTGACGATGCGCCGCGCGAGCCGGCCGGGCACCTCGGCGAACGAAAGATCCTCGACGAGATCGACCAGCGTGCGCAGCCACCGGGCCACCGAGGCCATGACGCGCACGGCGAAATCGGGGTCGCCGCGCACCAGTTCCAGAAACTGCGCGCGGGGAATCTCCAACACACGGGCGTCGTGAACCGCCATGGCGCTGGCGGGAAACATGCCGCCCATCATGACCGCCGCCTCTGCGAAGGTCTGAAACGGGCGCGCGAAATGCAGAATCTGCTCCTTGCCCGTCGCCGAGGTCTTGAACACCTTCACGTCGCCGTCGAGCACCACGTAAAACTGCTCCGCCCGGTCGGCCTCGGTAAACAGCATCTCGCCGCGTCGAAAGTCGCGCACCCACCCGATCGCGGCCACGCGCTCGCGGTCGGCGGGCGTCAGGTGTGAGAACATCGGGCAGCGCTCGAGGATTCGCGGGGTCTTCAGACGCTCGGTCATGACATCTCCTCACGAGGGACAGTCACCTATTTTTCTCTACACGTCGCAGCAGCATGAGCTCTCGATTGCCCGTCGCTCGCGGGCCGAAGCCGCCAGCGTGTCGATCACGCGCATGTTGGCGACGGCGTCGAAAGGCCCGTGGGCGAGCGGCGCATCGCCGCGGATCGCGCGCTCGAAGTGCTCGATTTCCAGACGGTACACGTCGCCGCCGCCCGTGACGATCTCCTCTGATCGGCCATCGGTGCGCACAATGATGCGCCCCTGATCGATCGGCGGGTTCCACGGATTGTCGACGAGCAGCAATCCGCGTTCGCCGCGGATCTCCAGTCGGCGCGACTCCTCGCACTCGATGGAGCACTCGATCGTCGCGACGACGCCCTCGGCGAATTCGAGCAGCCCGTACAGCGAATCGTCCACCGCGTTGCCCGTGGCCATCGCCATGGCGCGAAAGGGCTCGCGGCCGGTGATGCGCCGCGCGACGTGAACGCCGTAGCAGCCGACGTCCATCAGCGCGCCGCCGGCGAGCTCGGCGGACGCCGGGATCTGCGCGCGGTCGTCGAGCCGCCAGGTGAAGACCGACGAGATCGACACCAGCCGCCCGATACGCCCCTCGGCGATGAGCTCCCGAATTCGTGCGAAGAGCGGATGGAACTCGTAGGCGAACGCTTCCATCACCGGCACGCCCGCGCGCTGCGCCTCGCGCGCCACGGCCTCGGCCTGCGCGGCGTTCACGGCGAAGGGTTTTTCGCACAGCACCGGCAGACCCGCGTCGATCGCGCGAAGCGTCCACGGGGCGTGCAGGCTGTTGGGCAGCGGAATGTAGACCGCGTCGATCTCGCCGCACGCGAGAAGATCGTCGTAAGAGCCGAAGGCGAGCGGAGCGCCGTGCGCTTCGGCCCACGCGCTTGCCAGGGCCGCGTCGCGCGACGCCACCGCGCGCAGCACGTTCGTCGGGCTCGCGGCGATGGCCTCGGCCACCGCGTGCGCGATGTTGGCCGTACCCATGATGCCCCAGCGAATCGGTTCCCTCATGAGTCGACTCTCATCGTCTTCACGCGTATGCGAGATGTCGCCGCGCCACGCGCCGCGCGAGCGCCATGATCGTGATCAGCGGGTTGAGTTTGGTCGACCCCGACATGAGCGACGCGTCGGCGACGAAGAGCCCGGGCACCCCGTGTACCGCGCCCCACGCGTCGGTCACGCTGCGCGCCGGATCGCCGCCCATGCGCGCGGTGCCCATCGGGTGAAACGCCATCATGTCGATGTCGCTCGCTTTCAGCTTCAGATTCGCAATCTCCTTCGCCTCGTCCATGCTGCGCACCACGGGACTCTTTCGCACGCACGGATACACCTCGCGCGCGCCTGCCGCGAAGAAGATTTGCGACGTGATCGAGATCGCGCGCGCCATGGTGCGCACATCGTGCGCGTTCATCCAATACCACAACAGCGGATCGCCCGATCCCGCGCCGATGACGCGGCCCTCGGACGTGTCGGAGAGCAGCGCGCCGAACGACGTCATCTTGTCGAAGTTGTCCATCAGGTCGCGGTGTCGCGCGCCGGCGAAGGGCAGCATCGACGCCTCGACGCCCGGCGGCGTGAATTGGCCCTGAACGAAGAAGCCCTCGTTCGTGAAGTGCACGTTGTAGCTTTGCGGCACGCCTTCCCATCCGCGGATTTCGTCGGGAAACACGGCGGCGACGCGCGCGGCGGGGTGCGTGCGCAGGTGATGGCCGAGGTGCGTCGCGTTCGCGCCGACCTTGGACCGCGCAAGCAGGCGCGGTGTGTGGATGGCGCCTGCGGCCACGAACACGGCATTCGCCACCACGCGCAGCGACGCGCCGGTCTCGCGCCCCTTTTCGTCGGTGTAGCGCGCGACGACGCCCACGGCGCGGCCGCGATCGGTGAGGATGCGATCGACCTTGCACCACGTGGCGAGTCGCGACCCCGCCGCCAGCGCGCGGGGGACGTACGACACGCTCGTCGCGGCCTTGGCGTCGCGCGGGCAGCCGAAGGCGCACACGCCCGTGGCGCGGCAGCCGTGCTCGTTTCTTGGAATCGGCGCGCCGTCGTAGCCCAACGCCTTCGCGCCCGCCGCGAAACGCCGCGCGCCCTCGTTCAGGTTTTCTTCCGGCACGGGCTTGACGCCCAGCGCGCGCTCGATGGCGACGAAATCGTCCTCCATGTCCGCCGCGGACATCGCCGCAACGCCGTGAAGCGTGCGCCATTCGTCGAGTACCCAATCGGGCGTGCGGTAGCAGGTGCCCGAGTTGATGGTTGTCGTCCCGCCCACGCACTTGCCCATCGGCAGAGCGATCATCGCGTTGCCGACCGTGGCGGTCAGCCCGCCCGAGCGGTAGAGCGTGTTGAAGCCCTCCATCGGGTCGCCGCGAAAATCGCGCCCCGTGTAGTAGCCGCCTTCCTCGATCATCAGCACGTTCGCGCCGCCTTCGGCCAACGTCGCCGCCGCTACTGCGCCGCCCGCTCCCGTGCCGATCACGACGACGTCGGCGGACAGGTGGCGGTCGGTTCGCTGCGCGCGGCCGTCCTCGACGCGCGACCAGTCGATCGCGATCATCGCGCGCCTCCCTTCGCCGCGCGTGGGGCGAGAACCTTCGGAGCCTTGCGCGCGGCCTGTTTCGCGCGCGCCGGTGGGCGTTTCGCGGCGCTCGCGGCGGCCTTCCACGACCACACCGACGGCGCGAAATCGCGCGTGCCCTCGGCCAGCGGGCCCGTCTCGTCGGGCAGCGGCGGCGCGGCGTAGCCCAACGTTTTTCGCACGCGCTCGTCGGCGAAATAGTGCATGTCGGCGATGAAACGCAGTTGAAAGAGCACGAGGCGGCGCGGATACCAGGAGCTTTCGAGCCAGCCGGCGAGATACCGCTCGGCATCGCGATCGGGCAGGCCCGTGAGCGGCGTCAGGGTGCGCGCGAAGGGGATCGTACCCCATTCCAGGATTCGGGCGAGCGCGCGAAAACCCGCGACCACGGCGGGGCCCTGCGTCGCTGCGTATTTCCAGAGGGATTCTTCGAGGCCGACATCCGACGCCGAGAGCGCCGCGCGCCCGCCCGCCGGATACAGGTGTCCGAGGGCGATGCGCATCACGCGCCGCTCGCGCGCGTCGTGGCCGGGGATCGGCGATCCGCCGTCGCCGGGCGGCGGGCCGAGCATTCCCGCCACGGCCCAAGCGGGAACCATCTGCAGAACGATGGAGCCGTCGACGAGGAAGTTGAGCAGGTAGATGAAGCACGGCTCGGTCCACAGATAAAACGCGAGGCACGACAGGCTCGACGCGGCCTTGCCCGCGGCGAGGATCAGCAGCAGGTCGCGGCGGCGATACGGATCGTTCGACGCGACCCACGCGAGCACGGTGACGAGCACCATGTACGCGAAGCCGAGGGAGAGCCAGAAACGCAGCTCGGATTCGGGCGCGGGGGGGAAGTCGCCGAACCACCCGCCCACCGCGTTGATGACGCGGATCGTGCCGTTCGGCGCGAGCGCGAAGATCGCGCCCACCGCCGCGAAGGTGATCGACCAGCCGCGTAAAAACAGACGCAGATACCGTGCCAGAGCCGCGTTTTGCATGATGTGCCCCGAGAATGCCCAAGGGCATCATCGACGCAAGCGCGTTTCGTGGCAACACGCCCCTGAAAAGAAAGGGGCCGCCCGAAGGCGACCCCGCAAATTCTCTTTGTTCTCGTGGCGCGATTCGTCGCGTCACACCTCGTAGCACTCGCCGACACACTCATCCACGCACGCCGAGGTCGCGTCGCAATCGGTTGCGGCGGCGACGCAATCGCACAGGCAGCTTTCGATCGCCGCACGGCCTTCTTCGGTCGAGCAGTCGGAGACGAGGGCTTCGGCGCAGAACTCTTCGTCGCCGTAATATTCGCACGCCACCAATTCGGCGCACGAATCCGCGAGGCCGCACGCGTCATCATCGCCCGCATCGTCGTCCGCCGCATCGTCGTCGGCGTCGTCGTCCGCATCGTCGTCGTCGTCGTCATCGTCGTCGCCGCAGGCCACGACGGTCACGACGAAAACGATGAACGCGATCGCCGCAAAGGCCAAATAACCGTCCTGATTCCGCATCTTCGGATCTCCCGGCGCCGACCCGCGGCGCACGGACCGGCAGTTCGCAACTTTCGTGCCTTTCTGCCCAAAGCGGCATGAACCGCGTTCATGGGGCCGATTTTCGCTCGAATCACGGCCGCTGCGCGTCGAATTTTCATGGGAGGTCGCGGAAATTCGAGACACGTAACGCGCTTTCGTCGTCCCACGTGCCTCGCTTTCACCGTCCGCGCGAAGGGTGCTATGGTCGGGCAATCCGCCACCGCACGGTCCAACGAGGAGTCCGCATGTCCGCGCCGTCTTCGCCGCTCGCCGAACTCCTGTCGGTGCTCGAACTCGAACGGATCGAGGACACGATCTTTCGCGGCCTCTCGATGGACCTGGGCTTCGGCAACATCTTCGGCGGGCAGGTGCTCGGGCAATCGCTCTCCGCGGCGATCCGCACCGTTCCCGCCGACCGTCACGTGCACAGCATGCACGGCTATTTTTTGCGCCCCGGCGATCCCGCGCGCCCGATCATCTACCAGGTCGATTGCATCCGCGACGGCAAGAGCTTCACGACCCGGCGCGTGGTGGCGATCCAGAAGGGCGATGCGATCTTCTCGATGGCCGCGTCGTTTCAAGTCGGCGAGAAGGGATTCGATCATCAGGACGTCATGCCGGACATCCCCGGCCCCGAGGGGTATGCGTCGGAATACGAACTCGTGAACCGTTTCATCGATCGCATCCCCGAGTCGATCCGCGCAAACCTCACCGCCGAGCGGCCCATCGAGATCCGGCCCATCGACCCGATGAATCCCTTCGCGCCCGAGAAGAAACCCGCGCATCGGTTCTCGTGGTTTCGCGCCTCCGAACGCCTGCCCGACGACCCCATGGTGCACCGATACCTGCTCGCTTACGCGTCGGACTTCGGCCTGATCCAGACCTCGATGAACCCGCACGCGCACACGTTCTTCGAGCCGTCGATGCACGTCGCGAGCCTCGACCACGCCCTGTGGTTCCAGCGCGATTTCCGCATGGACGAATGGCTGCTCTACGCCATGCACAGCCCCACGGCGGCGGGCGCGCGCGGGCTCAACTTCGGCCACATCTACGACACGCGGGGCCGTCTCGTCGCGTCGGTCGCGCAGGAAGGGCTGATCCGCCATCGCGGGTGAGAAGTGGCGCACGCCCCCCTTGAACGAGTGAACGCCCAGAGTCGCATCGAACTCCCGCAGCGTGTCGTGATAATTCTAACGGACTCTTTTTGCCCTTGGGTTCATTGTCGTCGGCGCCGAGCTTGGCCCTGCAACGCGCTCGCGGCGCCTTCGGCGAATTTCAATTTGAATGGAAAGGGTCGTACATGGCTCTCATGGTTTGGAAGCCTGAATATTCGGTGGGCGTCGCGAGGTTCGACGCGCAGCACAAGCGGCTGATCGATCTGCTCAACACGCTTTATGACGCGATGATGAGCGGGCAGGGGCAGGCCGCGCTCGCATCGACGCTCGGCGAACTCTTCCACTACACGCAGACGCACTTCGCCGACGAAGAAAAAGCGTTCGACGTCGCCGGCTACGCCGATGCGTTGCGGCACCGACAAGAGCATCAAGCCTTGGTGAACGAGGTCGCAGACATCAAGAAACGCATGAGCGAGGGCGAGGTCGCTCTCTCCTTCGCGACCACTTCGTTCCTGCAGGATTGGTTGCGGCACCACATCCTCGGTACCGACAAGAAATACGGACCCTTTCTGAATCAACACGGCGTTCGCTAAGGCTCCGGCGAACGCGCCGGCAGTCGGGCGGGCCCAGCGGATTGAGCGACCCGCGATCGAAGAACCGAGGAAAAACCTGACGGCGATCATTGTTCGTTTTTTGTTCGCTTTCTATTTTCGTCCGTGCTAAGATCCCTTCGTTGCCCAATCCAAATCCGTCGCGCTACGCGTCGCGCTGCGGTGTGGTCGGGGACGAATCGACACCAACACAATTTTCGGCAAGGGGGTGCGTCATGGGGAAGGTGGAGCACGGTCAGGTGGTTTGGCATGAGCTGATGACGCCGGATCCCGCGGGGGCGAAGGCGTTCTACGGCGGGCTCTTCGGATGGACGTTCAACGACTACAACGTCCCGGGCATGCCGCCTTATTCGATGTTCGGCGAGAGCATGGAGAAGACCTCGGGCGGGTTCTGCGACGCCAACATGATCCCCGGCAATCCGCCGCCGCACTGGCTGTGCTACTGGCACGTCGACGACGTGAACGCGGTGCCGGCCCAGGTCGAGTCGCTGGGCGGCAAGGTGATGGTGCCGCCGACGGATATCCCCACGGTCGGGCGCTTCACCATCGCCACCGATCGCGACGGCGCGGTCTTCGCCGTCATCACGATGGCGGATCTCGAAAAGTACATGGGCCTGCCGCAGGGCGCGGGCACGTTCTGCTGGTACGAGCTGCACGCCAAGGACGCCGAGAAGGCCGTCGGGTTCTATGAGAATCTCTACAAGTGGGGCCGCCAGCCGATGGACATGGGTCCGGCCGGCACCTACCACATTCTGACGCGCGGCGAGCAGCAGGTTGCGGGGGCGATGAACATCCCGCCGCACGAGACCTATCCGTCGATGTGGCTGCCCTACATCGCGGTGGACGACGTGGACACATCGGCGACCAAGGCGTCGGGCCTCGGCGGCAAGATCCTGCTTGCGCCCACCGACATTCCGAACGTCGGTCGCTTCTCGGTCGTCATGGATCCGCAAGGCGCGGTGTTCGCGCTGTATCGCACCAAGAATCCCGCCTGATCGGCGTCTCGCACACCGAC
>CAZPJD010000250.1:0-25397 GCA_964586775.1 uncultured bacterium | reverse complement strand
CCCGACATCAGCGAAACCTCGCTGATCGGCGGAGCGCGCCGCCAGGTTCGGGTCGAACTCGACCCCGCGCGGCTCGCGGGCGTCGGCGCGTCGCCGCTGTCGGTTTATCAGGCGATTGCGCAGGCCAACTCCAATCTGCCCGCGGGCGCGTTCGACGAAAACAATCGTAGCGTGCTGGTCGAGGTGGGCGACTGGTTCCGCGACGCCGAAGAGCTCGGCCGCGTGGTCGTCTCGGTCTTCAACGGGCGACCGGTCTATCTGTCCGACGTGGCGAGCGTGAGCGACGGTCCCGAGGACGTGCGCGACTATGTCTTTTATCTCGACGGGGCGGGCGCGGATCACGCGCACGAAACCCCCGCCGGCGATTTCGCCGAGGAGGCCGCCGTCACCATCGCCGTCGCCAAGCGACGCGGCGCGAACGCCACGTGGCTCGCCGAAAAGCTGCGCGCCGTGGTGGACGAGCAGCGCGGGCGCACCATCGTATCGGGCATCGACGCGACCGTGACACGCGACTACGGCCATTCGGCCAAGGAAAAATCGAACGAGCTGATCCGCCACATGCTCGAGGCCACCATCGCCGTTGCGCTGCTCATGGCGCTGGCGCTGGGCCTGCGCGAGGCCGCGGTCGTGCTCGTCGCGATCCCCGTCACCCTCGCGCTCACGCTCTTCACCAGCTACTTCTTCGGTTACACGCTCAACCGCATCACGCTCTTCGCGCTGATCTTCTCGATCGGCATCCTCGTCGACGACGCCATTGTCATCGTCGAAAACATCAACCGCCACCACAAGATGAACTGGGGACCGCTCAAGGTCATGGCGCCCTACGCGGTCGACGAAGTCGGCAACCCGACGATCCTCGCCACCATCGCCGTGATCTTCGCCCTGCTGCCCATGGCCTTCGTGTCCGGGATGATGGGCCCCTACATGAGCCCGATCCCGATCAACGCGTCGGCGGCGATGGCGTTTTCGCTCGCGGTTGCGTTCATCGTCACGCCGTGGACCGCGAAAGGCTTGATCCGCCTGACCGAGCGCTTCGGCATCAAGGGGCGTAACCACGGCGCGCACGGGGACGACCGCGTCACGCGCATCTACCGCGCGATCATGACGCCGCTCGTGAGCTCGCCCAAAAAGCGCACCGCGTTCCTGGTCGGCGTCGCCCTCGCGCTCGTCATCTCCGCATCGCTCTTCGTACCGCGCTGGGCAAAGGTGAAGATGCTGCCCCACGACAACAAGGCCGAGTTCCAGGTGATCGTCGACCTGCCCGAGGGGTCGACGCTCGAAGCCACGGCGGCGGTGTCTCGCGAAATCGCCGGCCGTCTCGCGCAGGAGGCGGTGGTCAAGGACCTTCAGGTGCACGTGGGCACCGCCGCGCCGATCAACTTCAACGGGCTCGTGCGCCACTACTTCCTGCGTAGCGGCCCGCATCAGGGCGACGTGCAGGTGAATCTGATCGACAAGCACGCCCGCGACGAAAAGAGCCACGACATTGCCAAGCGCCTGCGCCCGGCGATCGTCGAGATCGCAAAGCGGCACGGTGCGGTCGCGTCGGTGGCCGAGGTGCCGCCCGGGCCGCCGGTGCTCTCGACCATCGTGGCCGAGATCTACGGCCCCGAGGCAAACGGCCAGCTCGAGCTCGCCAAGAACCTGAAGGACGTTTTCGAATCGACGCACGGCGTGGTGGACGTGGACTGGTACGTCGAGGCCGAGCAGCCCGAGGCGCGGCTGGTGGTGGACAAAGACAAGGCGGCGCTCTCGGGCGTTTCCACCGAGCACATCACGAACACGATCGGCCTCGCGCTCACGGGCCGCCCCGCGGGCCTGCTGCACGCGGGTGCCGAGCGCGAGCCCGTGAAGCTGCAAGTGATGATCCCGCGCGCGCTGCGCTCGTCGGTTCGCGATCTGGCGTCGATCCGCGTGCACGGGGCCGACGGTCGCCTCGTGCCGATCGCCGAGCTCGTGCGCGAGGAGATGTCCACCGAGGACCGCTTCATCTACCACAAGGACCTGCGTCGCGTGGTGTACCTGAACGCCGAGGTCGCGGGCGCGGACGAAAGCCCCGTGTACGCGCTGCTCGACATGAAGGACCGCGTGGCGTCGCTCATCGCGCCGGACGGCAAACCCGCGACGCAGCTCTGGTCGGGCATGCCCGCGTCGGAAGCGGCCTACAGCGTGAAGTGGGACGGCGAGTGGCAGGTGACCTACGAGGTCTTCCGCGACATGGGCATCGCCTTCGCGGTCGTCATGGTGCTCATGTACATCCTCGTGGTCGCGTGGTTCAAAAGTTTTTCCACGCCGCTCATCATCATGGCGCCCATCCCGCTGGCGCTCATCGGCATCGTGCCGGGTCACGCCATCACCGGCAACTTCTTCACCGCCACAAGCATGATCGGATTCATCGCACTGGCGGGCATCGTGGTGCGCAACTCGATCCTGCTCGTCGATTTCGTCGAGCAGGAGCGCGAGGCCGGCTCGTCGCTCGCCGAGGCCGTGCTCGCCGCGGGCGCGATCCGCTTCAAGGCCATCGTCCTCACCGCGATCGCCGCGGCCATCGGCGGCATCGTCATGTTTACCGATCCCATCTTCGGCGGGCTCGCGACCAGCCTCGTCTTCGGGGTCGGCGTCTCCACCGCGCTCACCCTCGTGGTGATCCCGCTGCTCTACTTCGCCGTCGAATCGCGCCGCGAGGCGCGCGCGACGACCCGCGCCCCGGAGGTTTCGGCATGAAGATGTTCATGATCATCGTCGACGGCTCGCTACGCGATCAGGTCGAGGTCTTTTTGGAAGACCACGGCGCGCGCGGCTACACAGAAGTGCCCATGGTCTTCGGCGAGGGCACGCACGGCAAACGGCTCGGCTCGCGCCTGCACCCGGGGGCCAGCTCGCTCGTCTTCACCGTCGTGCCCGCCGACCGCGCCGACGCGCTCAAGACGCAGCTCGCCGACATGGTCGCGCGCGCAAACGCGACCGGGACGTCGATGCACGTCGCCGTGCTCGGCGTCGAGGAATTTCTTTAACCGTCAACATCCATCGACAGGAGAATCGACATGACCGTCAACGACTACATCCGCCTCATCGCCGGGGTCTTCATCGTGGCCAGCGTCGCCCTGGGCGTGCTGTGGACGCCGTGGGCGCTCGCCTTCACCGCGTTTGTCGGCGTGAACCTCGCGCAGAGCGCGTTCACCAAGGCGTGTCCGATGATTTCGCTGCTTCGCAAGCTCGGTGTGCCCGAAACGGTCGCCCGCTAGAGCGAGGAATCGTTTGGCCGCCGACCGGATCGGGTTTAAAGTGCCTCCGTTTTGCGGAGGGCATCTGCCCGTGTCCGACTTCGCGCTCGCGCCGTTCATCCGGTTCGTGCTCGACGACTTCGAAGACGCGATCTTCGTCGTCGACGACGCGCAGAACCTCGTCTACTGCAACGCGTCGGCCCGTCACCTGACCGGCGCGTCGCTCGACGAGGTGATTGGCCGCCATTGCAGCGCGGTCTTCGGCGGGGCGGGCGACGAGGCGTACTGCGTGTTCCAGGAACTGCGCGGGCGCGATGAGCCGCACCCCGGCAGCCACGCGGTGATCCGCCGGGGCGACGGGTTGCGCATTCCCGTCGAGATCCGTCTGACGCGCGTGCCCGCCGAGGTCGCCGGCGCGCCGCTCATGATCGGTCGCATCCGCGATCTGTCGGTGCTCGACCGATTGCAGGCCGAGGCCGCGGGGCGCTGGCGTTTTTCGAACATGGTGTCGCGCTCCCCCGCGATGCTGCGCGTCTTCGAGCTCGTGCGCGCCATCGCCGATACCGACGTGAGCGTGCTCGTGACCGGCGAATCCGGCACCGGCAAAGAACTCGTCGCGCGCGCGATCCACGACCTGTCGCCGCGCCGCGAGGGCCCGTTTCACGCGGTCAACTGCGGCGCGCTCGCGTCCGAGATTCTGGACAGCGAAATCTTCGGCCACGAGAAGGGCGCGTTCACGGGCGCGGTGCGCCAGAAACCGGGGCGCATCGAACTGGCGGGAGGCGGCACGCTGTTCCTCGACGAGCTGGGCGAGATGCCCGCGCCGCTGCAGGTGAAGCTGCTGCGCGTGCTTCAGGAACGCACCTTCGAGCGCGTTGGCGGCACACGCACATTGGAGATGGACGCGCGGATCATCGCCGCGACCAACGCCGACCTCGCGCGCGCGGTGGCCGAGGGGCGATTCCGTCAGGATCTGTACTTCCGCCTCGCCGTCGTGCCCATCCACCTGCCGCCGCTTCGCGAACGGCGCGAGGATATCGAGCTGCTGCTGGAGCACCATCTGCGCGTCGCGGCCGAGCGGTTTCGGCGACCCGAGAAGCGGTTTTCCGAGCAGGCGCTGCGCGTGCTCATCAACCACGACTGGCCGGGCAACGTGCGCGAGCTCATCAACGTGGTGGAGTACGCGCTCGCCGTCGCGCCGGGCGGCGTGATCGAGCCGCGCGACCTGCCGCCCGCGCTGCTCGACACCGGCGACGCGGCCGCGCGGACGCTGCGCGCGATCGAGGACGCCGCGAAGCGAGCCGGGCTCGTCGAACCGGAATCGACCGATTTGAGCGCGGCGCCTTGGCGCATCGGGCGGGACGAGTTGGTCGCCGCGCTTGCGCGAAACCGAAACCGGCGCGACGCCGCCGCGGCCGAGCTGGGCATCAGCCGCACCACGCTGTGGAGAAGGATGAAGGAGCTCGGTCTGCGCTGAGCCGCCGGCTCGGACGACGCCGAGGCCCTTGCGAAAACGGCGCTCCCGCAAGGGGAACGCCGTGTGAATCGCCTCGAAACGCTCGAAATCAGTCGCCGATGCCCGGCCCGCCCGAGTTCACCGTGAAGACAAAATCGGCCGCGGCCTCGAACTCGGGTTCGTTCGCCGCGTCGGCATCATCATCCGCATCGTCGTCGGAGTCATCGTCGGCATCGTCGTCCGCATCGTCATCGGCGTCGTCGTCGGCGTCGTCGTCCGTGTCGTCGTCCGTATCGTCATCGGTATCGTCATCGGTGTCGTCGTCCGCCGCGTCATCGTCGGCCGCGTCGTCGTCCACGTCGTCCCCGCCGTCGAAGGGCGGCAGCGTCGAGCCGTCGGCGAATTCATAGACGCGCATGCGGAAATTGAGCAGCACCGGCACCGTCTCGACCTGCGGCACGTAGAACTTGAATGAGCGCCGGTTGGCGTCCTGCACCCAGTCGATCGGCTCGAACGCCGTCTGCGTGGCGTCCTGATTGCGCAGTTCGAGGCGCACGTTGACCTTGCGGTCGGTGAAGGTGGACAGGTTGTTGATGCGGGCGACGGCCTCGACCATCGAGCCCACGGGGCCGCGATACTTGCTGAACTCGACCTCGCCGATCGCGTCGTCCACCTGGAAGTTGAACAGGCCGTCACGCAGGACGAGAATCTTGACCTTGACGGTCTTCTCGACGTCGTCCTCGTCCTTGTTGTCCTGGGCGCAGGCGGACGCGAGCGCACCGGCGATGACGAGCACCGCCGTCCATAGCACAAATACCTTCGCGCGCGCGCGCATTTTCGGCCTCTTCGTCGTGGTCACCACGCGGGTTTCGTAACCCGAAGGGATTCGGACTGTCAAGCTCGCGGGCGTTTTGCACGGTTTTCACGCCCGCCGCTCCGTGCTATAGGGCGCACGTCCGGCAACGCATGTTATTTGACCATGAGGATGTGACGTGATGAACTGGAAGACCGTCGCGACCAAGGCCGTTCTCGGCCTCCTGATCCTTGCTCTCGTCGTCGGCGCGGGGCTGTGGGGTTACAACTACGTGACTTTGCAGATGCCGATCAACAAGGTGCTCGCCGAATCGGCGGAGACGCAGATCGGCGTCAAGGCGCACTTCGCGCGCTGGCACCGGTTCGATGTCATCGTCTTCAACATCACCAGCGCGGGCGGCGAACAGGTCGCGCAGCGCGCGCTCAAGCTTTTTTTCGAGTTCGCCGCGAAGGAAAAGGACCGCAACGTCGGCTCGGTGAATCTGGCGCTCAATGGCCGCGTGTTTCTTGTCGTGCCGGGCGAGACCTTTCGCAAACTCGGCGAGCAGTTTGGCGCGCAACCGATGGTCGAGCTCGTGCGGATCCTGGGAACGACCTCGACGCTGCCCGGCGGTCGCCCCGTGGGCAGCGTGGACAAGCGCATCCTCAAGCACTTTCTCGGCGGACTGATGCCGCAGGGCAAGGTGGCGCCCGCGCCTGGGGCGACGCCCGATCCCGCGTTCGACAACCCCAGCGCGCTCGAGGGCGTCACCGCCCCCGACGCCCCGGAAGAACCCGCGCAAACCGGCGAAGCTGGTGAGAATCCCTAAACGGTGCGTGCGGCACCGGCGCCCTCGCCTATGCGGCAACTTTGACATCGCCCGGGGCCGCCGATAGCTTGGCCGCGTGCGGCGATTCCCGACCATTTCACTCGCGATCGGCCTCGCGCTGGCGGCGTTTTGCGCGGCGTGCGCGAGCGAGCGCGATCCCGATGCGGTCGTCGTCGGACTCGAGGGCAGCCCGTCCACGCTCGACCCACGCTTCGCGATCGACGCCTACGCCACGCGCATCCTGCCGCTCCTGTTCGATGGCCTCGTGACCGTCTCACCCGACGGCCGCGTCGGCCCGGGCCTCGCCGATAGCTGGTCGATCGAAGACGGCACCCGCTACACATTCCGTTTACGAGATGACGCGCGCTTCGCCGACGGATCGCCGCTCACCGCGCACGACGTCGCGGAAAACTTCCGCGACATCCTCGACCCCGCGAGCAAGTGCCCGGCCGCCTCGTCGCTCGACGCGGTCGCGTCGTATTCCGCACCCGACGAACGCACCTTCGTCGTCGTGCTCAAACAGCCCTTCGCGCCGTTCCTCATGAAACTCACGCGGGGCATCGTGCCCGCCGCACGGCTTGGCGACCCCGATTTCGGCGAGCGGCCCGTCGGCTCGGGGCCGTACGTGGTCGCGCGATTCGAGCGCGGCCGGGCGATCGAGCTCGCGGCGAGCCCGCATCGGCCCGGTCCGCCCCCGGCCATCGCGCGGATCCGGTTCGAGGTCATCGCGAACGAAACGACGCGCATGCTGAACATGAAGCGCGGCGCGATCGACCTGCTGCAAAACAACGTCCCGCCCCACGCGGTGCGTTACTTCGAAGGCATTCCCGGCGTGGCCGTCGAACGCACCCCCGGCATCAATTACAGCTATCTGGGTTTTCATCTCGACGACCCGCGCGCGATTACGAGCCGCGTCGAGGTGCGTCGCGCGATCGCGCATGCCATCGACCGCGACGCGATCATCGCGACGCTGCTGCTCGGGCAGGCGCGTGCGGCGGATTCGATGTTCGCGCCGGAAATGCCCGCCCACACCGAGGTGACGCGCTACGAACACGACGCCGCTCGTGCAAAGGCGCTTCTCAACGCGGCGGGGCTGCCCGATCCCGACGGCGACGGCCCCGCGCCGCGCTTTCGGCTCTCGTACAAGACGAGCACCGACCGGCTGCGCAACCGCATCGCCGACGCGATCGCCGCGCAACTCGCCGAGGTGGGCATCGCTGTCGAGAAGCGCCAGTTCGAGTGGGGCACGTTCTTCGCCGACATTCAAAAGGGGAATTTTCAGACCTTCAGCCTGACGTGGGTGGGCGTGATCGACCCCGATCATCTGTTCTACGTCTTTCATTCGTCGTCGATGCCGCCCTCGGGTGCGAATCGCGGGCGCTATCGAAACGCGGATGTCGATGCCCTGCTCGAACGCTCGCGCACGGAACCCGACGAGGCCGCGCGACTCGACGTGCTGCGCGAGGCGCAGCGGCGCGTGGCGGACGACGCGGTCTACGTGGGCCTGTGGTGGATGGACAACGTGATCGTGCGTCGCGAACGGCTCGTGGGTTTCACGCCGTATCCCGGCGGCGAGTACACCTCGCTCGCAACCGCCCGCCTGGCCGGGGGATCGAACCCGTGACCGACCGCCGCCGCATCGCGTGGATCGTCGCGCTGATTGTCGTCGTCAACGTCGCCGTCAAAGGCGTCGTCGATCTGTACGACGTGCGCGTGACGCGCGCCGACGCGCCGCCCGCCGTGGCGCGCGCGCTCGCGGGCACGAAGCTCGTTTTTCTCTCCGACATCCACGTGCGTTCGATCGGTGCGCGCGAGCGCTTCGTGCTCGACCTCATCGAGCGCGAATCGCCCGACTACGTGCTCATCGCGGGCGACCTGAAGCCTTACGAGGGCTCCGCCGAACCGTCGCTCGAGTTCTTCCGGCGCATCCGCGCGCGGCGCGGGGCCTTTGCCGTGCTCGGCGACGCGGAGTATCGGCTCGGGTCGCAAAACTGCGTGTATTGCCACGCGCCGGAAAGCTGGGCGATTCGCGACGACCTACCCGTGCGCGTGTTGCGCGATCAAACGGCGACGCTCGCGGGGGCGGACGGCGCACCCGCCGTGGACCTGTGGGCGGGTGACGTGAAGCTGCATCCGAAACTCGACTGGGCGCAAAAGGGCGCGCGGCCCGTCATCGCCATGGCGCACCTGCCCGAGAGCTTTCCCGATTACGCCCGGGCCGGCGCGGACCTGATGCTCGCGGGCGATACGCACGGCGGCCAGACGTGGCTGCCGCGCCCGCTCTATTCACTTGTCCTGGGCCGCGAAAAAGCACGCTGGCTGCGCGGGCGGTTCGCGCTCGGCGAATCCGTGATGTGGGTGAACGTGGGCCTCGGTTGGACGGGCGTGCCGCTGCGTTTCGGCCTGAAGCCGGAAGTGGTGATTTTCGATTTTCGGGACGGGCATTCCAAACCATGAACGCGTTGCCGCCCGGAAGAGATCTGTTACGATCGCGCGGGATCCTCGAATCGTCGGCGATGGCATGAAGTCCTTCCTCATCACCCTCTTTCCCGAGTTCTTCGATACGCCGCTTCGCGTGGGCGTTTTGGGCCGGGCGATTTCGCGCGGGCTGGTGATGGTCGGGTGTGTGAACCCGCGCGACTTCGCGACGGATCGGCACCGGCGCGCCGACGACTACGGCTTCGGCGGCGGTCGCGGCATGGTGATGAAGCCCGAGCCGCTCGCGGCGGCGATCCGCCAGGTGCGCGAAACCGCCCCGGGCGTGCGCGTCTTCGCCCTCACGCCGGGCGGCGAGCGTTTCACGAGCGATACAGCGCGCGAGCTGGCGGGCGCGGGCGCGTTCGCTCTGGTGTGCGGCCGCTACGACGGCATCGACCAGCGCGTGATCGACATTCACTGCGACGGTGAAATCTCGGTGGGCGACTTCGTCATGTCGGGTGGAGAGATCGCGGCGCTCGCCATCGTCGACGCCGCCGCACGGTTCGTGCCCGGCGTGGTCGGCCAGGGTGAAAACGTCGAGACCGACAGCTTCAATGGCGGGCTCAAGTGGCCGGTCTACACGCGGCCCGACGACTTCGAGGGCGCGCGCGTTCCCGAGGTGCTGCGGACCGGCGATGCCACCGCCGTGGATGCCTGGCGTCGCGACGCGGCGCTCGCGCGCACGATCCGCTATCGGCCGGAACTCGCCGTCGCCTCGGGGGCGCATCGTATCGGCTTGGAATTCGCCGATTGCGACGGGGTCGAGGCTGCGATGACCGCGTGGCCGCTCGTCGGACGCTTCGTGCGCGCCGCGATTTTTATCGCCGCCGACACAGCCGCGCGCTCGCGCTTTCGCGCCGCCTGGGGCGAGACGCAAAACGCATGGGTCGCCCCGAGCGAGGCCGCCGCGACGGATCGCTGGAATCGCCTCGTCGGGTCATTCGAGCGGATGCGAATCGGCGTCGCCGACGACGAGTCGGCCGGCGCGCAAATCCGCGCGGCGCTCATCGATGGACTCGGTGTGGTGCTGCGCGTGGAACGCGACGCCGGCGCAAACGCCTTCGCGCGCATCGCGGGCGCGCTCGGCCTCGCCGAATAAAAAACGGGCCGGTCCTGTCGAACCGGCCCGCCTCGCACGTCTATTCTTTCACGTTACGGCGCGATGCCGAGCAGGTTGTCCCAGATCACGTCGCCGCCGAAGCCCTCGTCGCTCCAGTCGATGAGCTGGATTCCATTGAAGGGTCCGTTAAAGGGGACCGAGCCCGTCTGGAGCCCCACGCACAGGCTTTCGGCCCCGTCGACCCACACGGCATAGGTCTTGGCGGCGTACGTGTGGTGGATCTCCACCGTGTGCCACGTGCTCACCGTGAGCGCGCCGCAATCGACGTAGGTGCCGGGGGTTGCGTCATAGGCGCTCAGGTAGCCCGCCTCGACGACGAGTTGCGCGCCCGGCGTCGCGCCGGTGAAGGGATTCTGCATCGTGCGGAAGCCGAACTCGGTCATCGTGTCGTCGTAGAAGACGTCGAAGTACACGTCCAGGTCGCCCGCGGTGGACGTGAACCCCAGCGTCGCCAGCACGTAATCGGCGATGGTGATCGTGGTCCCGCCGTCCAATTCCAGCGCCTTGCCCGAGCCGTCCGCCGCGACGAGCGTCACGATGTTCGCCTCGCTCGTGCCGTCCTCTTCCACGATGGCCCACGGCGCGCCGAGCGGCCCGTCGGAGTATGCCGTGAAGTCGACGTCGAACATGTCGGCGCCGCCGTCGATCTCGCCGTGGAAGTTGTCGAAGGTCGCCACGCCGCCGTAGGTGTCGTCGGTCCAGTCGATCACCTGCAGGCCGTAGGCGGGATACTGCGTCGCGTTGGCCGGGACGTTGTCGCACGCGGTCGCCGAGCCGTTGAGATTCACGTCGTAGGTACCCGAGTTGTAGTTGTAGAGCACCGCCACGTTGTCCCAGTCCGCGGCGGTCAGCGTGCCGCAGTTCACCATGGCGCTCGTCGTGAAGTTGAGCGCCTTGACCGTGGCGTTTTCGACCACGAGCTGCGTCTGCGGATACGCGTAGCCGTAGTATTCGAGCACGGTGCGGAATCCAAAATCGACGCCGCTGTCGGCCACGCTGACGTCGAAGGACACCCACACGTCGTCATTCTGCTCGTTGAAGTTGTACTGCGCGACCAGAAAGTCGCCGCCCTCGGCGTCTTCGCCGCCGGTCTGATAGGCCACCTTGCCCGAGCCGTCCGCCGCAACGAGGTCGCCGACCACCATCGTTGTGTCGCCCGAGAGCTGCAATCCCCACGGGAAACCGAGGTTGCCGTTCGCGTAGTCCTCGAAGTCCACATCGAAGAGCGTCGTCGGACCGGTGTCGTCGTCGCCCGTGTCGTCGTCCGCCGTGTCGTCATCCGTCGTATCGTCGTCGGTCGTGTCATCGTCGGCCGTATCGTCATCGACGGTGTCATCGTCCGTCGCGTCGTCATCGGTCGCATCATCGTCGGTCGCATCGTCGTCGGCGAGATCATCGTCGTCGTCATCGCCGCCGAGGCCCGTGTCGTCGTCCGCCTCCGAGCCCGAATCGTCATCGTCATCGCCGCCGCCGCCGCACGCGGTCCACGACGCGAACACCATCGCGCACAGCACCACCCACCACTTCTGACGCAAGGTTCTCATCGCGAGTCCTCCAAATGATACGAAGTCGTCCAAATCCGCGTCGATCCCGCCGGGGGATCGAATTCGTCCCCGATTCGCCGCGCCTTTTTACCATGAATGTCGAATTTTCGCGCCGACTTTTTTTCAACGGATATCTCACCTCGAAAAAACCGGCGTTTCCCGGATTTTCTCTCGGTTTCGCGCCAAATTGCGGAGGGGAACGGCGAATCGTGACCGGGCAAACCTTGATCGACGCGCGCTGGGCGTGTTAGGTGCCTGCACGAACCCGGGACGCACCGCGAACACCATCATCATGACCCCACCCCACACCATCGCCGAGGATCCCTTTCCCGATACGACGCCGCCCGTTTCCCAGACACCGCCGTCCGCGCCGGGATCACCGCGCCCCGAGCCCCGGCGCGAGACGTGGATCGAGTTCCTCGCGAGCAATCGTCTCGCGATCTACACCATCTCGGGCCTCGGCATCGCCACGCTGATCGGCACCATCGTGCCGCAACGCGGCCCCGGCCTCACCGAGCAACAATACGCCGACCTGATCGCCAAGGGCGGCGTCTTCGCCGTCGCCGACAAGCTGGGCCTTTACGAGGTCTTCCATTCGCCGTGGTTCCTCGCGCTGGTGCTCATCCTGTGCGTGAACCTGATCGTCTGCACGATTACGCGCATCGAGCACATCGTGAAGCCCGACTACACCAAGGGCATCGCGCTCGGCCCCAAGATGCTCTCGCGATTCGGCAAGCAGTATCACGTGGCGGGCACAATACCGGATGACGACACCGTGCGACGGCTCTTCCGCTTCCGCCGCCGGGCCGAGTTCGAGGACGACCGCTACTATTACCGCGAGACGGGGCGCATCAAGCGCTACTCCGTCGTCATCATCCACATCGCCATCCTCATCGTTTGCGGCGCTGCGATCGCGAGCAAAAACCTCATCATCGACGGGTCGATGATGATCCCCACCGGCGAGGAGGCCGACTTCGTCGCGCTGCGAAAGGCCGGGGGGTTCCGCCTGCCATTCGCGGTGCGTTGCGACGACTTCGCGGTGGAGTTCTACGAGGGCACCGAGCGACCCAAGACGTTCCGCTCGGTCCTGACCTTCATTCCCGAGCAGGGCGAGCCGTGGACCACGCCCCTGCTCGTCAACGAGCCGGCCAAATTCGGCGGCTTCCGCTTCTATCAGGCGTCGTACGGCCCGGTGGGTCCGCGCCCCAAGATCCGCGTCACGCGCCGTGCCGACGGCCAGGCGATCTGGGACCGCACGATGCTGCTGCAAAAGCCCTACACCATGACCGACGGCTCCGGCGGCGTCTTCGGGGTGGTCAGCATGCTGCCCGACAAGGACGGCCAGGGCCCCGCGGCGATGATTCTGGAAGCGCACGCCGACGCCCCCGAGCAGGAGTTCTGGATTTACAAGCACCAGCCCGAGGTCGAGGCCGCGCGCGAATCGACGCTCACCTACGAGTTCGTCGGCGCGGAGATGGGCGGCTACTACACCGGCATCATGGTGTCGCGAAACGACGCCTTCCCCGTGCTGCTCTTCGGTTGCTTCCTGGGTTTCCTCGGCGTGCTCATCAACTTCTTTCTGCCGCACCGACGCACGATCGTGCGCGTTGGAGCCGAAGGCGTCGTGATCGCGGGGTCCGATTCGCGCGGCATCCTGATGCTCGAAGAGCGCCTCGAAACCCTGCGCGACGAATTCGCCGCGACCAAGCCCGCCTGACGCGCCGCGCGCCGCGCCCCATTCCACTTGTCAACGCGGCCCCGATTTGGTTTGATCCACGCCGCCTTCCATTTGCGCCGATTGCGGGGGAGCCGGGTATCGTGTCGAAATTCGTCCATCGATTCGCGCCGATCGCGTTGGCGCTTTGCGTTCTCGTCGCCGCGTGCGAACCCAAGGCCGCCATCAAGCCACCGCCGGACAAAGCGGATGATCCCACGCTCGCGACGGTGGGGTCGGTCGCGATCACGGAGCGCTATCTGAAGGTCGCGTTCGCAAACCTGCCCGCCGACGCCCGCGACGAGTACCGAACTGACGAGGGCAAGCGGAAGTTTCTGGAAAAGCAGATCGACCTGATCGCGTATTACGCCGAGGGCGTGCGTCGGAACTGGAAGCAGAACGCGGATTTTCGCAACGCGATGAGCGTGATCGAAAAAGCCGCCCTCGTCTTCATGGCCAAGGAGCGCGCCGCCGCGAAGATTCCGCCCGTCAGCGATGAGGATGTGCGCGCGGCGTACGATCGCTACGCGCACAAGGCCCGCGCCGCGGGCCGCGATCCCCGGTCATTCGAAGACGCCGCCGCCGCGCTGCGAGCGGCGATCGAGCGTCAGCGATTCCGCCACGCCGGGCAGGAGCGCGTGGCGGCTCTCATGAAGGATTATGGCGCGGTCGAACACCGCGGACTGCTGGCCACCGACCCCAAGGACGCGGCGAAAAACGCCGAACTGCGTCAGGTGCTGGTCGAGTCGCGCGCGTTCGAGCTGACGCTCGTGGAGTTTTATGCGTGGATCGCGCGGCAGTCGCCGGCGTATCAGGAGCAGGCGAAAACCACGGACGGGCGCAACTGGCTGCTCGACCGCTATCTCGAGGACGAATTTCTGCATCTCGACGCGCTCGCGCAGCAGCTACACAAAGACGACGAATACGCGACACGCATGCTGGTCGCCGAGATTGGCATCCTCGGGCGCATGGCGCAGGAGCGCATCACCGAAAAGAACATCAAGGCCGCGGGCGACGAAGCCCGCGCGTACCTGGCCGCGAACCCCGACAAATTCGCGGGCAAGACGTGGGAAAAAGACGAGGAGGAGATCCGCCGCGCAGCGACCGACGCCAAGCGCACGCGGATCGTCAAGGAATTCGCCGACGCGCTGCGCCGCGACCGCTACCTGGTCGCATATCGCGAGGACGCCATCGCGAAACTCGACCTCGCCGCCGTCACCGACGCGGGCATCGAGGCGATCATGCCCGAACGTCCCGGGGAGGCCGCCGAGGCCCTGGATTTCTCCGACCTGATCGAGGATGCGCCCGCCGGGAAGTGAGCGCACTCGTCGGCGCGATCACCGTTTTTTGCCTTCGCGGCGGGGCGGATTCAACGGTGTTTACATTTCATTCGGACCGTGTTAAACGCCGCCCACCGAAATCCGACATTGTGTCTGGGCTCGGAGAGGATCCGTGGGGGTCCTTGTTTGATTGAGCGACGGTCGCTGGGACCGTCCAGGCGACGGTGGGCGCCGGTTCCCACCAAGGTGACGAGGCGACGTCGATCATCGGCGCGCCGAAAAGGCAGAAGACATGTCCGAGAAAGTGTTTGTGGGTAGCTTGAGCTGGAACACCAACGATGAGAAGCTTCAGGCGGCGTTCGCCCCTTACGGCGAAATCACCGAAGCCAAGGTCATCACCGACCGTGACACCGGCCGCTCGCGCGGATTCGGTTTCGTCACGTTCGCGAATGCCGCGGATGCCGCGAAGGCCATCTCCGCGCTCGACGGCAAGGACCTCGACGGCCGGACCATCAAGGTCAACAAGGCCGAGGACAAGCCGCGCGATCGCGACGGCGGTGGCGGCTCGCGCTTCGGCGGCGGACGCAACAATCGTTGGTAGTCCATCGCACGCGCTGGTAGTTCCACGCATGCGCCGGTAGAACGGCGCGCGCGTCGAAAAAATCCGTAATCCCTCGCGGCGTCGGTTGAAAAACCGGCGCCGTTTTCTTTATTGCGCGCCGCCCGCGCGGCCTTGCCAGCGCCGCGTCGCATGCGTATTAAGGAATTCGGTTTTGATCCCGGTGCGTGATCTTTCCCGTGCGAGGAGGACCCATGTCGAACAAGGAACAGGGCAAGCGGCAGGAGAAGACCAACAAACCCAAGCTGTCCATCAAGGACAAGAAGAAGAAGAAAGCCGAGAAGTCCGCGAAAAAGGGCGGCTGACGCCCGCGGGTTCGCCCGCCGATCTTCGACAAGGCGCCACGACGCGACGCATCCGGCCAAGACCGGGGCGCGCGCATGGCGCCGGTTTTTTTTCGCGCGATTTTGTCTTTGCCCGCGCGCCGTGATAAGAAAGCGCACGAAGAGCCGTGACCGGGGGGAGCCGATGCTCGATCGAAAATACGTGCGCGACAATCTGGAGATCGTGGAAAAAATGCTGGCCGCACGGCGGTCCAGCGCCGATCTGGCCGCGTTCGCCGGACTCGAAGCCGAGCGCCGCAAGGCCCAGAGCGAATACGACGGTCTGCGCAATCGACAGAAATCCTCGTCGGAGGAAATCGCGCGCATCAAGCGCGAGAAGGGCGATGCGTCGGCGATTCTGGCCGAGATGAGCGAGATTTCGGCGCGCGTGAAAGAGATGGAGCCGCGGCTACGCGAGATCGACGAGAAGACCGACGAGATTCTTCTGACGATCCCGAACATTCCCGACGAACGCACTCCCATCGGCGCGGGCGAGCAGGACAACCCCGTCGTGCGCACGTGGGGCACGCCTCGCGAGTTCGATTTTGCGCCGAAGGACCACGTGGACGTGGGTACGCCGCTCGGCATCCTCGACATGGAACGCGCGGCGAAGCTGTCGGGCGCGCGGTTTTCGATGCAGATCGGCGCGGGGGCGCGGCTCGAACGCGCGCTCATCAACTTCATGCTCGATCTGCACACCGCCGAGCACGGCTACACCGAGGTGTGGACGCCGTCGATGGTGAACTCGGCGACGATGACGGGCACGGGGCAGTTGCCGAAGTTCGCGGCCGATCTGTTTCGCATCGAGGGCCGCGATTTGTGGCTCATCCCCACCGCCGAGGTGCCGGTCACGAACATCTATCGCGACGAGACGCTCGACGAGAGCGCGCTGCCTTTGAAGTTCTGCGCCTACACCCCGTGTTTTCGCAGCGAGGCCGGCGCGTATGGAAAAGACACGCGCGGCATGATCCGCGTGCACCAGTTCGACAAGGTCGAACTCGTCAAGCTCACGCACCCCGACGCGAGCGGCGCGGAGCACGAGGCGCTCACGCATAACGCCGAGCGCGTACTCCAGCTTCTTGGCCTGCCCTATCGCGTGGTGGAGCTGTGCACCGCGGATCTCGGTTTTTCCGCGAAGCGCTGCTTCGACATCGAGGTCTGGCTGCCCGGGCAAAACGCTTATCGCGAGATCAGCTCGTGCTCGAACTTCGGCGACTTTCAGTCGCGCCGCGCGGGGCTGCGTTTTAGGCCCAAGGGCGAAAAAGGCTCGCGCTTCGTGCACACGATCAACGGCTCGGGGCTCGCGGTCGGCCGCACCTTCGTCGCGGTTCTGGAGAACTACCAAAACGCCGACGGCTCGGTGACCGTGCCCGAGGTGCTGCGTCCCTACATGGGCATCGAGCGCATCAGCCCCCGTTGAAGGAGGGCGCCTGTGGATCAACGTCACCAGGAATACGTCGAGTACTATCGCGCACGTCTGCGCCGCTACGACGGTGATCCCAACTATCCCCGCACCGCCGCGGCGCAGCGGGCGATGCTGGACGCCATCGAGACCGCGCCCGATCTCGAAACCTTCGGCAAGCGGGTGATCGGCGAGGCGCTGCACGTCAAGTGCGCCGTCGCGCTGGTGTGGGATCAAGAGGAAGCCCGTGCGAAGCTGTATGAGGATCTTGAAGAACCCGTGCGCGCCGCGCCGCATCGCAAGGTCGCCGAGACGCTCGCCACGCGGGAATACACCGACGTCGCCGCGCTGAACACGATGGTCTCGCAGACGCTCGAGCGATCGAACGCGCCCATCACGGCGGACGAATCGCCGCGCGACGAGTTTTGGAACACGCTCAAAGTCCTCGAAGATCTTCAAATCTGGGAGACGGCCCAGGTACCAGCCGAGTGGAAGGCCGAGCGCACCGAATTCGTCGCCGAAACGCGCGCGCGCACGACCGAGATGGCCGCGACGACGCGCGACGGCGTGCGCAAGTTCGTGCCCGACTACGAGCCGAATTGGGACGCGCTGTGGCAGGCGCGGCATCGCCGCCGCCTTCCGCTGCCCGACGACACGCTGCGCCGTCGCATCGCCGAATACGTGCGCGCGATCGGGGGGCGATGACCATGCCCGTCCCCGCCATGTTCGTCGATCCCATGCTCGGCACCTTTCGCGACTTCATGCGAGACGTCGACGCGAAGAAGCTTTCCGGCGCGGACGTGGACGCGATGCGCGAATCGCTCGCGCGCATGGAGCACCTCGCCGCGACCAACGACGACTTCGCGACCTTTTCCGGTCTGCTCATGCAGGAAGGGCTCTTCCTGAAATTCAGCGACGCTTATGGGCGCGCGCTGGCCGCCGCGGCATCGGCCTCGGCGTCTTCGGGCGGCGGGCCGAGCGACGAGTCGCTGCTCGTGCAATCGCTGAAGTCTTACGAAGACGCGCTCGCGACCTACGAACGCGGCGACGCGGGCGAGGATGCGCGCGCGCTGATTCCATTCGTAAAACGCATTCTCGAAATCGGCCGCTCGGGCGCGAGCTACCCCGTCTTTTTGCGGATGATGGAAGAAGAGGGGCTGACGCGCGTGCTCGAAGGCGCGGCGCCCGTGGCGCGCGCCGGGCTCGTCAAAACGCTCGATTTCGCCAAATCGAACTGGCTGCCGCGCAGGGTGGAGGAGTCCGCCGAGATCCTCGCGGTCTTCGACGACATGGCCGCCGCCGCGCCATTCGGCCAGCCCGATCCCTTTGTCTTCGGCCTCGCCCGCACGCGCATCGAGTGGCGTTTCGCGCCCGCGCACCGCTTATGGAGCGCGATCGTGGACCATCGCGACCGCCTGATCTTCCTGCTCGTCGATTGGCTCGACGCGCACACCGATTTTGCGTTCTACGACGCGCGTTGGCGCGGGCCGGGCATGAGCGACGAACAGGTGCGCCACAACATCCGCCGCACCAAGGAGTGCGCGCCCGGCGACTTCGGTGTGCTCGCGGCGATCACCGGCGAATCGTTCGGCCTCGCGTGGGACGACCTGTGGACGCACGAAACCTTCGCGACCGACTACGCGGCGGGGCGAATCGCGTGGACTGACGAGCGGCTGCGTCTGGTGCGTGCGACGCGCGCGGCGTGCGTACCCGGGGCGGTTGCGCCAGAAGATCTTGTGAAGACCGCCGAGGATCTGCACGCGCGCAAGGCCGACATTCGGGCCGACGCGGGCCGCGCGATTCCGTGGCAATGGCCGCCGCCCGCTGCGCCGTCGTTCGATCGCTGACAATTCGTCGATCCCTTGCGCGACGCGGGCAACCCCGTACAGAATCCCGCCCAATCGACAATCCGGGAGATCCGCGCGTGATTGCACTCATCGTCATCACGGTCGCCGTCGTATTGGGCATCGCCTACGTCGTGTATGGCCGGTTCTTCACCGCCGAACTCGAAATCGACGACCGGCGCGTAACGCCCTCGGTCGAGGTCAACGACGGCGAGGATTTTGTGCCCGCCAAGGCGTCGATGCTGCTGCCGCAGCATTTTTCGGCCATCGCCGCGGCGGGCCCGATCGTCGGGCCGATCCTTGCGGGCATGTGGTTCGGCTGGGGACCGGCGCTGCTGTGGATCGTGCTTGGCGCGATCTTCGTCGGCGGCGTTCACGACTTCCTGTCGTTGATCGCGTCGGTGCGCAACAAGGCGATGACGATCGGCGAGATCGTCAAGCAAAACCTCTCGCCGATTTCGTACATCCTGTTCCTGTCGTTCATCTGGATCGCGCTCATGTACATCATCATCGCGTTCACCGACGTGACGGCGCAGTCGTTTGTCGCGGTGAGCGGCGACATGGTGCTGGGGCCGGGCGTGGCCTTCGCGTCGATGGTGTACCTGTTCCTCGGCGTCGGCATGGGGATCGTGCTGCGTTACGCCAAAGCGCCGCTGGGCGTGACGACGGTCGTCTTCATGGCGCTGCTGTTTGGCGTGATCTGGCTCAGCGACCACCTGCCCCCCGGATTCGAATCGGCCCTCGCCGCGATTCCCGTGAAAGGGTGGGAGGTGGTGCTGATCGTCTACTGCGCGGTGGCGGCGCTGCTGCCGATGTGGCTTCTGCTCCAGCCGCGCGGGTATCTGGGCGGATGGTTCCTTTACATCACGCTCGCGGTCGGCGTGTTCGGCGCGCTCTTCGGCAACTACGACATCCAGTATCCCGCGTTCAACCTCGACGGCTGGCGCGGCATCGAGACCGGCAAGCTGCTCTTCCCCGCGCTCTTCATCACCATCGCATGCGGGGCGTGCTCGGGCTTTCACGGTATCGTCAGCTCGGGGACCACGTCCAAACAGATCCGCGTCGAGAGCGACACGATCCGCGTGGGCCTCGGGTCGATGCTGCTCGAGGGTCTCGTCGCCGTGCTCGCCCTCGTCACGGTCATGATCCTCGCCAAGGGCGACCCGATGCTCAAAAGCGATCCCAACGTGATCTACGCCAACGGCCTCGCGAAATACATGGGGATTCTCGGCATCGACTTCAAGCTCGCGCTCACCTTCGCGCTCATGGCTTTCGCCACCTTCGTGTACGACACGCTCGACGTGTGCACGCGCCTGTCGCGTTACGTGGTGCAGGAACTTTTTGGGTGGAAGTCGCGCGCGGGCGCGCTGGTGAGCACCGTCATCACGCTGTTGCCGCCCTTCGCGTTTCTGATGCTGACGAAAGAAAAGGCGTACCTAAAGGCGTGGCCGCTCTTCGGCACCAGCAACCAGCTCATGGCGTCGCTCACGCTGCTCGCCGTCACGATCTGGCTGGTGAAGACGGGGCGCAAGGCGATCTACGCGGCGATCCCGATGGTCTTCATGATGGCGGTGACGCTCACCTCGCTCGTCTTGCAGATCAAGCCGATCCTCGCGAAGTTTCCGGAGCTGGTCGGCGGCAAGGTCGGCGCGGACGAGATCATCGTCGGCACCGCCGCGATCGTACTTTTTGTCCTCACGATCTGGCTGCTGTACGAGGCGTTCGTCTCGGTCGTGATGCGCCGCCGCCGCGAGGCGTAGGCCGCGAATTTCGCGCGGGTGTGTTATCATCCGCGAAGTTTCATCGATCGGAGCACGCGGCCATGGGCTCCACCATTCGAACTATACGAATTTTGGCGATCCTCTTCGCGACGCTTGTCGCCACCGCCTGCGCGGGCGGCTGTGGCGACGAGGACGCCGAGGACTCGGCGCAAGACGACGACACGCTTGATGACGACGCGGCGACGGACGACGACCTCGCCGATGACGACACGGTGGATGACGATGCGACGGACGACGATTCCGTCGATGACGACACATCCGATGACGACACGACCGATGACGACACGGCGGACGACGACACGGGCGACGACGACGGCCTCGATGGCCTGTTCATCGAGCGCGTCGCGGGCGGCTGCCCGGGGTGCGCGCGGCCCGGCATCGCGGTGCGTCCCGATGGTTCGATCGTGGTGCTCGCATCGCGCGGGCGCGAGCTGGTGTCGTATGAATCCTTCGGCGGCTCGTTTCAGACGAACATCATCCGGTGCGACGCGGGCCTCGAGCCCAAGGTCGTGACCGATCCCGACGGCGCGCTTCACATCGCGTGGTTTCACACGCGCGAGCGTCGTCTGTATTACGCGACGAACGAGACGGGCGCGTGGCAGTTCACGCGCATCGACGACCTGCCGGGGCGCACGCTCGACGTGAACTACGACATCGCGCGCGGCGCGGACGGCACGATTCACGTCGTCTTCGTGCACCTGCCGGATGGATCGGCGGAGGAACACCTGTACCACGCCAAGCTCGCGGGCGGCGCGTGGACGATCGAGCGCGTGCGCGTGTACGCCGAGGAGCGGCTCTACAGCGTGAGCGTCGCGGGCGACGCGCAGGGCGGGGCGGCGATCGTCACGTGGGAAGTGCGCGACGGGGAACCCTACAATCTGTCGGTCTATCGCAAGGCCGGCCTGCTGTGGTCGCGCGACATCGCCATCACGAGCTGGGACGTCACCCCCGCGGCGGGCGTGGCCTTCGACTCGAACGGCGTCCTGCACATCGCGTCGTCCATTCTGGGCGAGCCGGTGTATGGCGTGGTGCACGTGTACGAATACGGCGGGGCGTGGACCGTCGAGCCCGTGCCCGCGGGCGACATGGCGAACCCCGTCGCCATGTGGCTGGACGATAACGATCGAGCGCGCATCGTATTCACCACGTGGAATCAGCTCGGCCTTGCCGCGTGGGACGGCGCGACGTGGCAGGTCGATACGCGCGCGCGGCCGTATCGCGCGTGGACCGCCGTGCCCGCGCCCGACGGCTCGATCCATCTGCCGATCTCGGGCGAGTTCGACGTGCTGCGCCACGCGCGGTGGGACGGCGCGGACTGGGACGAGACGACGCTCGACGAGGCGGGCAAGGTCTGGCAGGACACCTCGATCGCCCTCGACACGCACGGCTATCCCTTCATCTTTTTCCGCGAGCGCGATCCCATGCGTCCGTGCGTCGCGAACTTTCGCGCGAACTGGTGGATCTCGGAATGTTTCGACGCCGGCGATTTTCCGTACGACGTGCCGCTCGGCGAGTCGATCGCGGCCGATGGCGACGACATCCACGTGCTCTATCACGATCCCGTGCCGTATCCGCAGGCGCTGCGTTATGTGGTGCTCGACGACGTGGGCTGGAGCTTCGAGACGGTGACGCCCTACGATCCCTGGAATGCGTTTCTCGACCTCGCGATCGACGCGAACGGCGACCCGCACGCGTGCGTGAACGACAACGACGCGATGGCCATGTACCACCTGTGGCGGACGGGCGGCGCGTGGAACGCCGATGCGGTGGACACGCTCGGGCGCGACCGCTGGGATTGCCACATCGCGCTTGACGCCGCGGACGCCGTTCACATGACCTACGGGTTCGACGCCGCGCCGCCCTCGTGGTTTCCATCGCTGCCGATGCTGTTTTACGCAAGCGAAGCCGGGCCCGACTGGGATTTGTGGTGGATCGGCGGCGGCTGGTACGGGATGCCGCACGACTTCGCGCTCGACGCGCAGGGATTCGCCCACGTCGTCATGGCGAACCGGCTGGGCGCGGGCTACGCGACGAACGAGTCGGGCGCGTGGAGCTACGAGCCGATTCTGGAGGGCACGATCAACGCGATCGCGCTGATCGTGGACCCCATGGGCACGACGCACGCGGCCATCGCCTACGTCACGATCGGCGGCGACGACGTGCGCCCGATCGTGGTTTATGCCAATAACGCGACCGGCGCATGGCGCATCTGGCAGGTGGACGAGGGCGGCCAGTCGCCGTATTCGGGCACGGGCGTGGATATCGGGCTGGACGGTTCGGGGCTCGTGCACCTGTCCTACTCGGGGCAAAACGCGCTGCTGCACGCGGTTTTCGAGATGCCGTGAGGGGCGACGGCTCGTTCGAAACGCTTGCACAAAACTAAACCTAGAGTTAATGTTTGTGCATGACGATTCACCCGCGAAAGACCGACCGCCGGCCCGACTGGGATGCGCTATTCGAGACGGCGGCGGCGCAATCGGGGCTTTTCACCACGGCTCAAGCCGAATCGGCGGGGTATTCGCCGCAACTCATCGCAAAGCATCTGGCCGCCGGGCGATTCGCCCGGGTGCGCCGGGCGATCTACCGGCTCGTTCATTTTCCACCCGGCGAAAACGAGGATCTCGTGGCGATCTGGCTTTGGTCCGATCGCGCGGGAGTCTTTTCACACGAAACCGCGCTCTTTCTGCACAACCTGTCCGATGCCATGCCGGCTCGCGCTTACCTCACGCTCCCCACGTCGTGGTCGCGTCGGCGGCTGCGGGCGCCGTCGGGTCTCGCGATATCCCATGCCAATCTCGAAAAAGCGGACCGCGCCTGGGTCGGCCCCTTGCCCGTGACGAGCGCCCGGCGCGCCGTCGCCGACTGCGCGGCCGCCCATGTCGCGCCGGACATCATCCGTGACGCGTTCGAGCAGGGCGCGAGTCGCGGACTCTTCCGGCGCGATGCGCTTCCCGACGTGATCGACTATCTCAAGCATTTCTATTCGGTTTCATACGGCCGTTCGGGACCACGTTTCGCTTCGTCGGCTTCCAGCCGCACAGGGGCGAAGTCCACCTCAACAAGCGTCATGCAACGGGCTTCGCGATGATCCCGAAAACGTACAAGACGCCCGAAGCCTTCAAGATGGCTCTGGAACAACGACTTCGCTCACCGTCGGCGGGTGGTCCCGATCTCGCGCGTCGCCGACAGCTTGTCGTATACCATCGGTTTCTCGCACGCCTTGTCACGATTTTGGGCGACCGCGTTATCCTCAAAGGCGGACTCGTCATCGAGTTTCGCATCGAGCGCGCGCGGATGACGAAGGATATCGATCTTCGTTTGAGCGGATCGCACAATGAGGTTCTCGACGAGCTGCGCGAGGCGGGCCGACTGGATCTCGGCGATTTCCTGTCGTTCGAGGTTCACCCCGACCGCGATCACCCGAACATCCACAACGAGGGGATGCGTTACGACGGGCTGCGCTATCGCGTCGAAGCGCGTCTCGCGGGAAAGATTTATGGCCACGCCTTCGGTGTCGATGTGGCGTTCGGCGATCCCATCGTCGGGGAGCCCGATCGTGTGGTCGCCGAGGACGTGCTGGAATTCGCGGGCATCTCGCCACCCGTCGTGCGTCTCTATCCGACCGAATCGCAGATCGCGGAAAAGCTCCACGCGCTCACCATGCCCCGACCGCGCGAGAATTCCCGGGTGCGGGACCTGCCCGATGTGGCGCTTCTTGCAACCGGCGGGAATATCTTCGAATCGCGTTTGCGCAACGCGTTGCAGCAAACCTTCGAGTATCGCAACACACACGCAGTGCCCATCGGGATTCCCAATCCGCCCGATTCGTGGGGGCCAGTCTACCAACGCATTGCACGGGAAAACGCGCTGCCCTGGGAGTCGATCGAGCAACTCTCGGATGCCGTGCGACGGTTTCTCGACCCCGTATTGGCGGAGTCCGGGAACCGCGTCTGGGATCCCGAGCGCTGGGAGTGGCGAGAGGGCTGACGAACGCCCCTACTGCACCGTCGGCCTTCCCGGGGCGCGTTTCGCGGGGCGGATCGGTTTGGGTTTTTCGGCGGGTTTTTTTGCGCCGGGCCGGCCCGAGCCCGCGCCCGTCGCGCGCTTTTTCGGCGCGCGTTCGAGCGCAAGGGCCAGCACCTCGTCCACCGACGTCACCAGGTGGATGCGCACGGTCTTTTTGACCTCGGGCGGCAGCTCCACCAGATCCTTCTGATTGTCCTTCGGCACGATCACGTCGCGGATTCCCGCCCGATGCGCGGCGAGGATTTTTTCGCGCAGGCCGCCGATCGGCATCACGCGCCCGCGCAGCGTGATCTCGCCCGTCATGGCCACGCCGGCGCGCGAGGGCACGCCCGAGAGCGTGGACACGAGCGCCGTGACCATGGCGACGCCCGCCGAGGGACCGTCCTTGGGTGTTGCGCCCGCCGGCACGTGTAGGTGGATGTCGTTTTTGGCGAAGAAGTCGTCGCGGATCGCGAAGTCGGCCGCGCGGCGGCGCGCGTAGGTCATCGCGGCCTGCGCCGATTCGCGCATCACCTCGCCCAGATGCGCGGTGAGGGTGAGCGCGCCCTTGCCCGGCACGGCCTGAGCCTCGATGTGCAGAATCTCGCCGCCCACGCTCGTCCACGCGAGGCCGGTGGCGAGCCCGACGCGAAGACCCGGCGCTTCATCTTCTTCATACTGATACTCGGCGGGGCCGAGCAGTTTCTCGACCATCGCGGGCGTGACCTTGACCGATTTGGCCTTGTGCTCGCCGATCTGCCGCGCGACCTTGCGGAACACCGAGCCGATCGCGCGCTCCAGATTGCGCACGCCCGCCTCGCGCGTGTAGTTCTCGATGATCGCGGTCAGCGCCGGCGTGACGACCGCGATGTGTTTGGGCTTCAGTCCGCACGCGTCGATCTGGCGCGGCACCAGGTAGCGCTCGGCAATGGCGGTCTTTTCGAGCGACGTGTACCCCGGGATGCGGATGATCTCCATGCGGTCG
>CAZPJD010000249.1:0-10077 GCA_964586775.1 uncultured bacterium | reverse complement strand
GCATGAAGTTGGTGTCGCCGGTCCACCGGGGTACGACGTGCAGATGGATATGCTCGTCGATGCCCGCGCCCGCCGGCTTGCCCATGTTGATGCCGATGTTGAAGCCCTGCGGTTTCATAATTCGAATCAGGATTTTTTGCGAGTGTCGGATCAGGTCGAAGGTTTCGGCCGCCGCCGACGGCCCAAAGGCGTCCAGCGAGTCAGTGTGTCCGTAGGGAACGATCATGATGTGACCGTTCGAGTACGGATACAGATTCATGATGACGAAGACCTCGCGCCCTCGATACAGGATCAGGTTCTCGCGGTCGCGCGTCTCGCGCGGCTTGTCGCAAAAAATGCACCCGGCCTCGCGCGGTCCCTTCAGGTAGGGGATTCGCCAAGGGGCCCAGATTCGATTCATCGAGTTCCCCGCAACGAGCGCAGTTCCACGATCTCGCCGTCCACCAGGCCGTCGTTGACGGTCAGGATTCCGACCGAACCGCCACGCGAATCGCGCGGGCGCAGGGGCGAGCCGGGATTGAACACTAACACACCTTGGCGACGCTCGCACAGGGCTACGTGCGTGTGCCCGTAGACGATGGCGTCGGCGTCGGGAAATGCGGGGAGCAGGGCATCGGGCAGGCGTCCGGCGAATCCGTGCCCATGGACGACGGCGATTTGCGCGTCGTCCACCCGCACGGTCCGCGACGGCGGCGTGAGGGTGTCGCTGTCCACGCGATCCATATTTCCGGCCACCGCGAGCACGCGACGCTCGGGGAACAACACGAAGAAGATGTCGGGGTCGGTGATGTCGCCGGCGTGAAGGATGAAATCGACTTTCGCGAACGCGATCGCCAGTAGGCCAGCCAGCGAACGCAGTTCGCTCGCCAATGTCAGATGCGTGTCGGAGACGACGCCGATTCGCGTCACGGGCGACGGCTCGCGGCGCTCAGGGTTTGGCGTCGGGTTCGTTGTCGATGTCGAGGATCGAGCCGAATTCGGGGCGCGGGCCGGTCCACTGGCCGTCCACGCGCAGGCGCAGCTCCTTGCCGACCTTGAAGAACGGGACCTTCTTGGCCGCGACCTCGACCTGCGAGCCGGTCTTGGGGTCGCGACCGACGCGCTCGCGCCGCTGGCGCAGGTGGAAGCTGCCGAAGCCGCGGATCTCGATGCGGTCGCCCTGCTGCAGCGCCTCGACCATGCGGTCGAAAACGGCGTTGACGATCACCTCGGCGTCCTTCTTGCGTTCGCCGGGGATGTGGTCCGCCACCTTTTCGATCAATTCGGACTTTGTCATGGCCGAAGTTCCTCCCACGAAAAAGACCCGATCACGATTGGAGATTCCAGGGCCGCATCGCCTTCACACGCGCCTTTTCCATCGACTGCCAGAATCGCGACGCCACGCTGTCGAGCAGCAGGTCGAGGATGTCAACGGGCTTGGGTTTAATGCGGAGTATTCGCGGTTGCCCCTCGATCCCCGACATTTCCGCCGCGGCGTCGATGGCGTCGTTATAGTTGCCGAGCCGGTCCACGAGCCCGAGTTTCTGGGCTTGCGCGCCGGTGAAGATGCGCCCATCTGCGATGGCGCGGACTTGGTCGGGCGGCAGGTTCCGCCCCAGCGCGATGGCGTCGACGAACTGCGCGAGCACGTCGTCCACCATCTCCTGCAGCAGCGCCTGTTCCTCGCTCGTCAGCGGTCGATTGGTGGAACCCATGTCCTTGTAACGGCCGCTTTTCACGACGACGTTTTCGACGCGGGCCCACTTGTAAAGCTCTTCGAGATTCATGAACTCCATGATCGCGCCGATCGAGCCGGTGAGCGTGCCCGGGTTGGCGACGATCAGATCCGCGCCGCAGGCGATGTAGTAACCGCCCGAGGCCGCCATGCCGCCCAGCGACGCGACGACCGTTTTGGTCTGACGCGTGCGGACGATTTCGGAATAGATCTCCTGCGAAGGGCCGACCGCGCCGCCCGGCGAATCGATGCGTACCACGATGGCGCGCACCGAGGAGTCGTCGCGGTATTCGGCGAGTTCCTCCAGCACCCGGCGGCTGTCGGTGATGACGTCGAACACGTCGATCACGCCGACCGCGTTGCTGGAAAACGAGATGCGGCTGGACTGCGGCACGGTGGCCACCACAAGGGCCACCATGCCGAAGACCATGAGGATAAGAACGGTCCCCAGCGCAAAGCCGAGGAGGACCGTACGGGTTCGCATCGTGACTCCGGTCCAGACGGGGTTATTCCCCGTCTGTTTCCCCGGCGTCGGCGCCCTCTTCCGGCGTCGCCGCCACCGCGAGCAGATCCGCCATGTGCGCGCGCGAATCCCCCTGCTTCTCCAGGAACGACGCGAGATCCGACTTGGTGTCGTTGGACTCGATCGACTTGATGGACAGGCGGATGCGCCGCTCGCGGGTATCGATGTTGATGATCTCGGCGGTCACGCGCTGGGCCAGCGCAACGACATCCGCGGGATTCTCCACCTTTTTCGCCGACAGCTCGGAGATGTGGATCAGGCCCTCGACGCCGTCCTCGAGGCTCACGAAGACGCCGAAATCGGTGATGTGGATGACGTCGCCCGTGACGATGTCGCCCATGTGATAGCGCTGCGGCACGCGCACCCACGGGTCTTCCATGAGCTGCTTGATGCCGAGCGAGAAGCGCTCGTTCTCGCGATCGATGGACAGGACGATCGCTTCGACCTCCTGGCCCTTTTTGTACAGCTCGCCCGGATGCTTGACGCGCTGCGACCACGAGATGTCGCTGATGTGGATGAGGCCGTCGATACCCTCGTCGATGCCGACGAAGATGCCGAAGTCGGTGATGTTGCGGATCGAGCCCACGATGTGCGTGCCGACCGGGTAATTTTGCTCGATGACGTCCCACGGATTCGGCTCGAGCTGCTTGAGGCCGAGCGAAATCCGGCGGTTTTCCTTGTTCACGTCGAGAATGATCGACTCGACCACGTCGCCGACCTGCACGACCTTGTTGGGGTGCTTGATCTTCTTGGTCCAGCTCATCTCGGAGACGTGAATCAGGCCCTCGATGCCCTCGGACAGCTCCACGAACGCGCCGTAGTCGGCGAGGCTGACGACCTTGCCCTCGATGCGCTGGCCGACCTGGAACTTCTCCTCGACCTGCTGCCACGGGTCGGGCAGGATCTGCTTGAGACCCAGCGACACGCGCTGACGCTCGGGATCGTACTTGAGCACGATCGTCTTCACGTCCTGGCCGATCTCGAACATCTCGGACGGGTGATTCACGCGGCCCCACGACATGTCGGTGATATGCAGCAGGCCGTCGATGCCGCCCAGGTCGATGAACGCGCCGTAATCGGTGAGGTTTTTGACCTGGCCTTCGAGGGTTGCACCTTCCTGCAGGCGCTCCAGCGTCTTGGCACGCTCGACCTCGCGCTCTTTTTCGAGCAGGGCGCGGCGCGACAGGACGATGTTGCCCCGGCGCTTGTTGAACTTGAGGATCTTGAACTTGGTGAGTTCGCCGATCAGCTTGTCCAGATTGCGGACCGGGCGCAGATCGACCTGGGAGCCCGGCAGGAAGGCGCGCACGCCGATATCGACGTTCAGGCCGCCCTTGACGCGGGAGATGATCCGGCCTTCGACCACGCCGTCGCGCTCGTAGGCCTCGCTGATCTCGTCCCAGATCTTCATCTTGTCGGCTTTTTCCTTGGAGAGAACGATCGTGCCGTCCTCGTCCTCCTGCTCCTCGAGCAGGACATCGACCTCGTCGCCGACGTTGACGCGGTATGCGCCGTCCGTGGTCCGGAATTCGGAGATGTCGATCACGCCCTCGGACTTGTATCCGATGTCCACGACGACCTGGTCGCCGTGAAGGGCAATGATCTTACCCCGAACGACTTCGCCCTCTCGCTTGCTGTTGATCTCGCTGCTTTCGAGAAGCTCGGCGAAGGAAAGCTCCTCGGAAGGTTGGGTGGAAGGTGTCACGTTCGACATGTAACTCGGGTCCCCTTTCAGACATGTATTCCAAATCGAGAAAGCGGAAAGCCCTCTCGTTTCGGTCGCGTTTTCGCCGATCGTCGCCGACCGACCGTTTTGCGGACGATCACGGGCCCCCGCGCGAACCTCGCGCGCTGACGCGTATGAAAACCCCTAATAATCAACAACTTACGCGTTTGCCCGTGAAAGGCGGGCGGATTCTATCCGCTCGGTTTCCAAAAATCAAGCGCGGTCGCGACCTTGCATGATCTTGCGCGCGAGCAGGACGACATTCGAGACGACGAGGGGAAGATCCATCACGGAGGTATCCATGAAAAGCGCGTCGTCGGCGCGGCGAAGCGGGTTCGCCTCGCGTGTCGAGTCGGCCTCATCGCGCCTCGCCTGATCGCGAAGGATCAAATCCAGTTCCGGCGCGTCGCCCTTCGCGGTCAGTTCGAGGTGGCGGCGTTTCGCGCGCTCCTGGGGCGACGCCGTCAAAAACACCTTCAGCTCGGCGTCGGGAAAGACATTCGTCGTGATATCGCGGCCTTCCATGATGACGCCGCCGTCGCGACCCATCTCGCGCTGAATCTCGACGAGCCGTTCGCGCACCACCGGCAAGGCCGAGAGCGCCGACGCAAGGCCACTGATCTCGTGCTCGCGGATGGCCGCGCTGACATCCTCGCCGTTGCAGGTGACGCACTGAGCGCCGTCGGTCGCGGAGGCGAAGTCGATGCGAATCCCGGCGAGCAAGTCGCGCAGCTTGGGGCTATCCTCCACCGGCAGGCCGAGACGTTTCGCCAGCACCGCGACGCACCGGTACATCGCCCCCGTGTCGATGTAGGTAAACCCCAGTTCCGCCGCCACGCGCCGGCTCACGGTGCTCTTGCCCGCGCCCGACGGGCCGTCGATGGCGATGATCGGCCTCGCCCTCATCGTTCCTCCGCCGCGTTTTTCAGGATGTCGAGAAAACCAGGGTAGCTGACCTCGGAGATCCCGAAGTTGCGCACCCGGACGCCGGGGATGTGCGTGCCCGCCACCGCGCCGCACAGGGCGATGCGGTGGTCGCGTCCGGCGTCGATCGTCCCCGCGCGCAGATCGAGCCCGCCTTCGACGATCATGCCGTCGGGCCGCTCCTCGACCCGCCCGCCCAGCGCGCGGATCATCGCCGCCGTCGAGGCCACCCGGTCGCTCTCCTTGTGGCGCAGCTCCGCCGCGTCGCGAATCACCGTCTTGCCCGCGGAAAACGCCCCCAAAAGCGCAAGGAGCGGCAGTTCGTCGAGGGCGTCGAGCGCCAGTTCGCCGGAGATCTCGATGCCGGTGAGCGCCGAGTGCGTGACGGTGATGTCGGTCGTTTCCTCGGGGCCGCACGGCACCTGGGGGCCGTACTCGACCTTCGCACCCATGCGCTCGAGCGCGCGAAAAAACCCGAGACGAAGCGGATTGGCGAGCACATTCGCGACGCGCACGCGCGAGGCCGGTCGAATCGCCGCGATGGCCGCGGGAAACGCCGCCGACGAGGGATCGCCCGGCACCTGAAACGTGAAGGGCGCGGGACGATTGGGCCCGCAGATTTCGGCGTGCGTGCCCGAGTAGGCGCAGACGAGCCCCAGATGACGCAGGAACCGCTCGGTGTGATCGCGGCTTCGCGCGGGCTCGCGCACCGTGGTGCGCCCCTCGGCAAAAAGTCCGGCAAGCAACATGGCGGATTTGACCTGCGCGCTCGCCACGTTCGTCTGGAACGCTCCCGCGCGCAGCGGCACCGGCGGGCGGTCTGGCCAGATGTCGAGCGGCGGCTTACCGCCATGCGTGCGCACATCCGCGCCCATCTCGCGCAGCGGCGCGGCGACACGCTCCATCGGTCGCTTCATGAGCGACTCGTCGCCGATTAGAGTCGCGCGCACGCCAGCCCCGGCACAGATCCCGGCCATCAGGCGCATGGTGGTTCCGGAGTTCGCGCAATCGAGCGGCGCATCCGGCGCCACGAATCGTCCGCCCGTGCCATGCACGCGCACGGAGCCGTCATCGAGGTCTTCGATCCGCGTTCCGAGTTGCTCGAGCACATGCCGCGTCGAACGCACGTCCGCGCCGGGCGGCAAACCCTGAATCGTGCTGACGCCCTCGGCGAGCGCGGCGAGCATGAGCGCGCGATGGCCGAGGCTCTTGTCGCCGGGAACGCCGACGCCGCCGTGAAAGAAACGCAGGTGCGGGATCAGGGTTTCGGTCATGCGCCGAGCACCTCGTCGAGCATGGCCAACGCGAATTCGTTGTCCGCCGGCAAACCCGCGGTGACGCGCAGGGCCGTGGGGACACCGAACGACTTGAGGTGACGCACGATGACGCCGCGATCGAGCAGGCCGTTGTAGATCGGGGCGGCGTCGCGGCCGAAATCGGCCATCACAAAGTTTGCGCGCGACGGCGTGACGGCAAATCCCCGCGCGGCGAGGCGATCGCTCCACCACGCGACACCGTTTTGCGCCAGACGCACGGACTTTTCGAGATGTTCACTGTCTTCCAAGGCCGCGAGGGCGGCTGCGAGGGCGAGGCCGTTCGCCGCGAAGGGCGTGCGGATCTTCTTCATGTCGCGGATGCGCGCGGGCGAAGCGATCGCGTAACCAAGGCGCAGTCCCGCCAGTCCGTAGGCCTTCGAGAATGTCCGGCAGCCGACGACGTGCTCGAACGCGCGAACGATCGCCACGTCGTCGGGCGCGTCCGGATCGGGGTCGAACTCGCGGTACGCCATGTCGAGCACGACCAGCACATCGGGCCCCACCGCGTCGCAAAACGCCTTCACATCCGCGTGACGCAGTCCCGTGCCCGTGGGGTTGTTCGGCGACGCGAGGTAAACCACGGCGGCGTTTTCGCGACGTGCGACGTCGAGAAAAAGGTTCAGGTCCCAGTGCCGATTCGGCAACTCCACCGCCACCGGGCGCAGGCCGAAGCTTTGCGCGAAGATGGGGTAACCACCGAAGCCGGGGGAGGGAACGAGCGCCGCGCGCCCCGGTTCGCCGAAGGCCCACGTGGCGAGGTGCATCGCGTCGTCGGATCCCGTGCCGAAGAGCAGCATGTCGGACGATACGCCGATGCGCGCCGCGACTGCATCCGCCAGATCGCGGCAGTGGTCGTCGGGATAAATGTGCGCGCGCCCGGCCGCCTCGCGCAGCGCCGCGATCGCGCGCGGCGATGGGCCGAGGGGATTTTCGTTGCTTGCGATCTTGAGCACGCGCGAAAGTCCCTTTTCGCGGACGAGCTCCTCGGCGGGCTTGCCGGCCACGTAATCCGGGATGAGATCGAGGACGGGATTTCGCCAAGTCATGCGGTCATCCCCCCACGCTCGCCGCGCCGGTCGAGCCAATCGGCGACGGCGTCGAACACGTCATCGGCGTCGTTCGGCAGCGTGAACCATCGAATCTTGGCGTCGGCCCGGTGCCAGGTGCGCTGCTTTTTCGCCAGACGCACCGTCTTTTGAATCGTGTTCGCGATCGCGTCTTCGAGCGTCAATTCGCCCTCGATGTGCGCCATCATAGCGAGGTAGCCGACCGCCCCCATCGACGGCGTCTCGCGCGTGACGCCCTGCGCCATGAGCGTGCGGACCTCGTCCACGAAACCCGCCGCCACCATCTCGCGCACGCGGCGCTCGATCCGTTCGCGCAGGTCGTCGCCCTCGCGTCGGATGCCGATCTTGAGCACGTCGTAGGGTTTGTCGGCGAATCGGTGCGCCCGCTGCATGTCGGACAGGCGCATCCCCGTCGCGCGGTGCACCTCGAGCGCGCGGATGATGCGGATCGTGTCGCGTCGCGGCAACTCGCGGGCTTTGTCGGGATCGATCTCGGTGAGCCGGGCGTGCAGCGAGCCGGGCTCCCGCGCCTCCCGCGCCTTGAGTTCGTCGCGGTACGCGCGGTCGAGCGGCGGGCCGTCGATCAAGCCGGACGTGAGCGCTTTCAGATACATCATCGTGCCGCCCGCCACGATGGCGACGCGCCCGCGCGCGTGGATGTTGCGGATCGCGCGGTCGGCGTCTTCGCGAAAGCGCCCCGCCGAATACGCGACGAGCGGGTCGGCGATGTCGAGCAGGTGAAACCGCGCGCGCCCGCGTTCCTCGGCGGTCGGCTTGGCCGTGCCGATGTCCATCCCGCGATAGACCTGCATCGAATCGGCGTTGACGACCTCGCCGCCCAGCCGTTCGCACAACTCCACCGCGAGCCGCGTTTTGCCCGTCGCGGTCTCGCCGTGGATGATGACGATGGGAACCCGCGCATCCATCGGCCGCGGCCGTCCGTCACGGCGCGGGCCAGAGCGCAAAGGCCGACGCGCCCGGCTCCAGAATCTCCGCGGTGGATAGCGGCGCGGGGAGGAACGGATCGCTGCTCGCGTTTCCGCCCGCGATGAACATGCGCCCGTCGGCAAGAACCGAGAGCTGCGCCACCGTGCGCGCCACGTTGAGCGCGGGGCCGGGGAGCACCTGTTCGGAAACGGGGTCGTAGATCTCCAACGTGTCGAGGATCTCCAGCGCCGGATCGATGCCGCCGACGATCACCACGCGCCCATCGGCGTCCAGCGCGGCCTGATGCCCCGATCGTGCGTGTGCGAGCGTCGCGGTCTCGGTGAATCCCCCGGAGGCGGGGTCGAAGATCTCGATCGAGTCGGTCGGGTCGCCCGCCGAGGTCTCGCCCGAGAATCCGCCCGCGAAAATCACGGAGCCGTCGGCAAGCAACGTGGCGGAGTGATACATCCGCCCCAGCGCCATCGGGTCTTCCTCGTCGTCGGGAACGGCGACAAAACGCCCGAAGTCTTCGGTCGCCGTGGTGTACCACGTCGCGGTGTCGCTGGTGGCGAATCCGTCGAGCCCGCCCGCGACCAGCACGCGGCCGGTCTGAGCCCCGGTCATCAACGTGGCCGTATGCGCAAAGCGCGGCGTCGTCATCGTGTCGGCGACGGCGGTGAAGGTTTCCGTGGCCGGATCGAAAATCTCCGCGAACTCGAAACCCAGCGCGCCGTCGGTGCCGCCGACGATCAGGACGGACCCGTCGGGCAGCAGCGTCGCGGTGTGCAACGCGCGGCCGTGGATCATGTCGGCCTTGAGCAGGCGAAACGCCCCGGTCGCGGGATCGAAGATCTCCGCCGAGTCGAGGATCTGGGCGAATCCTTCCTCGTAGCCCCCGGTGACGAGCACCCGTCCGTCGGCCAGAATCGTTGCCGCGTGGCCGAAGCGCGTCTTCGACATGCGATCCGAAAGCAGCGCGAATTCGCCCGTCGCCGGGTCGAAAATCTCCGCCGAGTCCAGCGGACCGCCGAATCCGACGCCGCCTGTGAGCAGCAGCCGGCCGTCGTCGAGCACGGTCTGCGTGTGCGTGAGCCGCGCCTGCGCAAGCCCGCCCGCGGTCGCCTCGAAGGGGATCGGGTCCGAGTAGTTCGGCATCTCGTCAAAACAGAAGATCTGGTAGTGATAGGTGACGCCCGGCGTGACCGTGTCGTCGATGAAATAGAACTCGCGTTCGAGATCGCCCACCGGCTCCGTGTCGATCACCGCGACGGCCGTCTGCGCGCCGAGCATGTCGCCCACCTCGAATCGCTCCTCGCGCGAGGGCTGCGTGTGATCGGCCTCGCCCTCGGCGCGTAGGATCAGGAATCCGAGCAGGTCGCGGTTGAAGATGTTGTCGTTCTTGCGCGGCTGCGTCCACTCGATGCGGATCGAATCGGTCTGATTCCAGACGCGCAGGTGGTCGGGGGCCAGCGGCCCGTTGATGTCGGGGAGTTTTTCGTCCTCGTCGCCCGGCTCCTCGGGACAGCCCGGGAGCAAGGCCAAGGCTACAAACGCAAGAAATGCGGCAATCCAAATGCGCACGTCGGTCTCCGGCTCAGGGATGAACGGGGGCGGCGAAGATCCGCCGAAGGAGTTCCGGGTCCGACGAGAGCGACGCCGCCGCCGCGTAGGGATTCTCGCGACCCGCGAGTACGTCGTGGACGATGCGCCCCACGCCGTCGTCGTTCGCATGCAATGCGCGCGCGAGCCCGTCTTCGAGTCGCCCGGCGAGGATCTCCACCATTTCCTTGTCGGCCGTCAGCTTGATCCGCCGCCGTTCGACCGTTCCCACCTTCACCATCGCGGTGTGCTCGTCGATGCGCGCGCAAAGGTCCGTGACG
>CAZPJD010000248.1:0-7527 GCA_964586775.1 uncultured bacterium | reverse complement strand
ATGCCGCCCGCCGCGCCGAGCACCCCCAGAATCAGGGCCTCGGCGGCGACGACGTTCCAAATGCCCGTTCGCGTGACGCCGACCATGCGCAGGATGCCGATCTCGCGCAGGCGCTGGTACACCGAGGTCGTCATCGTGTTGAAGATGATGAAACCGCCCATCGCCATCACGACAAGCGTCATGATGCTCAAGCCCATGTTCATGCTGCGCAGGAGCGATTCGACGCCCTGGTTGCGCTGTTCCGGTCGGCGCACTTCATAGGCCCCCGCGAGCCACGTCTCGGCGGCGGCTTTCACCTCGTCGACGTTCGCCTCCGGCTCCAGCAGCAGGTCGATGGAGTCGAACATTTTTTCGCGGCCGAAGTAGAGCTGCGCGGCGTAGACGTCCATCAGCGCAAAGTTGCCGCCGAAGGCCGACGCCGGACCCGATGCGTCGAGCAGGCCCTTCACGACGAAGGGCTTTTTCCCGGTGCTCGTCATCAGGTCGATCGTCGCATCGACCTCGATGCTAAATCTCTTGGCGAACTCGCGGTTGAGCAGCAGCGTGTTGGGCGCGTTGAGGAACGCGAGCGGGTCCTCGATCTCGGCACCGCCCGAATCCGTCATTTTGTAGTCGCGGGCCGCGCGATCGTTGAGCGTGTCCACGGCGAGAATCAGCACGTTCTCGGTGCCGAACTTCGTGACATTCTGGATGGTTGGCATCGCCGCGGCGACGCCGGGGATCGGCGAGCGCCCCTGTTCGTCGCGAACCTGAAGCCGGTCGTAGATTTCCTCGGCGACACCCGCCTCGCCGCCGCTGATCTGCAATTCCACCTTGCCCGAGACCGCATCGATCATCGACGAAAACGAATCCGTCATCGTCGCGAGGATCATCTGCACCGAGATGTTCGCGGCGACGCCGAGGGCAATTCCCACTACCGTGAGAAACGATCGGAACGGGTGCTCCAGAAGACGCGGGACAGAGATCAGGCGCAGGACGTGACGCATGGCGAAAGCATCCGCATGAGCCGGGTGAAGTCAAGGCCGCAACACGGTTATCGGGACTTTTTCCGCATCTCGGTCAGCGACAGCTTGTTGGGGTCGATGCCCACATTCGCCTCGTTGCGAAACCACGGGAAGACAGTGGCGTGCTCGGCCTGGAGATCGACGACGAACGACGTGGCGACGAGGGGCGGTTTTTTGGCCGGATCGTCCGACACGTTCGACGCGTTGATGAGCACCTTCCAGAGCTGGCCTTTGGCGTCGTAGGCCTCTTTCATGTGGATGTAGAACGCCTCGGCGTCGATGTAGAAGACCTGCCGGCTGTAGGGGTAGCGCGCGAGACGCGGCGTCGCCTCGACGACGTACACGGGCCGCGGCTGCCACTTCAGCCGCGGGTTCCAATGCGGCGGCGTCTCGAAATCATAGGTCTTCTTCGCCGCGTCGGGGCCGAATTCCACGCCCGCGCCCATCGGGGCCAAAATCGTCGCACGGCGCAGGATCTTCCAGTTCATCCACTCGGGGCGGCCGGAATATCCGCGCACGTCCTCGTAAAGCAGGTCGGTGTTATTCCACGCCTCGCCGTGGCCATCGGACGTGAAACGCACGGTGCGTCGCTGCGAGGGCACGTACACCCAGCCCTCGCGGTCGGTCGGGTTGTCGTAGGCGATGTAGAGCGCGAGCTGGCCCTTGAGGTCGGGCGGAAAGAGCGTTTCGGTCATCGAGATGGCGGCGATGTTCTTGTCGGCGAACTCGGCGAGTACGGGCTTCGGATCGATGTCGGTGCGGTGCTTCGTGTTGCCGATGAAAAACCACCGCCACACTTCGTTTCGTTCGACGCCGCGCTTGGCCGAAACCCAGTACACGCCGAACTCGTGCCGCCCGTCGTCGCCGTGGTGCCCGTAAAAAAAGTTCCACGCGACCTCGTCGCCCGTCTTCGGATCGGGGAACGGCAAGCCCGCGGTATATCCACCCAGGCCGACCACGTCGGTCTTGCCGCCGGTGTCGAGCACCTTCGCCTGCGTACGGTACTTTTTGGTGGCCTCGATGTAGCCGTCGGTCGGCGCGTAGGCTTCGTAGGGCCGCGTGACGATCTTCAGATTCCAGTTGCGCACAAGCATGTACGCGGGGTCGGCGACGACGGCGTGGAACGACTCCACATTCGATGCGTCGATCGTCAGGCCATCCGACCAGCCGGGGATCGCGAGATCCGGCGCGAATCCCACGTTCGCGCCCCAGTTCGCCCGCGTGAGCGGTTCTTCGGCCCATGCGACCGCGCAAATCGCGACTGCTGCCAGAATCGGGATCCAACGCCGGATGGCCATGTCACTCGTCCTTCTTCGTCGGGTAACGCTTCGCGGTCCACTCGCGCCAACTTCCCGAATAATCCCACACGCGTGTTAGGCCACTATTCAGCAGGAACTTCACCGCCTGTGCGCTTCGCGATCCGCTGTAGCAGTAAACGACGATGTCCTTGTCTTTCGGCAGGCTCGCCGCGCGGTCCCGCAGCTCGTCGAGCGGCATGTGCGTCGAACCGGGGATGTAGCCGCGCTTGCGCTCGAACGCGGTGCGCACGTCGACGAGCAGGAAATCGTCCCCGGCATCGATTCGCGCCTTGAGCGCGTCGGCCGCGATGACATGTTCGCCGCCGGATGGATCCGCGGTCGAACACGCCGCCGCGACCAGAACCAGCGAAAAGGCGCACGCGACCAGCGCCGCGGGATGACGCCCCAGTTTCCGTTTCATCCGAAATCTCCGGTTTTTCGAGAGGCGCTCGCGAAGATAGCCCAAACGCGCAGCGGCTCCTAGCCACAATTTTCGCCTTTTGCCGAGCGCGCGTGGTTCGACTAGAATTGGGGTTCCACGTTCGAGGGTGAACGATGAAAGCGCTGGCGTCTTGGGGTTTCGGCCTTTTCCTTTTCACGATCGTGATGTTCGCATTCGGCTGCGCCGGAGACGACGACGATTCCTCCGGCGACGACGATGACGCAGTGGATGACGACACGGCGTCGGATGACGATACGACCATGGACGACGATACCGGCGATGACGACACGGCGGATGACGACACCGTCGACGACGACACGACGCCGGACGACGACACCGGTGACGACGACACCGATCCCGGCGACCCGATCGAACCCACGACGGGATTCACCGAGCGCTGCGAGCAGTATCTGCAGGATTGCTTCACCGCCGCCACGCCGCCCGCCGGAGGGCTCTACGCGCAGATCTGCCGGCTCGAGGTCGGCGGCGAGATCAACGAAACGCCGATTCGCAACAACCTGACCAAGGCGCAAAACCGCGAGGACACGTCAGACTTCGGGCTCACCGGCACCATGCGCATGCTCTATCTGTATGCCGACAGCCCCTACTACCCCGAGGAGCTTCAGGCCGACATCAAGGAGACGCTGCTCGGTTTCAAGTTTTGGATGGACGAGCCCGGTCCCGACGACATGGTGTTTTGGTCCGAGAATCACGAGGCGCTGTTTCTGCAATTGCAGCTTCTCGCGGGACAGCTCTGGCCCGACGAGGTCTTTACGAACTCCGGCAACACCGGCGCGGAGCAGATGGAAATCGCCAAGACGCGCCTGCGCGACTGGTTCCACTGGCGATCGCTGTTCGGGTTCACCGAGTGGCACTCGAACGTCTATTTCAACGAGGACGTCCCGGCGCTCATGAACCTCGCGGACTTCGCCGAGGACGAGGAGATCGCCACGCTCGCGTCGATGACGCTCGACCTGCTCGCGTTCGATCTCGCGCTCAATTCGTACAAAGGCTTCCTCGTCGCGCCGCACGGACGCACCTATCCCGACAAAGTGATGGGCCGCATGAGCGACAGCATGCGCGTCGCCAACTACCTGTGGACGGGAAACGGCTCCGTAAACGATCTTGGAAATTTCGGCGGAACGCACATTTGTACCGCACAGCGCTACGTACTTCCGCCGCTGCTCGAAGACATCGCAACCGCCGACCAGGACGTGTTCATCAATCGCCAGCGGGACGGCATCGACATCGCCGACGGTCCCGACTGGGGTCTGACCTACGACGACCCCGAGCACGTCACGTTTTGGTGGTCGATGGGCGCTTACGCCGATTGGCGCATCGTCGAGGGCACGTTCCAGACCGTCGAGGATTGGGATATGTGGGGCGGTTGGTTGTGGAGCGACATCGACTTCCTGCGACCGCTCGTCGGATCGCCGCTGCTGTCGCTCGTGACGAAGGCGGTTGAACCGATCGCCAGCGGCTCGGCGCTCGAGGAAATGCACGCCTACATCTACCGCACGCCCGACTACCAACTCGCCTCGGCGCAGGACTTCAAGCCCGGCTACTGGGGCGCGCAGACAAACGTTCTCGCGGGCATCCTCGACGGCGAGGCCGTGGTCTTTACGTCGTATCCCGGCGGCATGTCGGGCGATTACCTCGGCACCGACTGGACGGGCGGATGGCTGCCGCGCGCGGCGCAGTTCGAGAACGTGCTGGTCGCCCTCTACGACGAACCATGGCTGCCGCTCACCGATCACAGCCACGCGTATTTTCCCGTCGCCGCGTTCGACGAGGTGCGTGAAAACGGCAACTGGACGCTGGGGCGCAAGGGCGACGGCTACGTGGCGCTCTGGTCGCAGACGACGCCCGAGTGGGCCTCGCCACCCAACGACGGTTTCGAGTTAATCGCCGATGCGATGTCGAACGTCTGGGTGATGGAGATGGGCCGCGCGGCTGTGGACGGCAGCTTCGACGATTTCGAGGACGCCGTGACGGGCGCGTCGATCGGGACGGACGGCCTCGCCGTCCTGTACGACTCGCCCAGCGTCGGGCTCGTTGAATACGCCTACGAGGGCGACTTCGTCGTGGACGGCGCGGTCGTTGAGTCCGACGGGCGTCGCTTCAACAACGACTACTGCGTGCACGAGCTGGGCGACAACCCCTACGTCATCAGCGACGGCGGCGCGACGCTGGAACTCGACTACGAGATGCCGCGGCGGCGCTATTTCGCCGACTGATGCGCGGGAGTACGTGAACCATGTCGACACGCCCCGAAAACGGCGATCTGACGCACATGCCCGAGGCCGCGCCCTTCGGCGACGCGGCGCACATGTGCCGCCTCGTGCTCAACGGTGTGGAACTCTCCGTGCGTCGCAACGAGCGAATCGACGCCCACCTCGAGCGCGCACCGCATCCCGGCAAACTCCCGCCGCTGGGCTTGATCGTCAACAATCGGTTGACGGGGCTGTCCCGCCGCGTCACGGCGGATTGCGAAGCCGCGACGGTCGACTACGGCACCAAGGAAGGTGCTTACATCTATCGCCGCACGGCGTCGCTCATCCTCTACACCGCCGTCAACGAGCTGTTTCCGAAGGCCGAGATCGAGATTGGGCAGAGCATTCACGGCGGGTACTTTTTCGAGGTGCCGGGCCGAACGGTCACGCCCGATTTCGTCGCGTCGATCGCCGAGCGCATGCGCGCAATCGTGGACGAGGGGCTCAAGATCGCGTTTCGCCGCCTGTTCGTCGATGAGGTCGTCGACCTGCTGGAGCGCATGGGCTTTCACGACAAGGTGCGGTGGGTGTCGCAGACCCCGCGCGGATACCTGTGGATGGCCGAGCTGCGGGGGTTCTACGATATCCTGCGCGGCCCCCTCGCGCCCGAAACCACGCATATCCGTAACTGGACGCTCGACGGATACCGCCACGGGTTCATCCTGCGTTTCCCGCGCACCGACGGCTTGCCGCCCGGGCCGATCCGATCCGACCGGCCGCTGCTCTTTTCCACCTTTCAACGGGTGCGTCGCGACAACGAAATCCTGGGCGTCAAGAACGTCTGCGACCTGACGGACGCGCTCGTGCGCGGCGAGAGCGACGAGCTGATCCGCGCGAGCGAGGCGCTCTTCGAAAAGCGGATCATGGAAATCTCGCGTGAGATCGAGGAGCGCCGCGAACGACTGCGCATCCTGTTCATCTCGGGTCCGTCGAGCTCGGGCAAGACGACGTTCTCCAAGAAGCTCGGCGTGTTCCTGCGCGTGATGGGCGTGAAGCCCGTGACGCTCTCAATGGACAACTACTACGTGGATCGCGTGGAAACGCCCAAGCACGCCGACGGCAGCTACAACTTCGAGGCGCCCGAGGCGCTCGACATCGAGCTGTTCAACGACAATCTCGAAAAGCTGATTCGCGGCGAAGAGGTCAGCGGCCCGGTTTACGACTTTCGCGAGGGCATCCGACACCCCAGTAAGTCCGTGCCGATGCGCTTGGGCGATAACCAGATCCTCATCATCGAGGGCCTGCACGCGCTCAACGACCGCATGCACGCGCGCATCCCCCGCAACGCCAAGTTTCTGATCTTCGTTTCAGCGCTGACGCAGCTTGCCATCGACCAGCACAACCGCATCTTCACGTCGGATACACGCCTGCTGCGCCGGATCGTGCGCGACCGCAAGTTCCGCGGCTACGCGGCCTCCGAGACGATCCGCACGTGGCCGTCGGTGCGCGCGGGAGAAGAGAACTACATCTACCCGTTTCAGGAAGAGGCGGACGTGATGTTCAACTCGGCGCTCGTGTATGAGCACGCGGTGCTCGCGCCCTACGCCAAGCGATTTCTGCTCGAGGTGCCCGCGACCGATCCGGCGTATGTCGAGGCGATCCGCCTCTACGAGTTCGCCGATCTCTTTTTACCGATATTCCCCGAGGAAGTGCCGCGCGACTCGGTTCTGCGCGAGTTCATCGGCGGATCGGGGTTTTCGTACTGACCACCCCGCCCGGCCCCGTCGCGCTCACTTTTTCTTGAAGAATCCGCCGAGAATGCCCTCTTTTTTCTCCGAGCCGCTCGCGGGAGCGGGCTTCACCGGCGTCGCGGGCTTGGCGGGAGTCGCGGGTTTGGGCTGCGTCTTGCGCGTCTGAAGGCGCTGATTGAGCAGACGCATCTCGCGATTGATCTCCACCGAATCCGCGTTGATTTCCAAACCCCGGGTCAGGTTCGTCTTCGCGCGGCCCAGATCGTCGTATACGAGGGCGATCTTCGCCGTCACATAATAGGGTTCGTCGATGTCCGGAAACTGACTCATCAGATCCTGCAACCTCGACTCGGCCGTCTGGCGGCTTGACGATTTTGTTTTGTGGTCGCGCAAAAACTCCGCCCACACCCGGTAGGCCAGCGCCGCCCCCATGTCGGGCGAGAGTTCCGCCACCTCGGTCAGCGAGTCGATCGCGTCGTTGAAGTGACCCTGCGTGATGAGCGACTGCGCGCGGGAGAAGAGCTGCTGCGCGCGGACCTTGCGTGCCTGATCGAGGTGCTTCTTTTGGCTCTCCGACGCGCGGATGCCGCGGTCGTACATCCGACGTTTTTCTTTCGACGACAGGATCTCGTAAGCCTCGTTGATCATCATGAACGCGCGCTGGGCGAGTGGGTGATCCTTGAGTCGTCCGAGCGAATCGGGATGCAATTCCTTGGCGAGTTGGAAGTAAGATCGCTTGATCTCCGACTCGGGCGCGTCCTGCGCGATGCCGAGAACGGCGTAGAGATCCTTGTCCTCCTTGGCCTCGACGAATTCCAT
>CAZPJD010000247.1:0-16613 GCA_964586775.1 uncultured bacterium | reverse complement strand
CCGCGCCGCGCGGCGCGCGCACGCCGGCGGACCCCGGCCTTTTCGCCCCCACGTCGGCCTGGCTGTCGTTGATGGGGATGTCCTCGCGGTGCGTCTCTTTTTCGGCGGTGTTCGATTCGCGGGCGAGGCGCTTGGCCGCCGACGGCGGCGCTTGATTGGACGGCACGGGGGCGGTCATGACCTCGCCCTGCGTGGAAGGCGGGTCGATCTGCTTCAGGTCCATCCAGACCGTCTCGTCGCCGGTCTTCGCGGGCGGCGCCGTGGGGACGAAGAAGACGGCGACGATGATCGCCAGATGGACGAGGACCGAAAGCACCACCGCCCAAAAGACGAGCTTGCGTTGCTTGAGGGTCCGTATGTCGTCCTGCCAGCGGTCGCTCATCGGTCGATTCCCATCGCGCCGCGTCGCGGGCGTCCACCATGAGACCGCCGAGCGCCGCGCAATGTTTCCATCAGGGACTGTACCACGAAAAAAGCCCCGGACTCACCGGGGCTTTTTGCCGTCGATCTCAAGCGCGTTACCGCGCCTCACTTGGAGCAGTTGCAGCCGCCCAGTTCGTTGGAGTTGTCCTCCGCGGACTTCAGGTTGTCGCCGGGGCGGTCGCTGTCGTCGCCGTCGTCATCCGTCGCGTCGTCATCGGCGTCGTCGTCGGTGGCGTCGTCATCGGTATCGTCGTCCGTCGCGTCGTCATCGGCGTCATCGTCGGTGGCGTCGTCGTCCGTCGCATCGTCGTCGGTGGCGTCGTCATCCGTCGCGTCGTCGTCGGTCGCGTCGTCGTCCGTCGCGTCGTCGTCGGTCGCGTCGTCGTCGGTCGCGTCGTCGTCGGTCGTATCGTCATCGGCGGTATCATCGTCCGCCGTGTCGTCGTCCGCCGCGAAAGCGGGAGCGCTCCACAGCACGCCGAGCACCAGCGCGAGCGCGAAAAACCCCGAAAAGACGTGCGTTTTCACCATTGAAAGCTCCCTCACAAAAAAATGGCCGCGAGTGGCCGGACGCAGACCGGTCTATTAGCGGATTTCCCCAAAAAAAGCAAAGACTCGCGAGGTGGCCTGTCGAAGCCACCCCGCCGACGCAGGCCCCCGCGCCGGTCCTATCGTGAAAAGGCGAAAAACGTGTCAGAAAATGGGCCAATTCCAGGGCGAAAGATCGGACCGATCACGCGAGGACGTGCGTCTGCCGTGATGCAACAACTGCGTAAGCTCGCAATCCTACTGGCGTTTTTGGCGGGCTCGCCCGCGTGCGACCGAGCGGGCGACGCGCCGGACCTCGCCCCGGACCGCGTGGGCGATGCTCTCGCCGCCCCCTCTCCATCCGTTTCGAACGATGCCGTCGCCCGCGTGAACGGCGTGGAAATCGGGCGAGCCGCTTATGACGAGGCGGCGAAACGACTGGCGACGGATCGGCGCGAGGCGCTCGGCGCGGAAGCCGAGGGGCGCGTGCTGGACCTGCTGATCGACGAAGAACTGCTCGTCCAGCACGGCCTCGCATCGGGCTTCGCCCAGAACGACCGGCGGGTGCGCGCGGCGATCGTGGCGTCGGTGATGGAGCGCGAGAAGTCGTTCCCCTGCCTGGGCGATTGCACGGGCGACGAATTGCGAAGTTTCTACGAAGATCACCCCGATCTTTTTCGCGCGACATCGCGCATCGCGGTGCGGACGCTGTGGTTTTCCGATCGCCGCCCCGCCGCGACGGCGCGCGCACGGGACGCACTCGCCGAACTGCGAGCAGGCGCGTCCCCAAAGGACGTTGCCGCGCGCATGGCCGACGAAGAGGCCGCGCCCCCGCCCACCGCGCCGATGCCGCCGGACAAGCTGGCGGACTACATCGGCGCCGAGGGCGCGCGCGTCGCCGAAGCAACCTCGCCGGGAAACTGGAGCGATCCGGTCGCCGTACCCGGCGGCGTGCGATTGATCTTCACCGCGTCGCGCGAGGCGGGCGAGGTGAAGCCATTCGCCGAGGTCGAGGATCAGATTCGATTCGAGGCGCAGCAACACGCGAATGAAAGGGCCGTCCAAAAGCTGCTCGCCGAATTGCGCGCGAAGGCCCGGATCGAGACCGCGACGAAGCCACGCGAAGGAGAAATACCATGAACATCCGCGCGGCGATTTGCATCATCGTGACGCTTCTGGCGTCGGCCTGCGGCGGCTATCAGGAATTCGGCGACGCCTCGAACACGCCCGTCGATTCGACTGTCGTTTCCGCAAGAGCACGGACGCAGGAATCCGCCCGCCTCGCCCTCGCGTCGGGCTCGCCCGACGCCGAGGCTTTCGCGTCAACGGACAAGACGATCCTCTTCGGCGATCTGCACGTGCACACGACGTTCTCGATGGACGCCTTCGCGCTCGCGCTCCCGGCGATGCAGGGCGACGGCGTGCATCCGCCGTCCGACGCGTGCGACTTCGCGCGCTACTGCTCGGACCTCGACTTTTTTTCGACCAACGATCACGCCGAGAGCCTGACGAAGCCGCTGTGGGACGAGACGGTGCGCTCGATTCGCCAGTGCAACGCCGTGGCTCAGGACGCGGCGAATCCCGATCTCGTCGCGTTTCTCGGCTGGGAGTGGTCGCAGATCGGCCTGACCCCCGGCACGCACTATGGACACCGCAACGTGGTGCTGCGCGACTTGGATGACGCGCACATTCCCACGCGGCCGATCAACGCGCGCAATGTGGTGACCGCGGCCTCGATGGCGACGAAAACGCCGCTGCGCGAGCAACTGCGTCTGCTGACCGGCGATGTCGAGACGATCCCGTACCTGATCGATGTCGCCTACCTGCAAAAGCAGGTGAGCGAAGCGCCGATCTGCCCCGAGGGCGTGCCGGTGCGCGATCTGCCGCCGGATTGCATGGAGACGGCGAAGACACCGAAGGAGCTGTTCGCGAAGCTCGACGACTGGGGTTTCGAGTCCATCGTCATTCCCCACGGCCTCACATGGGGCATCCACACGCCTTACGGCCCGACGTGGGACAAGCAGCTCACGACGGCGATGCACGACCCTGACCGGCAGATCCTGCTCGAGATCTTCTCGGGTCACGGCAACGCCGAGGAATATCGCGATTGGACCGGCGTGAACTACGCCGCGAACGGCACGCCCGAGTGCCCGCCTTCGACGCCCGTCTACACGCCGTGCTGCCGGCGCGCGGGCGAGATCATCCGCTCGCGATGCGTCGACCCGGCTTCGGCGGATTGCGACGCGCGCGTGGCCGAAGCGATCCAGATCTATCTCGACGCGGGTGTTTACGGCGCGGCCACGGTCCCCGGCGCGCGGGCCGAGGACTGGAAGGATTGCGGGCAGTGCCGCGATTGCTTCCTCCCGCCCTTCCTGCACGTGCCGGACAACTCCGCGCAGCGGCTGCTCGCGCTCGGAACCTTCGCGCCCGGGGCCGATCCGCTGCGGTTCCGATTCGGATTCATCGGATCGAGCGACAACCACTCGGCCCGGCCCGGCACGGGTTACAAGGAAACGGATCGCATGACGATGAGCGACGCGCGCGGGCCGCGCACGGATCGCATCCGCGACCGCGCGTTCCCGACCATCGCCCCCGAGGCGCGTTCGTATTCGCTGGACGAAATGAAGAAAAAGAATCCCGGCATCTCGACGCTGCCGAGTTGGGACCTGGAACGGCAAGCGAGCTTTTTCATGACCGGCGGGCTCGTGGCGGTGCACTCGCCGGGGCGCGATCGGGACTCCATCTGGAACGCGCTTCGCCGCCGCGAGGTGTATGGCACCAGCGGCGACCGCATCCTGCTGTGGTTCGATCTCGTGAGCGGCGACTCGCCCGCGCCGATGGGATCGCAAGTGCGCGCAAACGGCGTCCCGCGTTTTCGCGTCCGCGCGGCGGGGTCGTTGGAGCAACAGCCCGGCTGTCCCGAGGACTCGCTGCGCGGCATCGGCGCCGAGCGGCTGGGCCAATTGTGCCGCGGCGAGTGCTACAACCCCGGCGACGCGCGCCGCGTCATCACGCGCATCGAGGTCGTGCGCATCCGGCCGCAAATCCGCGCCGACGAACCGGTAAGGGAGTTGATCGAGGACCCGTGGAAGGTCTTGCCCTGCCCCGGCGAGATCGACGGGTGCGTCGCGACGTTTGACGATCCCGACTTCCCCACCGCCGGCCGCGAGACCGCCTATTACGTGCGCGCGATTCAGGAGCCGACGCCGGCGATCAACGCGGGCGGGATGCGCTGCACGTTCAGCGACGCGGGCGAGTGCGTTTCGGTGAATCCCTGTTATGGCGATTCGCGCACGGACACGAACGACGATTGCCTGACGCCCATCGAGGAGCGCGCGTGGTCGTCGCCGATCTGGGTGACGCCCGCGCCCTGACGGGTGTTTACGTCGGCATGCTCGCCACGCTCTCGCCGCGCTCGAACACCACCTGCGCGCGCCCCACCAACAACGGATCGACCGGACCGATCTGATCGGGATTCTTCTTGGTGAACGGCAGGCTGTGCAGCAGGTAGCGCATGGTGTTGAGCCGCGCCCGCTTCTTGCAGTCCGACTTGATGACGATCCACGGCGCGTCGGCGGTGTCGGTGTGGAAGAACATCGCCTCCTTGGCGCGGGTGTAGTCGTCCCACTTGTCGAGCGACGCCTTGTCGATCTCCGAAAGCTTCCACTGCTTGAGCGGATGGACCTTGCGTTCGTTGAACCGGCGGCGCTGCTCGCGGCGGCTCACCGAGAACCAGAACTTGAACAGGTGAATCCCCTGACGCACCAGCATTCGCTCGAACTCGGGCGCCTGGCGCATGAACTCGTGATACTCGGCGTCGGTGCAAAAACCCATCACACGCTCGACGCCAGCGCGGTTGTACCAGGAGCGGTCGAAGAGCACGATTTCGCCCGCGGTGGGAAGGTGCTCGACGTAGCGCTGAAAGTACCACTGTCCGCGCTCTTCGTCGGTGGGCTTTTCGAGGGCGACCACGCGCGCGCCTCGGGGGTTCAGGTGCTCCATGAATCGCTTGATGGTTCCGCCCTTGCCCGCCGCGTCGCGTCCCTCGAAGAGCACGACGATCCGCTGGCCGGTCTCCTTCACCCACGCCTGAAGTTTGAGCAGCTCGACCTGCAGGCGGTATTTCTGCCGCTCGTAGTTCGCGCGCGAGAGCAGATATTTGTAGGGATATCCCCCGCTGCGATGATCGTCCGCGAGTTCGGTGTCCACCGCCCTGCGCTCCAGCTTGGCGAGCCCTCGCTGCTGATCGACCACCGAACGCAGGATGCGCGCGGCGTCGCCGGGGCCCACGCCGACGAGCAGATCGCGGATCGCACCGGCGGTCACCTCGTCCGCGGCCGCGCCGTCCTCTTCGGCGGTGTATTGCGCGATGGCCGCGGGGGCGAGCGAGGGTGGCACGTCGCCCATCTCGACGGGCCGCGCGATGGTGCGCGAACGGGTCGAGCGGGAACGGGGGCGGACGGGCTTCTTCGCGGAATCGGATCGGGAGGTCATGGGCGGCTCCGTGACGCGGGCGCGTCATATCTATTAAACACCGGCGCGCGCGTGTCGCAAGGGATGAGTGCGCCTTTTTTTTCCTGGCGTCGCCGGGTCGGATCTGATACGATTCCTCCATTCCGACAATTCGGGGACGGGCATGCAGGGCGATCTCGCGCGTCGTGTGGTCGATGCCTATGGTGGTGCTTCGCGTTGGAAGGAAGCCGCGCGTGTGCGGGCGGTCGTCAGCGCGAACGGGCTCGCATTCCGACTCAAACACCGCGCGCCGTTCGTTCAGGCCGTCTTCGAGATGGATGTCCACCGCCCCTTCGTGCGCATCGCCCCGATCAACCGGCTCGGTCAGATCGGCATTCTCGATGGCCAGGATGTTCGCATCGAGGACGCCGATGGTCGCACGATCGCGTCGCGCCCCAACGCGAGGCGACATTTCCCCGGCGGGCGGCGATTTTTCTGGTGGGACGACCTGGACATGACCTATTTCGCGGGCTACGCGACCTGGAACTACTGCACCCTGCCCGCCTTGATCCTCGATCATCCCACGTGCTTCGAGCAATTCGGACACGACATCCTGCGTGCGCGGCTTCCCGCCGCCATTCCCACGCACTCGCCCGAGCAGGCGTTTCGGTTCGACCACTTCGGTGCGCTCGTCCAGCACGACTACACGGCGCTCGTCATCGGCAAATGGGCGCGCGCGGCAAACGTGGTGGTCGAGCACGCGAAAAATCAACAGGGCATTGCGTTTACCCGCGGGCGCCGCATCACGCCGCGCCGCGCGGACGGCACCCCGCGCACGCGACCGATTTTGATCGACCTGACGATCCACGACTTCGATCTCGTGACATGATCCTTGCGGCGACTCGACAAAAGTGTCCGTTGCTTAATATTGGGCTGCGGCAAACCGCCTTTGTTTATGTGCATGATGACTGTTGGAGGTGTTGACATGTGGCGGAGGACTTGGGCTGTCACATTGGCGAGCTTCGTCGCCATATCCGCGTTCGTCGCATGCGGCGACGGGGGTTCTTCTTCGGACTCAGAACAGTCGACCGACGACGACATGGCCGTCGACGACGATTCCTCGGACGATGATGCCCAGGACGACGATGCCGACGACGATGCCGATGACGACACGTTTCCGCCGCTACCGGACGACGACGCGACGGATGACGACACGGACGACGACTGGAAATACATCCGCGACGATCAAGGCCGCGCGTTGATCCTGCACGGCTGCAACTTCGACGGCAACGCCAAGGGCGATTCCGGATTGCCGAACCGAACCGAGCAGGAGGCGATCGACTTCGGCGAGGTCTACGGCTTCAACTTCATGCGCTACCTGATTTTCTGGGCACGTATTGAAGAGGAACATGGCATCTACAACGACGCTTACCTCGACGCGGTCGAGGACTGGCTCGACACCCTCGCCGACGCGGGCATGCTCGTCGTGCTCGACATGCATCAGGACGTGTGGGGGCCTTTCGCGGGCGACCCCCTTCGCAACGAGGATTCCGACGGCGCGCCCGAGTGGGCGACGATCACCGACGGCATGCCCTTCATCGACTTCGCGTCGATGCTCGGCGGATGGGCGTTCAACTACCTCTCGCCCGACGTGATGCGCGCGTGGGACAACTTCTGGGATTACGACGCTCATCCCGAGCTGCAGGACGGTTACGCCGCCATGTGGGCGCATGTCGCGGATCGGTTTCGGGATCACCCCGCCGTGCTCGGTTACGACATCATGAACGAGCCGTGGCAGGGGTCGCGAATCCTGCGTTACCGGGATTTCGACGAAACCGAATACACGCAGTTTTTGCAGCGCGCGATCGACGGCATCCGCACGGCCGATCCCGATGGCTGGATCTTTTACGAGCCCAACGCGTTCATCGCGAATCAGGCCGGGCCGTCTTACGTCGCGGAACTATCTGATCCGCGCGATGGCGAAGCCCGGCTCGCGTATTTTCCGCACCTGTATCCCCTGCTCATCGACGTGACCGGCGGCTACGTGCCCGAGGTCGATCACGCCCTCGCGCGATGGGAAAACCTGCGCCGAAACGAGGCCGCGGCGCACCGGGTTCCCGTGCTGGCGGGCGAGTGGTCGATGCTGCGCTGGACCGACGACGAAAACCGGGCTCTCTGGGAAAACGAAGCGTTGCGGATGCTGGAGCGCGTGACCAGCGGGTGGACGTTCTGGGACTGCGGATTCTTTCTGTCCGGCGACGAAGCCCACCACGCGCGCATCGCCTCGATCTATCCGCGCGCCGTTGCGGGAACGCCGATCTCCTATGGCTACGACGACGCGACCGGCGTCTTCACGCTTGCGTTTCGCAACCGCGAGGGTACGACGGGGCCGACCGAAATCTACCTGTCCGAGGCACGCAATTACCCCGATGGCTGGACACTCGACGTCAGCGATGGCGGCGACACGTGGACGTGGGACCTGGATGAAACCAACGGCGTGATGTCGATCTGGACAAATCCCGCCGAAGCGGAACACACGATCGTGGTCGCGCCGGCGGATTGATCCCACGCCGTTACGCCCGCTTCTTCATCGCGTAACGCACCATGCCCCACGAGACGGCGAGCATCGCGACGACGGAGAGGACGTCCGCCGCAACGCCAAGCCGGCCGGTCAGATCCGTCGCCTTGAGCGGTAATTCGCCGACGACGATGATGAGGCCCGCGATCAGAATGCCCGCAATGGCTTCTCCCGCGACGATGCCCGAGGCGAACAGCGTGCCCCGGTGCGTCACCGCGGTCTGCTTCGCGAGGTCGGCCGCCGTCGCGCGGCCGATCCACCACGCCGCGGCACCGCCCACGAGCAGCGGCGCCGAAACCGACAGCGGCAGGTAGATCCCCACCGCGAGCGGCATGACGTGCAGACGAAACTTCGTGTTGCGAGGCTCCAAAACGAATTTGTCGGCCAGCACCACCAGCACGCCGAGCGCCGCGCCGAGCCCGACCAGAATCCATGGCATGTGCTGGCTCGGATCGAACAACGCCCCGACGAGCGACTTGAACAGATTGGCCTGCGGCGCCTTGAGCCCCGTTCCGATGCCGTAGGCCCGGTGCAGGAGCGTCATAACCGGCGCGATGATGAACGCCGCCGCCACCGTGCCCAGCACCTCGGCCCACTGCTGGCGGCGCGGCGTCGCGCCCAGGATGTAGCCGATCTTGAGGTCCTGCGAGATGTCGCCGCCGATGCTCGCCGCGCAACACACCACGCCGGCCACGCCGAGCGTTGCCAGCATGCCTTCCGTCCCCGTGTAGCCGAGCACGATCAGCATCCCCGCCGTCAGCAATACCGTGCAGATCGTCATGCCCGATACGGGGCTGTTGGAGGAGCCCACGAGACCGGCGATGTAGCTCGCCACGGCGATGAAAAAGAACGAGAGGATGAACATCGCCACGGTCGTCGCCGCAGTCGTGCCCGCGTGCCCCGTCATGTGGAAATACGCCACCACGATCAACGCCACGCACGCCAGAATCAGCCAGGCCAGATGCGCGCCCTTGATATTCTGCTCGGTGCGGATCTCGGCCGCCTGCGAGCCGCCCCGCAGACCTTCGAGCGCGTAGCGAAGCCCCTTCACGATGCCCTTGCGCACCTGGATGATCGACCACACGCCGCCGACGATCATCGTGCCGATGCCGAAAAAGCGGATGTACTTGTTCCACACCGTGTTCATGTCGCCGATCGCGCTCGCGCCGAAGTCCTTGGCGATCTCGGCGGGCAGCGCGCCCAGCGCGTGGATCGTCGCGGCGTTCGCCGCGGGGTCGGCGATCATGCCCTGGACGACGGGAATGAGGATCGGAATGACGATGAACCACGCGATCGCGCCGCCCGCGAAGACGAGCAGAGAAATCTCCCACCCGCAGATGAAACCAACCGCGGCCAGCATCGGCGAGATGTCCGATCCGCCGCCGATCGCCGTCCGACCGATCTTGAACGCGCCCTCGACCGTGCCCTTGAAGACGCCGAAGACGCCGCCCAAAATCTTGAACGCCATGCCGAGGCCCATCGCCCAGAAGATGCCGAACAGGTCCTCGCCGCCCCTGTCGCCGGCCTTGAGCACCTCGGCGCACGCGACGCCCTCGGGGTAGCGAAGGTCGGTGTTCTCGACGATCAGCGAACGGCGCAGCGGGATCATCATGAGCACGCCCAGCACGCCGCCCGCGAGGGCGATGAGTGTCGTTTCGAGGTAGTTGAAGTGATCCCAGATCCCCAGCAGCAGAATCGCGGGAACCGTGAAGATGATACCCGCGGCGAGGCTCTCGCCCGCGGACGCGATGGTGTGGACCACGTTGTTCTCGAGAATCGTCCCGCGCTTGAGCAGCCCGCGCAAAACCCCCATCGAAATGACCGACGCGGGAATCGCCGCGCTCACCGTCATACCCGCGTAAAGCCCTACGTACACATTCGCCGCGCACATGATGAAACACAGCGCGAGGCCGAGCACGACCGCCTGCGTGGAAAATTCCGGAATCTCCACATTCGGGGAAATATAGGGTTTGATCGGCGCGGCCATGGACATGCCTCCGAAGGTTCCGCCGAACCGTCTTACGGTCGGTTAAATTGGGACTGCGTTCTTCCTATCACTTGGGACGTGGGACGAAAAGCTTCACGAGGCGGCGGGGCCGGACGATTCGATCATCCGCCTCACGTCGATCTCGAATACGCCCAGGGAACTGGTCCCATAGACCTTTCGCCGTTCGTGATCGACGAGCAGTCCGCGCGCGCGCCGGCCCACGTACCCGCGCCACCTCACCTGCCCGGACTCGACATCGACCGCCCACAGTTCGCCCGTGGTGTAGCTGGCAACGAAGACCAGACTGGTCTCGGGATCAAAAACCAACGGGTAAGCACCCGTGGGCGCCGGCAGCGAACGAACGAGGCGCAGTTCGCCGATGTTGTACACGCCTATGGAACCGGGTAGCGGGTGCGCGAGATAGAGAACACTGTGCCCTTCGTCGACGACGATGGACCGGGTCGGTCGAAATCCCAGCGAGACCTCGCGACGCACCGTCAGACGATCCAGTTCCAGTTCCACAAGGTGATTGAACGGGCTCATGATGTTGGACGGGATATAGGCGGCGTTGCGGTCCTCGCTCACCGCCATGCTCGCGGGAAGGAGCCCTCCCAGGTTGGCCGACCGGACGACCGGGTAGAGCCCCTCGAATCCCCAACGCGTCGCTATCGGGTGCCGCTCGCCCAGCATCCAAAAAGATCGGCCCGCGCGATCGGGCACAAACACGATTGGCCGGCGTATCGGGATTTCGGCGACCGGCGCGAGCGAGTCGAGATCGTACGCGATGAGTTCGCCGGTGCGAAAATGTCCGACGATAAGGTGACGACGCTCGACATCCACCACCTGCGCCTGGGCAGGGGTCGCGCCGATCGGCGTCACGGCGCCCGTCGCGAGATCCACCGCAAAAACCCCGTCGCGTTTCGATTCCCAATCAAATCCACGGGTGACGAAAAGCCTTGGCCTGGTGGGATCGAGGAGCACGTGCCGAAGATGATCGAGTTCCGGTCGCGTGCGCGCGTCGAAAATCACGCGTCCCACGCCGAGCAGCGAAACATCCCGCCGCGCTGAGTCGGCATCGCTCGGGACGCGCATCGTCCACGCGGTGCAGGCCGCCATGCCGGACGCAAACACGAGAGCCGCGACCAACGCGCGGACGAAGGGTTTCTCCCGGCGCACAAAAAATACCGCGACGATCGCGGCAACAACAGTCGCCGCGGCCGCGAAGGGAAAAGCATCGAAGTGGACAATGCCCGGCGGTATCCAAATGGGAATCGCGACGAGGACGAGAATCAATGCCGAAACCACTCCGCCGCGACGCCAGAGCAGATACATCGCGCCCGTGATCAAAGCGGCCAACAGCAGATCGGCCACGTTCATCGCGGCGAAAAGAAAAACATGGGCGGGGGCAAACAGCGCGAATTGCGCGGCGCACAGCGTCGCAACGGCATAGCGTGGCGGCGTATCGGGATGAAGCGGAAAACGCATGGGTGATTCCGCCGCGATGATAGCGACACCGTCACCGCTTGGGAAACGGCTCGCGACCACTTCAAATGCCACCTCGCGAACGAACTTGACGCGGGGCGCGGCGGGGGCTATCCCGACCGTGGACGAAGGGACGACGGAGGGGCGTATGGGCACGGAATATCGCGAGCGTTGCCGGCGCGTGATCGAGATCACCGCGGATGTCGAGGCCGAGGGACGGCCGCCGACCGCCGAGGATATCGCCGAGCGCGCGGGCTGGTCGATCGAGTACACGCTCTTTGTCGTGCATCGCCTCGCCGACCACGGCGTGCTGTCGATCATCCCCTCGTCGTTCGAGGATCGCTTCGCGATCGAGGACGAGGACCTGCTCGAGACCGCGCCCGACCCCGACGACGAGCCGACCATCGGCGACGCGCATGCCGAGCGAAAGAAGAAGGTTGCGGAGCACGTCGGTCAGATCGGGCAGCGTTTCCAGAGCGGCTACGTCGACGCCGAGAAATCCAAACTCTTCGACGACGTGAAGGCCCGCCTCGGCGGGACCGCGCCCGCGCGGGCGAATCCGCTCGACGGCGCGCCGCCCTCGCCCAAGCCCGCGGCCGATCCCGCCAAAAACGATCTGTTCGCCCAGCTTTCCACGCAGCTTTCCGGCAAGAGCGAGAAAAAGGAAAACCCGCTCGACGCCCTGCTGCGCAAGAAGGACGGCTGATGCCGCATCGCCTCTCGGTCCGCGCGCGAACATGCGCGTGGGCGCTCGCGATCGCGCTCGTGATCGCCGTTTCCGTCGGCGCGGGCGGCTGCGCCAAAAAGGAATTCTTTCAGGAAGACGAGTCGTGGTTCGAGAACGCACCCACGCCCGAACCGCCCGTCGATGTTCCGTTCACGTCGGATGTTCCCTCGCAGACGCGGGCGCTCGCCGATCCGCGCGATACCGTACGCACCGATGCCGCCCGCGCCCTGGCGATGACCGGCGGCGGCGCGCGCGCATCGCTGCCCGCTTTGGCGAAAGTCGCGGCGAACGCGGATGAGGCGGTCAACGTGCGCGTCTCGGCGATCGACGCGATGGCCGCGATCGGCCCCTGGCACGAGACCGTCGTGCCGACCCTCGATGCCCTCGCGCGCGGCGATGAGCCGAGGGTGCGTCTCGCGGCCGTGCGCGCGCTGGGCGCCATGGACAGCGAGGCCGCGCCCTCCGCGCCCACGCTGATCGCGTCGCTCGCAGACGTCGAGCTGCGCGACGAATCGGTGGACGCGCTCGTGCGCATCGGGCCCGCCGCGGTGCCCGCGCTCTCGAAGGCCGCGGATCACGCAAACCCCGACGTGCGCGGCGCGGCGCAGGCGGCGCTGGCACGCATCGGCACGCCGTCGGTGCCCGCACTGCTGAAAAAGCTGAGGGACGGCGGCGACTACGAGGGCGCGGTGCGTGCGCTGGCCGCCGTCGGCAAGGGCGCGCTGCCGGATCTTGAAAAAGCGCTCGTCGATCGCAACGACAACCTGCGTCGCGGCGCGGCGGACGCCCTCGCGATCATGGGCGCGGCGGGGCGGCCCGCGTCGGCGACGCTGGTGAAGACGACCAACGACCCTGTGGCGTCGGTGCGCGCGGCGGCCCAATACGCCCTGTCGCGAATCGGTCCGCGCACCGGCCCCGAGGTGCGCGCGGTGATCTGGGGTCTGCGCGACTCCGACGTGCGCGTTCGCAAGGCCGCGGGGCTCGGGATTTCAAACGTCGCCCCCGATGCCGAACCCGCGGCGGTGGACGAGATGGCGAAGGCGCTGACGGATCACCGCTGGAACGTGCGCGCCGACTGCGCAACGGCGCTCGGCCGCGTCGGCGAGAATGCGGGAAGCGCCACGCCCGCGATGATGCGCGCCCTCGACGACTCCGATCCCAATGTGCGCGAGCGCGCGGCGCGGTCGCTCGGACTCATCGGCTTGCCCGCGCGAGGCGCCCTCGACGCCCTGCGCGCGAAGACCAAGGACGCACACCCCGATGTGCGCCGGGCGGCGGCGGAAGCGATCGCGAAGATCGAGGAATCAGCCCGCTGAGGGGTCCGAAGGCGTGGGCGAAGCGTCGGCCTCGACGGGCTCATCCTCGCCGTCGGCGGGGAGCTCGTCCAAAAACGCCTCTTCGTCCTCGGAGTAAACGGCGGTGGGCGGTTCGCCGGCGGCGGGCAGGCGCGTACGCACGCCGAGCGGCGTGGCCGGAACGGGGGTCGGCGCGGGTACCGTGGAATCGACCGCCGCGTCGCGCAGGATACGATCGAGGTCGCCGGTGGAATCGACAACGCCGCCCGTTGCGCAGGTGAGCGCGGCCCAGGCCATGGCCACGAGCACCGCAACGACGATCGCCCAGCGGATCATCGTAGCGGGTTTTTTCTCTTCCGATTCTTCGCGCATGTCTCGCTCGTCGGACGCACGCGCGCCCGCGTTTTCCCCCGCGCGATTGCCCATTCGCCTTGACCCCTACAGGGGCGCACAGTAGCATCCCGCCGACCATGGAGCAACGGAGCCGGGCGCGAAAATGAACGTGACAGCCGTCCTCAAGGCGATGCGCCCGAAGCAGTGGATCAAGAACTTCATGGTCTTCCCGGCGCTCGTGTTCGCGGGGCATCTCACCGATCTGACCGACGTCGTCGCGGTCTGCGGCGGCTTTGTCGTCTTCTGTCTGCTCTCGGGCGCGGTCTATCTGTTCAACGACATCAAGGACTACGAAAAAGACCGCCTGCACCCCAACAAGAAATTCCGGCCCATCGCCTCGGGCGAACTGTCGATCCCCGACGCTCAGCGGGCTATGGGGTTCGTCGCCGTGGCGGCGCTCGCCGGTTCGCTCGCGCTCAACGTCATCACGACCAAAGTCGGGTTCGACTTCTTTTTCATCGCCGTGCTCTACCTCGCGCTCCAGATCGCCTACACGCTGAAGCTCAAGCACGTGGTCATCCTCGACGTGGGGTGCATCGCGGCGGGTTTTGTGCTGCGCGTGCTGGCGGGCACGGCGATCATCAACGTGCCGATCGGCATGTGGATCATCATCTGCACCACGTTGCTTGCGCTGTTCCTGGGTTTCGGCAAACGACGGCACGAGCTGGTGCTGCTCTCGGGCGAGGCGGGCGAGCACCGGCGCATTCTGGAGGAGTATTCGCCCTACTACCTCGACCAGATGATCGCGGTCGTCACGGCCAGCACCGTGGTGGCGTATTCGCTCTACACGATGGACCCCGCGACGATCGAAAAGCTCGGCACGACGCGCCTGCCGCTGACGATCCCCTTCGTCATCTACGGCATCTTCCGCTACCTCTACCTTGTCCATCAGCGCGAAGAAGGCGGGAGTCCGAGCAAGGTCCTCGTCTCCGACAAGCCCCTGCTCGTCAACATCCTCCTCTGGTTCGTCGCCGTCGTCGTTCTGCTCTACAAGAGCTGACTCCCTCGCCAAACCCGGCGGATGTCGCGTGTTCGGCGAATAATTTTACATATTTGTATATTTCAATTTGGGCGCCCTTCGGAAATTCCAATTTCGACTCTGGATTTTCCATATTTGTCGCGGAATCGCCGCAAATTGACCGCCGGTGGAATCCTATCCCTCGTAAAAACCGCTACTTAAGCGATCGACCTCACGTTGGCACGGGGTTTGATATGTGCGCCGCCATCGGTTCGGGCTATCGGATTCTCGGCTACAGCCGTTTTTCCGCCTTTTCACTCGTACGATGGAGGGAGACAATCCGCCATGGAATCGACACTCACCCCTGAGGCGGTCGCTGCCGGAATGGACGCCCTGTGGGTCCTGATCGCCGCGGCTCTGGTGTTCTTCATGCAGGCCGGGTTCGCGTGTCTCGAATCCGGCATGACGCGCGCCAAGAACGGCGTGAATGTCATGATGAAGGGTTACGTGGACTTCTGTCTGACGGCCCTGGTCTTCTACATGTTCGGTTACGCGTTCATGTTCGGCACGGGCAACGGGTTCATTGGCCTGTCGGGGTTCTTCCTGTCGGGCGACGCGTCGACCTTCAACCCGAGCAAGTTGCCGGTGCACATCTACTGGATCTTCCAGGTGGTGTTCGCGGGCGCGGGCGCGACGATTCTGGCGGGCGCCATCGCCGAGCGTTTGCAGTTCAAGGCCTACCTCGTCTACATCCTCGTCATCTCCGGCCTGATCTACCCCATCATCGGCCACTGGATCTGGGGCGGCGGTTGGCTCGCGAAGATGGGCTTCATGGACTTCGCCGGCTCGACCGTGGTTCACTCGGTCGGCGGCATGTCAGCGCTCGCGGCGGCCTGGCTGCTCGGGCCGCGCGTCGGCAAGTTCAAGCCAGACGGCACGCCCAAGGCGTTTCCCGGCCATAACCTGCCCCTCGCGGGCCTGGGCACCTTCATCCTGTGGCTCGGCTGGTTCGGATTCAACGCCGGCAGCGCGCTGGCGGTCGGCGACGGCAAGCTCATCGGTCTCATCACGATCAACACCACGCTCGCGGCGTCGGCCGGCGCGATTTCCGCCATGGGCTACTCGTGGGCGCGTTACGGCAAGCCCGACCTGAGCTTCACGCTCAACGGATCGCTCGCCGGTCTCGTCGGAATCACCGCGCCCTGCGCCTTCGTCTCGCCCAACGCCTCCATCATCATCGGCCTCATCGCCGGCGTGCTCGTCTGTCTCTCGGTCGCGTTCATCGACAAGATCAAGGTCGACGACGCGGTCGGCGCGATCTCGGTGCACGGCACCAACGGCATCTTCGGCACCATCGCCGTCGGCCTGTGGGGCCAGAAGGCCCTCGGCCTGCCGAACGACGGCCTCTTCATGGGCGGCGGGTTCTCGCAGCTCGGCGTACAGATCATCGGCAGCGCTTCCGTCTGCCTGTTCGTGTTCGCCTGCGTCCTCGCGGTCACATACGCGATGAAGGTGACGATCGGCATCCGTGCGCACCACCACGAGGAACAGCGCGGTTTGGACATCAGCGAACACGGCATGGAGTCGTACAGCGGCTTCCAGGTCTTCACGGTCGAATAAAGGGGCGATCCGATGAAACTCATCATTGCGTATGTCCAGCCGGAGAAGCTCTCCGACGTGAAGCAGCGGCTGTACGAGAAGGAAGTCTACAAGATGTCCGTGACCAACGCCTTGGGCTGCGGTCAGCAAAAGGGGTTCCACGAGATGTACCGCGGCGTTGACATCGAGGT